>CAITHY010000033.1 GCA_903892315.1 uncultured beta proteobacterium | reverse complement strand
TGTCATGTCTTACATTCTAACAAGCTAAAATGGAATTGGATGGGCCTCCCCGCATGGTGGGTTGGATAACCTGGTCAGGTCGGGAACGAAGCAGCCAAACCCAATTTCTGCCAGTGCCGGGGGTTTGGCTCATCCACCCTTCCCCCATTCAATATAGTGATTCAGAGGATCTTGAGAATTCTCAAAATTCCCCAAATCATCCAAATAATCAGCAAAACTAGGACGGTTCGGGCGTCTAGCGAGATTCTGAATAACTGCAGCTGTTTGTGGGAACACTCAATAGACAATCGCAAAGCAGATCTCCCCATTTAGAAAGATTCAGCGTAGACGTTTTGGATGACGATAAACAGGAAGTCTGGATGATTTAGACGTAAGAAGAGTACAAACTTGGTGTAGCGCCACCTCCACCAAGAGTTGAGCCTCTATTTAAATTACATCAGTTATTTTTATTTTTTAAAGCATCTTCTAGTTGATTGATTTTATTTTGCATTGCAGCCATCTTTGCATTCAGCGCACCCACGTTTAAGAAAGTCTCATCGGCAGCTGGCGCTTTGAGGTTGTTACCCCAACCTAGCCATGATGAGTCATACACTTTGACCTTCTTAAAACCCAAGGACTTCAGCACCGTGGCGGTCTCAGAAGCCCGTACACCGCTTTGGCAATAGACCACGGTTTCTTTATCGGGATCGAGATTGGCATAGAGTTTTTTTAAATCGGTTTGATTTTTTAGCGCCATTCCAGAGTTATCAGCAACTTGTTTCTTGCCCAGCTTGATCGCAGCTGCTGGATCTTGCCAATTGTCCTCAAAGGGGATATTGGTAGCATTAGGAATATGGCCACCCCGAATCGTACGCACATCCTTACCCGAGAACTCATCAGGTGTTCTGGCATCAATGATTTGCACGGATTTTGACTGGGCAAGCTTGAGCATCTCCTCATTACTAACAACCAATTGAGGCTGCGGTACCAGCACTACCGAGACTGGTGACAAGGTTTGGCGCTCTTTTTGAATTGGCAGGCCAGCCTGTTTCCAGCCATCAATACCATCATGGTAGATCTGCGCATCTTTCCCACCAAAATAATTAATGGTGTAAAGACCAAAATAAGTATATGGATTGCCGCGTGCACCATAAACCACAACATCTTTATTCACGTCTAAGCCCGCAGCATTAAAAATCTTTTGGATTTGCTCTGTAGGGATGTAGTCTTCTTTATTTGGGTCACGCAGTACGTTACCGATCTCACCAATATTGATTGCTCCTGGGATGTGACCATCTAAGTAACTTTTTTCATCGCGTACATCCCAAACAATCGCACCGCGAGCAATTGCCTGCTGCATCTGATCTGTTTGAATAATGGCTGTTTTTTGCTGAGCAAATGCCATGGAAAAAATAGATGCCAATACGATTGCCAGCAATGATTTCACGATGCTTCCTTGCATTAAATATGAGTGAACAAGCGATGAATTAATGATAAACCACCGCCCACCCATCAGCGATCTCCTTAGAAAACCAGCAATTGAGATGGTTTTGGGTATGCGGCCTTTATTCAATATCAATTAAGCAACTTCATTCGAGGCACAATAGACTGGTTCAATCCGAATAGACATTCATATGCCCCAAGCCATTATTTTTGACGTAGAAGCAACCGATAAGAACGATGCTGTGATTATTGAGGCGGCCTCACTCGATGTCACCTCCCTCAGTCCATTTGAAGTGGGCAATCCTTGGGTGCAACGTTACAACCCAGGCAAGCCTATCAGCCTGGGTGCTCTTGCTACCCATCACATCATGGATGAGGAATTAGTCAACTGCCCCGCAAGCAGCTCGTTTAAATTGCCGGCTGGCACTCAATATCTGATTGGTCACAATATTGATTTTGATTGGGTTGCGATTGGCAGTCCAGATGTGAAGCGCATCTGCACGCTGGCACTTGCGCGCAGTCTGTGGCCGGATTTAGACAGTCACACACAAAGCGCTCTGCTCTATTACTTTGAACGCGATACCGCCAGAGATCAATTGCGCAATGCCCATAGTGCTTTAGCCGATGTATGGATCTGCTCCAAGATTGTTGGGCAAATTATTGATAAGTTACATCCTGCTTCTTTAGATGCTTTATGGGAGATGTCTGAGAAAGCCAGAATTCCAACAACCATGCCTTATGGAAAACATAAGGGTGAGCTTATTAGCCAAGTACCATCCGACTACAAGCAATGGTTGCTACGCCAAGATAATGTCTCTGGTTATTTGCGTAAAGCTCTAGAATCTAAATAGTTAAGGCTTGTGGCAACTCCTTAACTGGTCTATTTGATAGGCTAAGTCGTCTTACATCCAATTCAGTAATTTCTGATGTAATTAGTGTATCATTATTGGTACGTTATATGGATGAAGACCCCCATATTAGAAGTGTTCTTTTTTAAAACAGAAACAAATAACGAGCCCGTTAGAAATTGGCTTCAATTGCAGGCTATCGAGGATAAAAAGCGAATAGGCGAAGATATTAAAACCATTCAATTTGGCTGGCCCCTTGGAATGCCTCTTGTCAGACATATTGATGGCGAAATTTGGGAGATTCAGTGCAGACTCAGTGGTGGTATTGCGAGAGTTCTTTTTGTACTAGAGAGCAACACCATGATATTGATTCATGGATTCATCAAGAAGCAGCAAAAGACGCCAAAGCCTGATTTAGATTTAGCAAAAATAAGAGTAAAGCAGTTAAGGAGATCCGTATGAAGAAAAAGCATATTGGCAATAATTTTGACGAATTCTTAAAAGAAGAATCACTGCTTGAGCACTCGACTGCCGTGGCAGTAAAACGTGTCATAGCATGGCAAATTGAGCGTGAAATGGAGAAACAACAAATCACCAAGACCTCTATGGCCAAGAAAATGCATACCAGTCGCGCAGCCTTAAATCGCCTGCTTGACGAAAGCGACACTAGCCTCACATTAATCACACTAGCTAGTGCGGCGACCGTCCTAGGAAAGAGAATTAAGCTTGAACTAAAGGCCGCCTAAAAAGAATAAGGGAATAAGGAATCCGTGATTTCCTTATTCCCCTTTCAGGCCTACTACTTATTCTTTACTGATACTGACGACTAAATACCTGCTTGTGGTCACCCTCATTGCGCTTGGTATTTTTCAATACTGCGCAGTAAGACAGAATCATGATGACTGCGAGAGAAATTCCGTTGAAGTTGTTTAATAAGTCCATTTACCTCTCCTTTATGCGTTGTTACTTGTTATTTATTAATTACCTTGTTTGCTGCTGAATTCTTTATCTAGCTACCGGCAACTCATCCCATCTCGTGGTGTAGTTCGGTGACCGATTGTTTGATCGCATTTGCCACTCTTCTTTAGTGCTCTTTGTTCCCGCGGCCGCAGACCGGATCACTGCATTACCAAAGCGCGTATTGATCTCATCTACTGCTTTCATGAGATGCGCTGATTTGCCCTTGGTCTCGATATCCTCAAATAAGGATTGCTGGGCTGTTGGCTTGTCGCTAATGAGATTCAGAATGACGCCTGCCTTCTTGTAACGAAAGTTGGCTTGATAGATTTGCTTAAGACCTGCCAGCGCAGCATTTGTTAAGGTCAAGGTGTTATCGGTTGGGTCTGCCAATGGAATGGTGATGCCTTGGTGATGCTGTGGCTCGTTTTGCTTAAACGGATTAGTCTGAATAAATACAGTGAGCGCGCCCGTAGTGCTGTTTTGGGTTCTGAGTTTTTCTGCTGCACGTGCTACATGGGTGGCAACTGATTCAGCTAACTCTACTTGACTGGTAACCAACTTACCAAAACTGCGTGAGGCAATGATTTGTTGTTTGGCCGGCGCCACTTCTTCTAGTTGCAGACAAGATGTACCACGAAGTTCATAACAGAGGCGCTCCATCACTACGCCAAACTGTTGACGCATGGCTGGTGGCGAAGCTTGCAAGAGATCAAATACGCTCTGAATATTTTGAGCTTTGAGTTTTTTGGCGATTTGTTTACCAACACCCCAAACCTCACCGACTTCAGTCTCACTCATCCACTGATAGAGCTCTTCTTTGGCCATGGCGTTCACATCGCACACGCCAGAAAACTGCTGATGTTTCTTGGCCAAGTGGTTAGCTAGCTTTGCCAGAGTCTTACTAGCGCCAATACCCACACAGACTGGCAAGCCGGTGGTGTCTTTCACTTGTTGCTTGATCTTTTGACCCAATTCGATCGTATCTTGGTATTGCCTTAAGACCGTTTCGATTTGTAAGAAGCTCTCGTCGATGCTGTAAACCTCTAGGTTTGGGGTGAACTCTCTGAGCACCTGGACCACGCGGCTACTCATATCACCGTACAAGGTGTAATTAGATGAGTAAGCCTGAATGCCATGCTGCTTAGCAAGATCCTTCATCTGAAACCAAGGTGTTCCCATCTTCACGCCAAGCGCTTTGACTTCGGCACTACGGGCTACGGCACAGCCATCATTATTAGAAAGCACTACCATCGGCACTTCTGCTAACTTAGGCTGGAATACACGCTCACAAGAAACATAGAAGTTGTTCACATCCACTAGAGCAAAGAGGGGGGTTGAAGTGTTTTGAATATTCATCTCACTTACCTTCCTTGCTATACCTAGCACTCGCATTACTGTACTTGCGCACTACCCCAACCACTACACCCCAGATTTGCAGTTCACTGCCTTCATTAAAGGTAATGGGTGGGTAGTTTGGGTTTTCTGGTTGAAGCTCAATACGACCACGCAACTGATAAAGGCGCTTGATGGTGTACTCGCTATCCACTACGGCAACCACGATGTCTTTATGTTTTGGCTTCAGGGCTTTATCAACGACTACCTTGTCGCCATCGCAAATCCCCGCACCCAACATTGAATCCCCCTTCACAGTAAACATGAAGGTGGCTGGCTTATTCTGGACGAGGTAATGGTTCAGATCGAGGCCATCTTCGGCGTAATCTGCCGCTGGGCTAGGGAATCCAGCTGACATCCGGTGACTTAGAAGCTTGAGCTCATAGGCGGCAAAATGGCCTGCCAAGGCTTGTGGGGCCTGACTCAGGGTTACTTTTGCGGGGTTCATTACTTGCGTCATAGTCATTAATATACTGTATGTTTATACAGTATATGTAAAAACCGTAAAAATGGGGCTATTTTTGTTGTTTTGGGGCTATGGGCTCCCTCCCACCCCCTCTGTTTTCTCTCCCTCCCTAGTCATAAACCCCGAGTTCACCCTACCCCTATTGAGCCTTAAGGAATTGCATAATGGTCCTAGAAGCTACTGCGGAGGTGATCCAGTAGCCCATATAAAAAGAACAGTAGGAGACACATGAAGACATATAAGATCGCATCCGTCCCAGGCGACGGGATTGGCAAAGAAGTGATTCCGGAGTGCGAAAAGGTATTAAACGCCTTAAGCAAGAAACATCCTGAAGTCACTTTTGAATTCGAGCACTTTGATTGGGGTGGTGATTACTACCGCAAGCACGGCATCATGATGCCCGAGGATGGTCTGGAGCCTTTGCGCTCTAAAGATGCCATCTTGTTCGGCTCTGCTGGCGATCCCAAGATTCCGGATCACATTACTTTGTGGGGCTTGCGTCTCAAAATCTGCCAAGGTTTTGATCAATATGCAAATGTGCGTCCTACTCGCATTCTTCCTGGTATTGAAACGCCACTACGCAATTGCAAACCAGGTCAGCTCGATTGGGTAATCGTGCGCGAGAACTCCGAAGGTGAATACTCTGGCGTAGGCGGTAGAGCACACCAAGGTCACCCCATTGAAGTCGCTTCAGATATGAGCATCATGACCCGCGTTGGAGTGGAGCGCGTACAGCGTTTTGCCTTTCAGTTAGCGCAGTCCCGTCCTCGTAAGCACCTCACTGTCATCACCAAATCCAATGCACAGCGTCATGGCATGGTGATGTGGGATGAGATTGCCAATATCGTCGCCAAAGACTTTCCGGACGTAACCTGGGATAAAGAATTGGTTGACGCTGCTACTGCGCGTATGGTCAATCGCCCTGAATCTTTGGATACCATTGTCGCCACCAACTTACATGCCGATGTTCTGAGTGACTTAGCAGCTGCACTAGCCGGTAGTTTAGGTATCGCCCCTACTGCCAACCTCGATCCAGAGCGTCGCTATCCATCGATGTTTGAACCGATTCATGGTTCTGCTTTTGACATTATGGGCAAAGGCCTTGCTAATCCGATTGGCACCTTCTGGTCAGCAGTGATGATGCTCGACTTCCTAGGTGAGAAAGCCCTCGGGGCAAAGTTAATGGCAGCCATTGAAAAAGTGACAGCCAACCCCAAGTTGCACACGCGTGATTTAGGCGGTACAGCTATGATGAGTGACGTTACCAATGCAGTCATTGAGGAGATATCCAAATGACGCTGTTGAAATTAGTGACTGGATTACTAAGTGCTTGCTTGATTTCCTTTGGATTGCTATCGGGCGCAAATGCCCAACCATTTCCGGGTAAAACTATTCAGTACATCATCCCCTTCCCTGCTGCCGGTGAATCTGATTTAGTGGCGCGCTACCAAGCCGATCTCTCCGCTAAGAAGTTCAAGCAACCGATGGTCGTGATGAATCGCGCCGGTGCTGGTGGCGCACTGGTATGGAGCACCATGAATACCTATCCTGCTGATGGCACTACGGTAGTGGGTGTCAACGTTCCACATACGATCTTGCAACCATTACAAGAAGGCATTCAGTACAAGACCGACGATATTAATGCGATCTACTACTATCACTTCACGCCTGATGCTTTAATGGTATCTGCCGATAGCCCCCATAAAACCTTCCAAGAATTTATTGCGGCAGCCAAAAAAGATCCAGGCAAGTTAACCTTGGCCGGCTCGGGCCAATACTCTGCCAACCACATGGCTGTAGAGCGTTTGAATCGATTGGCGGGCGTGAAAATTGCTTACGTTCCCTTTAAAGGTACTGGTGATTTAGTTACCTCATTAATCGGCATGCACGTTGATGGTGCAATGGGTTATTTACCACTAGCCATTCAGCAAAAAGGTAAAGTGCGCACGCTAGCCATTGCTACCGAGAAACGCAACCCTGCTCTACCTGACGTACCCACCTTTAAAGAGATTGGTTTGAACTGGGTGGTTGGTGCGTATCGCGGCGTTGCAGTACCCAAAGCGACTCCATTGGTATTACAGCAGAAGATGTCTGATTACTTTGCGCAGCTCAATGCCGATCCCGAGACTAAGAAAAAACTGGAGGAGTCTGGATTTGTATTGGTGGATATTCCTTTGGCAAAGATGCCTGCTTTTATGAAAGAGAAAACAGCCCAATCAGTCGATGACGCCAGGAACGCAGGCATGATCAAGTAAGTCTGTATTTTCTTGATCTTGTTGCTTGATTTTGTTGCTTGATTTTTTTATTTTTCTTTTTTGCTACCAATAAAAAACCACCGCTAGGGTGGTTTTTTATTGGTATTCGCTCTTTCTCATCCGTACTTAGCAAAAAGCAAAAGCCAAAATTGCAGGGTCATCTAGAAATGCATTAGACATGTAAACGCTAGCTCGGAAAAGCCAGGGGTTCACTACCTCAACGATTTCTGAAAGATATTGCATAGCGCTATTGTAATACCCTCTTAACCACCCAAGTAATCTGACTTACCAATCTCTACTCCGTTGTGACGCAGGATGTTGTATGCCGTAGTCACATGAAAGTAGAAATTGGGGATGATCCAAGTGAATAGGTATTGCTCACCTACAAATTCAAAGTGCCATTCCTTGATAGAGAACTTAATCTCCTTAGCTTCAGTTCCATCCACTTGTGCAGGCTCAATAGTATTGGCAAAAGCAATCGTTTTAGCAATGCGCTCTTGCAACTCTGCAAAAGTAGATTCCTGATCATCAAACTTCGGTGGCTCAATGCCAGCCAAACGTGCCAACCCATTCTTCACTTGATCACAGGCAATTTGTACTTGCTTTGAGAGTGGAAACATATCAGGTGAAAGGCGATCACCCACCAATACTGCACCATCCACATTCTTAGCTTTAGCGAATGCTTCGCCTTTCTTAAGGATATGAGAAAGATTGGTCAGCATCTTAATGAGCTGCGGGATTGATGCTTGATACATTGACATTGCCATAGTGATTCTTACTTTCTGTAGATGTTACTGTTTGTAATGCTGTATTCAGTGACTAGTTAAATTCATTAGACGTCGCCCATAAAGCCGCCGCCACTGTCATCCCAAGAGCTGGAGCCGCCATCATCCCAAGAGCTTGTATCGTTCACACCAAAGTTCGTTGCATCTGGAACTTGGCCGCCCACTTGATTGAAATCGTTATTGATGCCAGGGTTCATGTGATTACCACCGCCCATGAGGTGACTTGCTAACGCCTCACCTGCAACCATGCCAGCACCTAATGCTGCGCCCGTTGCCAAGCTCCCCATCAAGCCGCCACCCATGCCTGAGGCTGGTGCACCTGGATAACCTGGAGGATAGCCGCCAGGAGTCCCTGGATACGGTCCATTTGCAGTTGGTGTGTTATAGACCTGTACTGGCTGTGGGCGATTTCTCATGAAGAACACGACGCCTGCAATCAAGATTGCAATCAAGATCCAAAAGATGGGGCTAGTAATGATAGAGCTTGCGCCTGTATGTGTTTGTGCTGGCACAGTACCGGCACGCAATTGTGTTTGCAATCTCTGAACTGAATCCGGTTGAGCAAATGGCAAACCTGGTGCTAAGTTTTCTGCTTGAGTAAATGCATTTCTCGCGGCATCTAATTTGCCTTCTTTCAAGTAGAGCTCAGATGCAATGTAATGTGCTTTGCCGCTATTAGGGTGATTTTTCAAGACCTCTTGCATCATGGCATCGGCTTTAGCTAACTGCCCCGCTTCAATTGCCTGATAAACCTCAGGCAAAGTAGGTTCTGCAAAAGCAAGATTGCTTGTCAGCAATAACGCACTTGCAAACACACCAACAAACAACTTGAGTAAATTACGCATTTTCATCATGACTCCTAGTGAGATGTTTTGCTGCGATTTTTATTATCGCCAGTTTCGGTATTTTTGCTATTCCATAGCTATATGGGGGCTTTTAGAGGAAATTCAAGGGTTTATCTAAATGACTTCCTGGAGCCTGCCTTCTGACGAGATCAGATAAGCCTTATTGGGCTTGTCTTTGCGGATGCGGGACAGTTCAGCTTGATAGTTTTTGAGCTGCGCACGATATTTTTCATACTTCTCGCTACCCACTTCTGGAATGGTGAGCTTGTAATCAATGATGGCAATGTGATCATCCAACTCTACTAAACGATCTATGCGGAAGCTCTTGCCTTTTTCACTGGTAACATCCAATTCATTCCAGGCGGCAATCCATTCACCTGAAGTCAGATAGGGTTTGAGCTCTGCTGATTCCAACACTGTCTTCGTGCGCTCAAGTAATTTCTGGGCATGCGTTTGTTCTATTCCAAGCCAATTCATGAGCTCTTGTTCGCTAGGTATGGGAGCTTTTGTTTGATTGCTAGAGTCTGGGATTAAGAACTCTAGCAGCTTATGAAAGTGGGTGCCCTCTTCCAAAATCTCTGGATCAGGCTCTTCTCTTGCCTGCTCCAATGATTTTGCAGCAAGCTCTTTAGCTAACTCGCCACTAACGATTTTGGCCAAATGGTCTTGATGGTCACCTACTGCTCTATCCCACTCAAGCTGGAAGTGATCCATCTTAAATGCCATGGGGCCGAGCTCTTCTTTGACCTCTTCTGCATTTGGAACAAGGCCCCCAAGCTTGAGCGCCTCTAGATCAAGCACCTTGATGCCGGCGGTCAATGCTTTGCCATACCAAGATTTTTCCTTAATACCGTTATTGGAGTTAGATGCAACGCCGCTAATCCATAGTCCATGCTTAGCTCTCGTCATTGCCACATACAGCAAGTTCCAATTCTCATTTAGGCTAACTTCGCCTTCCTTCTTAAACACCAGACTTCGATCGCCTGTTAATGTTTTAGAGGTATACAAGGAAAGATGGCTTGGGCTAGTTTTCTCTGGCGACCAATCCAAGAGCACACCTCGATGGGGCGCCCTCCACTCCGTATTATTGGCATCTAACAGGATGACAAAGGGTGCCTCCAATCCTTTGGCGCCATGAATCGTCATCAAACGAACGCGGCGATGCTGATCTTCCTCGGACATCTCACTATCAATCTCAACGTCCCCAATATCATCGTTAGCATCAGACTCGACTTCCGCCTCTACGTCTCCCTCATCTGGCGTTTCATCATCATCACCACGACGCATCGCATTCATCTCATCAATAAACCGACTCAAGCTTGGGTAACGACCACCATCCTGATGTAAAGCAAGCTCTAAGAAAGCATCTAAATTAGCTAATACTTGGGCACGTGCCAGGTTTTGGGCCGCAGTTGCGTAACGAACCCGCAAATTACTCTCGTGATAAATCAAATCCAATAAATCATGTACTGGCAATACCTCACCTAAGCCACGCCAGTGCTCTAAATACCGCGCAGCCTTTTGAATCTCTGCACTATGGTTCGTTTGTAAAGCATCCCACCAGGTTGAGCAACTATCGCCAATGGTCTTAGCAAGCTCTTGCATTTGTGCTTCAGTAAAACCAAAAATGGGGCTGCGCAGTACTTGAGCCAAAGGCAAATCATGTCTTGGAGAGACCAGTACTGTTAACAATGCAATCAGGTCGTCAACCTCTAATGTATTTAATAGTCCACCCAAACGTGAGCTGTCATAAGCAAGCCCTGTTTCACGTAAGGCTTTTTCATACTGAGGTAGGTATTGGCGTCGCTTGACCAATAAGATGAAATCACTGCCCCTTGCTGGTCGCCAAATATCTTTTCCGTCTTTCTGATCCATCACTTGGCGCGTGGCCATGAGGTGATGAATGAATCGACTAATGACTTTACCCTCTTCATAACGCTGCTGAACACCGGTAGTTTGACCAGCATCTTCAATCGGCCCCTCCAAGGCTGAACCAGAGCGCTCTGCAATCACTGGCTCTACACGAGGAATTAGCGGTAATAGATAGACTTCACCTTTGGTTGCAAACTCTTGTTCCGGCAGGCCAGTGAGGGCGGGCTTCCAAGCAGTTGACTGTTTTGTGAATCGATAACTCTCCGGCAAAGATCCCGAGAGAAAAATCTGATTAACTGCTGCGTTAATTTCAGGCGCATTGCGACGAGTCTGATTCTGATACAAAGCTGCTGCTCCAAGTTTTTCTTCTAAAAAATCTCGGGCGCTATCAAATAATCTTGGATCAGCACGGCGGAAGCGATAAATAGACTGCTTCGGGTCGCCCACAATAAAGACGCTTGGCATTGAACCATCATCACCATAGCCGGCCAACCAACAGCGCAAGATTTGCCATTGCAATGGATTAGTATCCTGAAACTCATCAATCAGAATATGTTTGTAACGAGCATCTAAGCGTGCCTGCAAATAGGCTGCATTGTCAGAGCTTGCCATGAGCTGGCTAACACCAATCTCCAAATCATCGAAGTCACGCACGCGCATGGCTTCTTTGGTCTTTTCCATATGGGCTAACATCGCCTGACTCAGCGCAAACCAAGCATCATTTAATTGATGAATCAAATGCTCGCTCTGCCATGTAAATAGGGCCTCATAGGCTTGCACCCAGCCATTACGAATGGCAGTAATTTCAGCAGGATCCTGACCAATTTTATTGAGGTACTTCAACATTGGAGCTGAAGTCTTTTGAATATCCGCTAAGGGGGTGCGTTTTTGAGTAAGGAAATAACTTTGCCATTGATCGGCGATCTCCATTACAGATCCACCAGCTGCATGATGCTTCATCACCTCTTCTATGTAGGGTGCATTTCCTATTTGAGTTGGTGTGCCATTGCTAAAGCATTTGTAGAGTATTTCAAGATTAGCTTTAGTTTGCGGCTGTTGCCAATACTCCTCCAGGGGATTTTCTTTCCCCAGATTTGGAAGAATGTGATCTAGGCACTGAATCGGTGTAACACCCTGCGCATGACATGCGTCTTGAAAAAATGTCCATGCACCTCTTTGCTTGAAGAGGCTGTAATTTCCCATCAGAAATTTCTGTGTCTCTACTGCACCAAACTCCTTTAATAGAACGTCATAGTGCTTTTGAAGATCTTTCGGTAAATCTCCCCACCAATCTGCCATGCATTCTTCTTGCAAGCGCTTGGCGTCTTCTCGCAAGCTAAAGCCAGGCTGGACTTCAGCCGATACAGGAGCGGCACCCAAGAGTCGGCCAAACCAACCATGGAAGGTGTCAATCACAATCGCCTGTGGGCTGGCTAATACCTTTAAGTAGAGGCCTCTAGCTTGCGGTAGCAAAGCATTGGCCTCTATTTCCTTAAGCCCTCTCTCAATCAAATGCTTGGTTAAAGCTGCATCATCGCTAATGGAAAACTCTTCCAATAATTTATACAAGCGGTCACGCATCTCTTGAGCAGCTTTGCGAGTAAAGGTCAGCGCTAAGATTTCTTGTGGTTTAGCCCCTGCTAACAATAGGCGAACCATACGGGCTACTAGAAGCCAGGTCTTACCACTGCCTGCACAAGCAGAAACAATCACTGTTCTTGCAGGATTACAGGCGATGGCGTTATCGAACTCTTCGCTCACCACATCCCCTTTCTGCAAATACCTCGTGCCTCGCAGTACTGACAAACACCATCTGGAGCAAATGCCTGCATTGGCTTGCGCGCCCACAATGCATTTAAGTCTTGGACTATCTGCTCAGAAAATTGCTCCATCAGTTCCGGCATCTTCTCGATTGGATGGGCACGAATATTCTTTTCTTCGCCCTTATTTAATTCAGCTTTCAGGCTTACCCACTCAGCCTGCTCTACTGTGCGCCCAGGCAGATGTGCCGCGATGGAATTCTCATTAGCACCACGGGCATAAATTAACAATTGCGGATCATCTAAAACGTTTTCAGCACGATTGGCGATCTTTTTCATATTCTGATTTTTATAGTCCATGACTGCAGCTACTGACTTATCAGACACATGAATATCAAAGCGATCAGCACGTCCAGCAATCCGAATTTCTCTATCCACACCATCAGGATCAGTCAGCAGTAAGTTAAAACCCACGGTTAGCTCAGCGTCGTGATAGCGCCAGCCAGCATTCTCCCGTTTTAACTGCCAATCTACAAAACTTGGGATCTGTTTTTGCCAGTCTCGCAAGGTGCCCAACACTCTGGCATCACCCGCTATGAGTCTTTCAAACTCTTTTTCGGAATACCGCATTAATTGATCAATCATCCACTGACGTCTGACATCATCACCAGCATGAATAGCAGAATGGGGTTTCTTCTCTTCCGTTTTGAGGGCTTGAAAAAAGTTTTTCAACAGTGCATGCAAAGTCTGGCCGGCTAAAGAAGCATCAAAGCCCTCTTCAAACTCTTTCGCCTTACGCAAACCCAACAAACTACTGACGTAGTAGCGATAAGGGCAATCGCGCAAAGCCTTGTAGGCGCTTGGTGAAACGGTCGTCGGGATTGCTAAATCCTGATCGGGTGTACTCACCGCCATGCGAATGGGTTGTGATTGACCTTCATAAGGCTTTAGCTTTGGTTCTAATACTTCTAGCGGGGTTTTCTTAAGCGCTACCTGCAAACGCTGTATCCAGGCTGATGGCCTTAAAGATTCACCACTTTTACTCTTGCTTTGCCAAAGTAAATCTACGTTTTTGCATGAAACGAGCAGTTGGGAAAGATCTCTAGCTTGTTGTACATATTGCGCAGCAATCGTGGAGGACTTGAGATAACGGTTTAATGCATCTGAAAAGAATAGTGGTGGCTCTGAAAAAGCCGGTAATTGCTGCTCATCACATCCCACTACCACCACAGCATCAAATTCACGCAGTCGTGTTGAGCTCAAGGGCAAAATACTTAATGTTGCCTGAGCCTCTTTACCTGCCTCTTCGTAAGAGGCCTCTTCAATTACAGTTTTTAAGAGGCTTAGCCATTCTGGCAAACGCATCTTCAATGCTTGATATGGGCCATTACTCAAATCAAAGCGCTTGAGTACTTCGAGCAATTGCTTGCCTGCAGCATCTTTCTCCAAGCGCTGGAACATACCCGTCTCTTGAAGGTTATCCTGTAGGTGACTATAGGCATCCGCGCACTCAAGTAGAGCTTGTTGCCATTGGAAGTGCAGTCTTTTGGCAAACTGGATTAGCTCTATCAATTGCGCATTCGGTGAGCCGCCATGACTGACTGCATAGCCATTGGCGCGCTCTATCGCTGCCATAAATGTTTCCCAGCCAGACTTTGCTTGGCTAGCCACCAAAATATCTTCTAGTTGCGCAAGTAAGCCAACACAGACTTCAGGCGTCTTTTGCAAACTGTGGGCAAGATCAAAGTAAGGGTTCTGCAAAAACTCGAGCAAGATGCTGGCACTTGGCCCTTCTTTAGGCGCACGAATCAGCTTTAACAAACTATCCAATGCCGCAGCAGCTCGAGTGGTTGATAACTTCCAACCTGTTTCATCTCGAATCCGCAGGGAATCGCCAAGGCGACTTAAAAGTGCACGAGCGCGGCGAGCCGCTAAGCGATCTTGCGCGACTAAAGCAATGTTTTTCTTGTCAGCAATCAAATGAGATTCAATTGATTTGGTTGCAGCCCATGCTAACTCTTCAAAACGGTTTGCTGCAAGCAAGTGCCAACCATCATGAACCCTCGTTTGGATATTGCCTGCTATTTGATGTTCTTCTGCCTCGCTAAGTGAAGCAATATCGCCTTCCGCGTCTACGCCGCTAAGGGCTTCAGCCCATAAGGCAACCGTAGTCCAATCTAAGTTGACACGAAACACTGGTGCCCATTGGGCGTAGTCGACTAAATACTGACTAATTAACTCTTGATCAATTGGCTTGGGATCAGCAGTCTGCACCCAGATAAATGGACGAACTGCTGTCTTATCTTTACATGCATTGCCTTTTGCCATTTGCAAATGAGTGGACATGGCTAGATGTTTTCGAATGACTGGGTCACCTACGTTGGTGAGGTAGCGCCAAAACGCCAAAAGAACTGCAGACTCTTCATCCACGACATTTTTAGATAAGCCTACATATGCTTTTGCGACTGCTTGATCTAAAACGTACTCTACTTTTTTAAGCCAGACTTCAGTATCCAGTGAATGGCTATTTAGTAAGTCATTGAGTTCGCCTTGCAATTGCGGTACCACCAATTCAGACAATGCATCGCATGCATCAATGACTGCTTGCGCTAAACCCCAAGCCCCTGCTTCACTCTCCGCTTTAAACCAAGCTTGCAATTTTTTGTGTTTACGTAAATTCACAAACACCGCTAACCATCTCTCTAAATCCGTTTGTTTCTTGGGAAACTTCCATGCACCTGGTGCTGCTTCCAACCAATCGGCAAAGCTGATCACTTGCGGCAAGAAGGCGCTCTTCGGATCCAGATCTGGGGGGCGATGTTTTTCGAGTGCTGCCCTGACACCAATGAGAGGGCCTGCAGTGCTAAGCACCACTAAGGGGCGCTGTTTGGTTTGCATTGCACAATGCCAAATACCCATTGCTAACTGCTCTAGCGCACTTGCATCAGGCGTGATTGCCCAGGATTGCACTTGCTTTTGAGCAGAAATGGCGGGGAAAGGCTGAGGCATGAATGGAGTAATTTTTCTATTTTGAGCAGAACGTTCCGCTTATTGCTAATATAAGCGCTGTAACGTAATAACTAAATAAGTCTAAATAAGGAATTTTCATGAGTGCCGGCATTAAATATGTAACTGACGCCTCTTTCGAACAAGACGTCCTCAAGTCCGATAAACCTGTTCTGCTCGACTTCTGGGCGGAGTGGTGTGGTCCTTGCAAAATGATTGGCCCGATCCTGGAAGAGCTCGCCGGCGAGTATGGCGACAAGCTACAGATCGCAAAAATGAACGTGGATGAGAACCAAGGCGTTCCTGCACAGTTCAATATTCGTGGCATTCCTACCCTAATCCTCTTTAAAAATGGCACAGTGGCTGCTCAAAAAGTAGGCGCTTTGGCCAAATCCCAGTTGACCGCATTCATTGATAGTCATCTGTAAATAGTCTCTGACCACAGGTTCACCAGCTGAGCCTGTGGCTTTTAGCGCTTTAAATGCTTGTCACACCCGTTTTTTGGTGTAGTATTACTCAAACGCACTAATCAGTGCTCCGATTTTCAGCAATTTACCTCCCCCTTCTTTTAGCAAACCTCCCAAATTCTGTTTTTCCACATCTGCGTGATCTAAATCAGCGCAGCGATACCCCAAAAAAATTCCCTTATTCATTTTTATCTTTATCAACACCCGAGAACCACATGCAATTAACTGAACTCAAAGTCCTCCACGTATCCGCTCTGCTTGAAATGGCAGCTAGCTTGGAGATTGAAAATACTCAACGGATGCGCAAACAAGAATTAATGTTTGCCATTCTGAAGAAGCGTGCAAAAGCGGGTGAAACTGTTTTCGGTGACGGCACTTTGGAAGTATTGCCTGACGGCTTTGGTTTCTTGCGCTCTCCTGAGGCCTCTTACATGGCTTCACCAGACGATATTTATATCTCCCCTGCGCAGATTCGTCGCTTTAACTTACATACTGGTGACAGCGTGGAAGGTGAAGTACGTACCCCTAAAGATGGTGAGCGTTACTTTGCATTAGTCAAGGTAGACAAGATCAACGGTTTGGCTCCTGAGGCCCTCAAGAACCGCATCATGTTTGAGAACTTAACGCCTTTGCACCCAAACCGCGTGATCAGTCTCGAGCGCGATATCAAGGCCGAAGAGAATTTGACTGGCCGCATCATCGACATGATCTCCCCGATTGGTTACGGCCAACGCGGCTTGATCGTGGCATCACCTAAGTCTGGTAAGACAGTGATGATGCAGCACATTGCACACGCGATTGCAGCCAACAACCCTGAAGCTATTCTCATTGTGTTGCTCGTTGATGAGCGCCCTGAAGAAGTGACTGAGATGCAACGTTCCGTGCGCGGTGAAGTGGTCGCATCAACTTTTGACGAACCAGCAGTCCGTCACGTGCAAGTTGCCGAGATGGTGATTGAAAAAGCAAAACGTTTGGTGGAGATGGGCAAAGATGTGATCATCTTGCTTGACTCGATTACCCGTCTTGCTCGTGCTTACAACACCGTTGTTCCTTCATCGGGCAAAGTACTTTCTGGTGGTGTGGATGCCAATGCATTACAACGCCCTAAGCGCTTCTTCGGTGCTGCTCGTAATATTGAAGAAGGTGGTTCATTAACCATCATCGCTACTGCCTTAATTGAAACTGGTAGCCGTATGGATGACCTCATCTATGAAGAGTTCAAAGGCACCGGCAATATGGAAGTTCACCTTGAGCGTCGCTTGGCTGAACGTCGTGTTTATCCATCGATTAACCTCAATAAGTCTGGCACCCGTCGTGAGGAACTCTTGGTTAAAGCTGAGAATCTTCAGAAGATCTGGGTATTGCGTAAATTGCTGGCCGATATGGACGATATCGAGGCGATGAACTTTATCGTGGATAAGCTCAAATCGACCAAAAATAATGGTGAATTCTTCGACCTAATGCGTCGCGGAGGCTAATTTAGAGGCCTAGAGGGCTGTTTTAGCCCTTTTTAGACCCTAAAAGCGCGCTTTGTTGTTGATTTCATGGCATAATTTCGCCTTTACCGCTTTTAAAACCTGGGAAAGTATTTCGGCCAATTTGGCTCAAACGGCTCCCCGCTCATAGGACTCAACATGAAACCTGGCATTCACCCCGAATATCGCGAAATCGTCTTTGTAGACGTTTCTAATAACTTCAGCTTCAAGACTCGCTCCACTATGTCTACTAAAGA
>CAITHY010000032.1 GCA_903892315.1 uncultured beta proteobacterium | reverse complement strand
TTGGGCAATTCTTCCGGTCGGAGGTGAACCTGACAGCCCGCCCCCACTTTCATGGTGGGCACCCATTCAAAACCTAAACCCAAAATGTAGTCATGGAATACATTCCGGTGATTTCCGTTCCGAGGGGATGATCCTTTGATATTCAGTCTTTTTGCTAGACGGTCATTTCTAAGTTGGGCGTAACGCTCATTTGCCAACCTTAAATCCTCATAGACGCGCAAGTAAGGAAGATTTGAAGCAATCGCAATAGATCTCACAACACAATCCCCTGCGCCACCCTTAAAGCCAGCCGCCTCCCTGCCTCCATCATTAAATTGAAATGGAAACAGGGAGGTTTTGGAGAAAGGGTTTAGAAATCCAAACATATGAAGGTGCCCAATAAAAAATGGATTTGCTTTTTGGGCAAATCCACTCTTACTTAAGGCGTCAGCGAATTTACTTAGCGTGCGCCTTCTTCACTTCTAAACGCCATGCATGCAGCAAAGGCTCTGTGTAGCCGTTAGGCTGCTCAAGACCTTTGAAAATCAAGTCACTAGCGGCTTTATAGGCATACGAAGCTTGATAGTTAGGCATCATTGGTTGATATAAAGCATCGCCAGCATTCTGGCCATCCACCACTTTAGCCATACGCTGCAAACTCTCATTGACCTGATCAGCAGTCACAATGCCATTGAGTAACCAGTTAGCAATGTGTTGGCTGGAGATACGCAAAGTTGCACGGTCTTCCATCAAGCCTACGTTGTGAATATCAGGAACCTTAGAGCAACCTACACCTTGATCGATCCAACGAACTACATAACCCAAGATGCCTTGGCAGTTGTTATCTAATTCTTGCTGAATCTCTTCCTTAGACCAGTTAGCCTTCTCAACTACCGGGATAGTCAACAGATCATTGAGCAATGCTTCAGCTTCAGCAGCCGTATCAAGCTTTTCCATTTCTTTTTGGATTTCAGCCACGTTGACTTGATGATAGTGAAGCGCGTGCAAGGTTGCTGCCGTTGGTGATGGCACCCAAGCTGTATTTGCACCTGCCTTAGGGTGAACAATCTTCTGCTCAACCATCGCCTTCATTAGGTCGGGCATGGCCCACATACCCTTACCGATTTGAGCGCGGCCACGCAAGCCACAATCCAGGCCTGCAAATACGTTACGACGCTCATAAGCAGACAACCATTTGCTGGTTTTCATATCGCCTTTGCGCATCATTGGACCTGCGTACATTGCAGTATGCATTTCATCGCCAGTACGGTCCAAGAAACCAGTATTAATAAAGGCAACACGAGCACCTGCAGCAGCAATTGCTGCTTTGATGTTGGCGCTCATACGACGCTCTTCATCCATAATGCCAAGCTTGACTGTGTCCGCTGGTAAGCCGAGCAATTTCTCAACGCGACCAAAGAGTTCGCCTGCAAAAGCCACTTCTTCCGGGCTATGCATTTTTGGCTTCACGATATACACAGAACCCTTACGAGTATTACCAATTGCTTGGCTTGCTGGACGATTGATGTCATATAGAGCAATCAATACAGTCACGACAGCATCCAAGATACCTTCGTAGATTTCCTTACCTTCACCAGTGATGATGGCTGGATTCGTCATTAAATGACCAACATTACGCAGGAACAAGAGTGAGCGACCATGCAGAGTCACCACGCCATCTTTTGCATCAACAGCACCGATGCCGGCTGTGTACTTACGATCTGGATTTAGTGAGCGAGTAATTGTCTTATCGCCTTTTTTTACTTCCTCAACTAAAGTGCCTTTAAGGATACCCAGCCAGTTGTCATAAGCAAGTACCTTATCGTCACCGTCAACGGCAGCAATAGAGTCTTCCAAATCCAAAATAGTAGAGAGTGCAGCCTCGAGCACAACATCATTGATGCCCGCAGGATCACTGGCGCCAATCGTTTTTGTCTTGTTGATTTCAATATCAATGTGAACGCCATTATTCCGCAACAAGATAGAGCTTGGAGCTGATGCCTCACCTTGGTAACCAACAAATTGCTTCTCATCCGCCAAACCAGTTGTAGTGCCATCTTTTAATTGGACGGACAGCTGATTGCCATCAACAGAGTAAGCAACTGAGTCACGGTGCGAACCTTTAGCTAAAGGTGCAGCCTGGTCCAAGAAATTGCGAGCAAATGCCACTACTTTTGCACCACGAATAGGGTTGTAAGCACCAGCCTTGGTAGCGCCATCCTCCTCTGAGAGAACATCCGTGCCATAGAGGGCATCATATAAAGAGCCCCAACGTGCATTAGCAGCGTTTAATGCATAACGTGCATTCAGAACTGGAACCACCAATTGAGGACCAGCTTGAAGTGCTAACTCGTCATCCACATTTTGAGTGGTAGCGGTAATTTTTCCCGGAACATCTACCAAGTAATCAATCTCTTTCAAAAACTGGCGATACCCTGGCATATCTTTGATTGGACCTGGATTAGCTTGATGCCACTTATCTAAATCCAACTGAATGCGATCGCGCTTGGCGAGCAAAGCATCATTTTTAGGTGTAAGGTCTTTAACGATCTCATCAAAGCCCTTCCAAAAATCCGCACTCTGAATGCCAGTGCCCGGAAGCACTTTATCTTCGATAAAACGATATAGGGGAGTTGCCACTTGGAGGCTATTGCAGGTAGTGCGCGTAGTCATATTGATATCTTCTTAAGCAAAAGTTAATAAATCGGTTTGATTAATGCATTCTGAAATATTTTCCATCAATCCTGGAAAGGATGCTGAAGGAGGATGGTTTCATCACGCTCTGGGCCAGTAGACACCATCGCGATCGGCTTACCAGCTACTTCCTCGATACGACGCAGGAAATTTTGCGCCTCAGCAGGCAATTTATCCCACTCGCGGATACCAAAGGTTGTACCCTTCCAACCCGGGAAGTCCTCATAAATCGGCTCGCAACGGGCGACAGATTCCGCACCACGTGGCAATACATCTAACTTCTTGCCATCAAGGTTGTAACCTACGCATAAGCGAATGGTTTCAAAGCCATCGAGGACGTCTAATTTAGTAATGCAGAGACCAGACAAACCGTTGATCTGAATCGAACGCTTTAATGCAGCAGCATCTAACCAACCCGTGCGACGCGGGCGACCAGTGACAGAGCCAAACTCCTTGCCTACTTCAGCCAAACGCACTCCAATCGGATCTTGTCTTGCAGGATTGTCGTGATCATAGAGTTCGCTTGGGAATGGGCCTGCGCCAACGCGCGTGCAGTAAGCCTTCGTAATGCCCAAGATATATTGCAAAGAGTCTGGGCCAACGCCTGAACCTGCAGCAGCATTACCTGCCACACAGTTACTAGAGGTTACGTATGGGTAAGTGCCGTGATCGATATCGAGTAAGGTACCCTGGGCACCTTCGAACAACAGGTTTTGACCGGATTGCTCAGCGGCATATAAAGCACTAGATACATCCACCACCATTGGCTTGAGACGCTCTGCATAAGACATTGCTTCAGCTAAAGTCTTTTCATAACTTACTGGCTCAGCACCATAGTAATTGGTGAGCATGAAATTGTGATATTCCAAGTTCTCTCGTAATTGCTCTGCAAATTTTTCTGGGTAGAACAAATCCTGCACGCGCAAGGCACGACGCGCTACTTTATCCTCATACGCAGGTCCGATGCCGCGACCCGTAGTACCGATTTTTGCTTCGCCGCGCTTCTTCTCGCGAGCATGATCAATAGCAACGTGATACGGCAGAATTAAAGTGGTTGCTTCAGAAATTTTGAGTCGAGACTGAACATCTAAGCCAGCGGCTTCCAACTCACCGATCTCTTTAAACAGCGCCTCAGGCGAAAGCACCACGCCGTTACCGATGTAACAAATCACATTTTTATGCATGATTCCGGAAGGAATCAAACGCAGAATAGTCTTCTTGTCGCCGATGATGAGGGTATGGCCCGCATTGTGCCCACCCTGAAAACGGACCACAGCTTGCGCATGATCAGTTAACCAATCCACCACTTTACCTTTGCCTTCATCACCCCACTGGGTGCCAATGACAACTACGTTACGACCTTTGGTTTGCTGCTTTGAAGACATAATAAAATCCAAAAAGATAATTACAAAATAAGTGAACTACTTAACGCTAAATTGATTGCTTTACTTCTTTTTTACTTCCCAAGAACCACCCTGCTTCACTAGTTCGCGATCACATTCATACTCGGCAGCTTCTGCTGCAGTTCCCACTGGAACCTGTATCACCACTTCGCCCTGACTTCTCAAAGTGTTGATTGTCTTGCTTAACGCAGCATCCTCAACCCAAGGAGCCAAGATAGCCAGCTTGCGCACAGTCATAGGCGATAAGTTTGCTAGAGTCAGAAGATCTAACGAGAAGCCGGTTGCTGGACGTGGGCGACCAAAAGCTTGACCGACATGGTCATAACGACCGCCTCTAGCAATTGGTTGGGGCAATTGATCAACATAAGCGGCAAACATCACACCGCTGTGATACTGGTAACCACGAAGATCGGCCAAATCAATACTAAGCTCCAAGTTAGTGGATAACTGTGCTGTAGCCAAAGCTAAACGCTCAAGATCTGCTAGCGCCTGATCAATCGCTGCGTGTTTAGGCAATCCCTTTTTAGCCTTAGCCAATACTTCTGAGCATGGGCCATTGAGTTCAGTCAGCGCCATCAGGGCTGCAGCTACTTTCGCAGGCAAGCAAGTAGCCCACTGACTTAAGCGAGGACGATCCTTGCTTTGCAAAAGGCCATATAAAGACTCAACCGTTGCTTTATCTAAATTCTGGCCATCCAAGATCCCCGCCAAGATGCCCGCGTGAGATAGATCGAGATAAACCTTTTCTAAGCCCGCAACAGATAGGGTTTTCAGAAGCAAGGTGATCGCTTCTAGATCAGCCTCCCGGGTTGCACATCCATAGATTTCTGCGCCCAACTGCAACTCTTCACGGGCTGAGCTCCCAACTGGTGTGCGGGCGTGCGCAACAGAACCGGCATAGCAAAGGCGAGTAACGCCAGCACGATTTAAGAGGTGCGCATCAATACGCGCAACTTGCGGAGTCATATCTGCACGCAAACCTAAGGTGCGTCCAGATAGCTGATCTACTAATTTAAAAGTTTGCAGATTGAGATCGGAACCAGTGCCGGTTAATAAAGAATCTAGGAACTCCAAAATAGGAGGGGCAACCAACTCATAGCCATAAGATTGATACAAATCCAAAATGGCGCGACGCAATGACTCCACTTTGCGAGCCTCAGCAGGCAAAACGTCTGCAATATCTTCAGGAAGTAACCAGCGATTCATGATGTGGACTATTCGCTTTCTTATTTTTTGTGCAAGAACTTGAAGAACTCGCCATTTGGCTCAACTACCATAATGTCTTTCTTGTCCTTGAAGGAGCTTCTATAGGCTTCTAGGCTTTGATAGAACTGAGCAAACTGGGGGTCGCGCCCAAACGCCTCTGCATAAAGTGCAGTCGCTTTAGCATCACCAGCGCCTTTAATCTTTTGGGCATCACGATAGGCTTCCGCCAAGATAGTGTCACGTTGGCGTTCTGCATTGGCCCGAATCTTGTCAGACTCTGCCGCACCAGTTGAGCGAAGCTCATTAGCTACCCGTTTGCGCTCGGCTTCCATACGACGGTAAACAGAATCACTAATTTCCGCCAAGAGGTCAACACGCTTTAAGCGAACGTCGACGATTTCCACGCCGATATCGGAGGCATCATCAGCAACCTTCTTACGAATACCTTGCATCACCTCTTCACGCTGATCAGAAATTAACTCGCGCACAGTGCGTTTGGTGAACTCTTCATTTAGAGCAGAACGAACTAACTGGGTTAAGCGGTCTTCGGCTAAGCGCTCATCACCTTTAAAGCTAATAAAGAACTTGCGTGGATCCACAATGCGCCACTTCACATAAGAATCCACCAATAAGTTTTTCTTCTCAGCAGTAATGAAGCGTTCTGCTTCTGGATTATCGATCGTCAAAATACGACGATCAAAGAAACGTACGCTTTCAAACGGCGCTGGATACTTCATCTGAATGCCTGGCTTCTCAATCACGCGAACAATCTGCCCAAATGAGAACACCACAGCAAACTTCCGTTGATCTACGACAAAAATACTGGAAGACAGAACATATATCAACGCAATAAAGCCAATACCTGCTGCGATTAAACGATTGGCATTCATTATCTGGACTCCCGATCACGACTACGCAGACCATCACGTTTATCGGTAGAGCTATTGACAGCTGGTGCTGGCGTTACAGGAGTAGCACTAAAACTTGGGGATGGTGTATTTACTCCAGTAGCACCACCCACTGTCACGCTACCAGTCGGAGTATTTGTAACGGGCTGACTTGCTTGTGCATTTGCAGCTTGAGCACTTTCAGCACTTACCTGTGCAACGATCTTATCGAGTGGGAGATATAAAAGGCTATTGCTCTTAGTGGTATCAACCAGAATTTTGGTGACATTGCTATACATCTCACGCATGCTATCGATATACATGCGATCACGCGTTACTTGCGGTGCCTTTGTGTACTCCACCAGGATTTGCTTAAAGCGTGTGGCATCACCCTCTGCGGTAGCTACTACACGTGCTTTATAGCCTTCAGCCTCCTGAATCAGGCGGGCTGCAGTACCTTTGGCGCGCGGAATAATGTCGTTGGCATAAGCTTGGCCCTCACTCTTCAAGCGCTCTTGGTCTTGACCTGCTTTTACCGCATCATCAAACGCTGCTTGAACTTGTTCAGGGGGCTGCACGTTTTGTACAGTCACACTAGTGACGTAAATGCCCGTTTTATAGCTATCCAAAATCTTCTGAATCGAATTGGCTAAATCAATACCAATCTTTTCACGTCCCTCATACAGTACGGTATCCATTTTGCTACGAGCCACAATCTCACGTACTGCAGTTTCTGCCGCCTGCACGACGGCTGTATCTGGATCACGATTGTTAAATAAATAATCCGTAGGATCTTTAAGGCGGTATTGCACAGCAAAGCGCACATCGATGATGTTCTCATCTTCAGTCAGCATTGAAGAATCTTTTTGATTGGTGGCTTTGATCAACACGGGGCGACCAACCTCTACAGAGCGAACGCCTGAGAGATTGACAGTCTCCTCAGACTGAATCGGCCAAGGCATGTGCCAATTAATGCCTGGCTTAGCGGTGTAATCGTATTTACCAAAGGTCAAAATAACGCCGGCTTGCCCTTCTTGAATAATGAAGAAGCCGCTACAAGCCCACATAAACAAGACGGCAACACCTGCGATGAGGATGCTCGCCTTAGATCCAAATGGATTACTGAAATGAAAGTGAGGCGTTTTCATGCCACCATTGTTTCCACCGCCATTACCGCCGCGCTGTGAGGGCGGTGGAATATCAGTGCCATTGGGTTTGCTTGCTGGCTTACTCGCTGGACCAGCTGTTGACCCTGGTTTTTTCTTGCCGCCAAAGATACCGGCTATTCGGTCATTAAAGTCCCGCCACAGTTCGTCTAAATCTGGAGGGCCATCTGGCTTGGCGGGCTGATTGGTTGGCTGAGTCTCTACCGGCCTATTGGTTTCTGGATCCACTTTGGGAGCTTGATCACTTCCCTGCCCATCCCTAGCATCCTTAGATCCACCGGAATTGTGGCTATTGCCCCAACCTGGATCATTGACCGAAAACAGGTCGAGAAATTTACGCATCATTAGAAAAATAGCTTCGCTTTGCAATCGGATTAAATTCAGAAGTTGCTGGTCGTTCGGGTAAGGGTTCTAAAAACTCATCCGGGGCCAATAGCTTCTTGGCACGGTTGTGCTCGACCCTTATTCTATCAGTCATTTGGGAGCATTCGGCCAAGGCCAAGCGGAGTAAATCAAGGCCTAAGCCCGTCTTGGCCGATAGGAAAACCTGGCTTGGAAAACCTTGTCCATCGCGCTCCAATTCCGCCCCGCGGGTGAAGGTTTGGGGCATCTGGTCGATCTTATTCATGATCTCGATGCGGGGGGTCTCATCCGCCCCAATCTCCTCCAAAACTGCCTCTACTTCCGCTTTTTGCTCCCTAGCAACTGGGCTACAGGCGTCTATGACATGTAATATGAGGTCAGCATGGATGGTTTCGTCCAAGGTAGCCCTAAAAGCCTCCACCAACTGGTGAGGCAAATCCCGAATAAATCCGACTGTGTCAGAGACCACAATGGAGCCAACCCCTTCCAAATGGACCCTTCTGGAGGTGGTATCTAGGGTCGCAAATAACTGGTCTGCAGCATAAGTTCCGGCTTTAGTGAGGGCATTAAATAAGGTGGATTTACCCGCGTTGGTATAGCCCACCAAGGAGACTGAAAACACATCCTTGCGATTTCGGGAACGCCTTTGGGTTCTTTGCTGACGCTGCAGCTTTTCAAGCTCATTTTCCAAGCGCTTTGCTTTGGTGGCCAACATCCGGCGATCCAACTCCATCTGCGTTTCGCCAGGGCCACCACGTACACCAATACCACCTCGTTGACGCTCTAAGTGACTCCAAGCCCTGACTAAGCGTGACATGCGATAACGCACTTGTGCAAGCTCAACTTGCGTCTTACCGATATGACTTTGCGCTCTTTGACTAAAGATATCCAAAATCAAGCCGGTACGATCCATCACATGAAAACCAATGTGACGCTCTAAATTGCGCTGCTGAGTTGGGGAAAGTGGATGATTAAAGATAGCAAGCTCTGCGCCCTGCTCCTCCATTACTCTCTTGAGCTCATTAGCTTTACCTGAGCCAATAAATAAGGCGGGGTCAGTCTTGCCTTTACGTGCAATAACGCTAGCTGCGGGTATAGAGCCAGCGCTGTCAGCTAAAAGACTGAGCTCAGCCATGCTATCTGCAAAATCCTCGCGACCTGTATCTACTCCAACTAGAACAGCGCGTGCCGCATCTACTCCAGTTTTATACAGGGCTAGCTTCTTCTAAACGAAAATCAATCGCACGAGCAGGAACGATCGTGGAGATTGCATGTTTGTAAACCATCTGCGTTACGGTATTACGCAAGAGCACTACATATTGATCAAAGGATTCAATATTGCCCTGCAACTTAATACCGTTGACAAGATAGATCGAAACAGGAACATGCTCTTTGCGCAAAGCATTGAGGAAAGGATCCTGAAGTAATTGAATTTTGTTGTTATTCATACTGCCCCTTATTTATCTTTTGTTAATACTTTTTTGGGAGTCTTGCTTTTTATGTTGGATACCAATTCACTACAAACTATTTAATCCAAACCCATCAATCAGCCCTCTATATTGGGCTGATTTTGGAAAAAATCAAGCCCATTTCAAATAGTGGAAAAACCAAGCTCAAAATTAACGCTTTTTACCTTTTTTACCCTTATCGGCATCTACATAGGGATTTTTGGCGGTATTCATCTGTATCCGCAAAGGAGTGCCCCGTAATTTAAAGACATCCCTAAAGCGACCTTCCAAGTATCGCTTGTAGCTATCAGTCACTCCACTTAATGAAGTGCCATGAATGACCACAATGGGGGGATTCATGCCCCCTTGGTGGGCATAACGCAATTTCGGACGGCCCATACCAACGCGTTTAGGTTGCTGATGTTCGATTGCCTCTTGCAGAATACGAGTTAAGCGCGGGGTTGGCAGCTTCGCCATTGCTGCCGCATACGCAGAATCCACATCCTTAAAGAGTTCCTTAAGACCTGTACCCTTTTTGGCTGAGATGGGGTGCACATTTGCAAAATCTAAAAAGCGGAGCTTTTGTGCGATTTCTAATCGAGCACGCTCTTTTACATAAGCGTCTAATCCATCCCACTTGTTCACTGCAACCACTAAAGCGCGGCCAGCTTCAACAATAAATCCTGCGATATGCGCATCTTGCTCAGAAATATCTTGCTGGGCATCTAACATTAAGATCACCACATTACAATCAGCAATCGCTTGCAATGTTTTAACAACAGAAAATTTTTCAATCGCTTCAAATACTTTGCCCCGGCGACGCAAGCCTGCAGTGTCAACCAAGATATACGGCTTACCATTGCGCTCGAAGGGAACTTCGATTGCATCACGCGTAGTGCCCGGCATATCAAAAGCAATGACACGCTCTTCACCAATTAACTTATTAATCAAGGTTGACTTGCCAACGTTCGGACGACCCACTACTGCAATTTTCATTGGACGATTTGGATCGTTGACTAATTCATCTTCATCCGGCTCTGCAATACCAAGGGAATCTAATGCATCATCGATCAAGCCGCGAACGCCATCACCGTGGGCCGAGGAAATTGGGAACGGCTCGCCCAAACCAAGCTCATGAAAATCAGCCGTAACAACACCAGCCTGCATCCCTTCCGTCTTATTAACCGCAAGGATGACTGGTCGACCAGTCTTACGCAAGAAATCAGCAATGACGCGATCCTGTGGCGCCATACCGAGACGACCATCAACCAAGAAAATCACAATGTCGGATTCAGCAACGGCTTGCTTAGTCTGCTTTGCCATCTCAGCAACGATGCCGGTCTTTGCTACTGGTTCAAAACCGCCAGTGTCTACGCAAATGAAAGCGCGCTCGCCGATACGGCCTTTGCCATAGTGTCGATCTCTGGTTAAACCAGAAAAGTCGGCCACCAAAGCATCACGTGAACGCGTTAAGCGATTAAAGAGGGTCGACTTTCCTACATTGGGACGGCCGACGATAGTGATAACTGGATTCATTTTGGACTGTACGCCGCTATTTTTCCACCTTGAGATTGAACCAAGATGAGGCCACCTACCGCAATGGGGGCAGCCGAGATTGGACTACTGTCGTGACGAATACGCGCAATCATATCGCCATTCGCCTGTGAAAATGCATGGATATAACCTTCAGCATCACCCATGAGCAATACCCTGCCCACCGCAAGTGACTCACCTACATCACGGAATGTCAGTTGCGTGTTTTCCCAAACTTGGGTGCCATCCTTCGTTGCAAAAGCGGTCACATAAGACTTATCGTTTGCAGAGAACACCATATCCGTACTTTGTGAAGTGCCGGTGTAGCTTGAATAATCTTTAAACCATAAGAGATTGCCGGTACGCGCCTGGCCACAACCAATGCGTCCCTGGTAAGAAACTGCGCAAAGAATGTCGCCTTCCATGCTTGGTTTAGCAGTGACATCATTCAAGCGCTCGATTTCTGAAAAGCCTTTAGGAAAGGAAACTGGAGTCTCCCAAACTAAGCCACCATTGGCAATAGCAATCATGCCAAAGCGACCGCCTGTAAAACCAGTAACAATCACTTCATTGTTAATGGGTAACATGCCATAACCAACACGCAAGGACAAAGCAGACTGCTGACGCTGATAAGTCCATTTTTTGGCGCCGGTTTGCGCATCGAGCCCAACGAAACGATTGTCTAGTGTACGCACTACAACAACACCAGCAGCTACTACCGGCTCACTTAATACCTCGCTACCAACACTGATATTCCAGATTGGTTTACCAGTATCGTCATAGGCATAGACCATACCCTTCGTGCTTACTGCAACAGTAGTGCGCCCATCAGAACCTGGACCAATAGCCAAACGCTCAGGAACAGATACTGACCAGACCTTATTGCCTGTTGCCAAATCAATCTTGGCTAAGTTCCCGCCATGAGAGGCCGCATAAACCGCGTCGCCAGCAACAATGGGATGAAAGTTAAAAGATTCAGAGGAGCCAATGTTGGTTGACCATACGGGTCGTAGATCAAATTGATTCGTTACAGCAACTAAGTCGGCGGGCTTTCTGACTCTAGAGCTACCAGAGCATGCTGCTAAAGCAATGACTGCGGCGCCCAGTACAAGGGCGCTACCCATGCGCATCGGCAAACGCATTTGTGTAATCATCACTGGGCGACCCCTCCAACAGCATCTAATTTCACTTTTAAGAGACGGCGCGCCTCTTCAGGAAATTCTTTTGCTTGGCTTAATTTTTTCCAGGCTTCTTGATAACTTGCTTTAGCTTGTTCATTTTTCTTTTGCGCCAAATACCAATCGCCACGACGCTCAAGCCATAAAGGCTCAAAACCGGCAATGGGTTTCTCATTCAAAATCTGATCCGCTTCAGCAAAATCTTTTTCACCACCCTGTTCAATCAATTGAGTTACTAAACGTAACTTCGCTAATGCAAGGTAACCATCATTTGATGCATTCTTTGCCGCCCAGCGTAAATACTCTAACGCTTTCGCGCTATCACCTGCATCCGATGCGATCCGTGCAGCGATCAAACTAGACATTGCTGCGTAAGGAGTGCGGCCAAAATCTTTTTGCAAATCATCTGTTGCGCGCAGAGTCTGTTCCTTATCGCCTTTAGCAATCGCGCCTACCATTGTTTCATAAAGCTTGGAGGCCTCCAGTGCCTGGCTATTGCGCCACCATTGATATCCACTGTATGCAGCGTAAGCAAACAAAGCAACAGTCAGCACCCCAGTAATCAGGTTGCGATACTTTTGCCAAAACGCTTTGAATTGGTCTAATTGTTCTTGTTCTTCTAGATCTAAAGGCATGTCAATCCAAACTCATTTAATAGGTATTTAGTGTGCATTAGCTTAATTCTATTCGGAGGCGCCTACCAGGGCATCTATTGCCGCCCCCAGGACATCATCTAGAGGCACAGACTTTTGCTCTCCAGTGCCACGTAAGTCCTTCAGTTGCGCCTCATTCTTGGCCAATTCATCAGGCCCAATAATGACCGCAAAGGCAGCCCCACTACTATCCGCTTTCTTCATTTGGGACTTAAAGCTAGCGGATTGACCATCAGGAGGGCAGAAAAGGATGGTGTCGATTCCAGCGCTACGTAAGCGTTCAGCAATGATCATGGCGGCAGTCAAAGTTTCGCCACCTTGGTGCAACACAAAAATATCGCATTGAGCCTGCGGTTCCGGCAATAATCCAGAAACCTTCATGAGCTCAAGAACCCGCTCCATACCCATGGCCCATCCACAAGCTGGCGCTGCTTTGCCACCCATGCGCTCAATCAATGGGTCATAACGTCCACCACCAGCGATGGTGCCTTGAGCACCTAATTCATCGGTTACCCACTCAAATACTGTGAGGTTGTAGTAATCAAGCCCACGCACTAAACGAGGATTAATTTTGCAGGGGATGTTGTTTGCCTTGATTAATGCCTGTACTGCATTGAAATGTTTAAGTGACTCCTCACCTAAGAAATCCAATAATTTTGGTGCGCCCTCAATTAATGTTTGCATCTCTGGATTTTTAGAATCCAAAATACGCAAAGGATTGCTAATTAGGCGACGCTGTGAATCTTCATCGAGCTGTGCTTGATTTTTCTCAAAGTAAGTTACCAACGCAGCACGGTGTTCGGCGCGCTCAGGAGCTTGGCCTAAAGAATTGATTTCTAAACGGACGCCCTTCAAACCCAACTCATCCCATAAACGTTGTCCCATGAGGATGATTTCAGCATCGACATCCGGGCCAGCAAAACCCAAAGCCTCAACACCAAACTGGTGGAACTGACGATAGCGACCACGCTGTGGCCGCTCATGGCGGAACATGGGTCCGGTGTACCAAAGACGTTTAGGGCCATCGTATAACAAATTGTTTTCAATTACAGAGCGTACTAACGCGGCAGTACCTTCAGGACGTAAGGTGAGTTGCTCGCCATTCAAGCGATCCTCAAAGGAGTACATTTCTTTTTCAACAATATCGGTAACCTCACCGATCCCGCGCTGAAATACCGCAGTCGCTTCAACGATTGGTGTTCTCAAAAACTCGTAGCCGTAAGCACGAGTCAAGTCACGTAATACATGCTCAAGATGAGCCCATTGCGCAGCATCTACTGGCAGCAAATCATTCATACCGCGCACGCCATTAATCTTCTGAACCTTGGCTTGCGCTGCTTGTACTTTTAATTCTTTATTTTGTTCAGTCATTTTTATTATTGTTGTACTTTTACTTTTTTAAACGTATTTAAATCTTGACGGCGTAATTTTGCTTCACATATTCATCAACAATCACCTGAAACTCTTCGGCAATTTTGTCACCACGCAAGGTTTTGACTTTAACCCCATCGACAAATACAGGGGCCGCAGGGGTTTCACCGGTTCCCGGTAAAGAGATACCAATATTGGCATGCTTGCTTTCGCCTGGGCCATTGACGATGCAACCCATCACAGCAACATTCATATTTTCTACGCCAGGATGGGTTTTCTTCCAAATAGGCATTTGTTGGCGCAAATAAGACTGGATATTCGCCGCTAACTCTTGGAAGGTGGTGCTCGTAGTTCTACCGCACCCTGGACATGCAATCACCATGGGCGTGAAATTGCGTAATCCCATGGTTTGCAATATTTCTTGGGCAACGATGACTTCATTTTCACGAGGGGCGCCTGGATCAGGCGTCAACGAAACGCGAATCGTATCGCCAATACCTTCTTGCAACAAAATACCCATTGCCGCTGTTGAAGACACAATCCCTTTACTGCCCATGCCCGCTTCAGTTAAACCTAAGTGCAAGGGATAGTCAGAGCGGCGAGAAAGGTCGCGGTATACAGCAACCAAATCTTGAACATTACTGACTTTGCAGGAGAGCAAAATTTGATCGGGGTTCATCCCCAACTCCACCGCCTTTTCTGCTGACTGTAAGGCTGACTGAATTAAAGCTTCGATCATCACTTCTTGCGCAGTCTTTGGATTTGCTAGAGCCGCATTGTTATCCATGATAGATGCCAAAAGTTCTTGGTCTAAGCTACCCCAGTTCACGCCAATACGAATGGGCTTGTCATATTTGCAAGCAGCTTCAATCATTTGCGCGAATTGTGGATCACGCTTAGCGCCCTTACCCACATTACCTGGATTGATACGGTACTTAGAGAGGGCTTTCGCGCACTCCGGAAAATCATTTAATAAGGTGTGGCCGTTGTAATGGAAGTCGCCAATCAATGGCACTAAGACATCCATCTTATCTAACTGCTCACGAATATAGGGAACGGCAGCGGCAGCCTCTGGAGTGTTGACAGTGATGCGAACCATCTCCGAACCCGCACGCGCTAATTCTTTTACCTGAATAGCTGTACCCACTGCATCTGCAGTATCGGTATTAGTCATTGATTGCACACGCACTGGTGCATCACCACCCACCGTAACAATATTGGTTTTCCAAGCAACGGTTGCTTGACGCGTTGCACGCTTAGGGGATGGTCCTAGCGGTAGCTTTGGTAATGAATTATTAGAGCTCATTAGATCTAATCTTTAAGTTAACTTTTTGAGCCATTCAATCGGATGCTCGTTAGGCCCCAGATCGGAATCTTCATCAGACTCGACCTCTTTGAGCTCGATCTCGGCATTATGAACGGCGCGCTCACGAACACGGGTGCGATCTACAACATCTCCTGCCAGCTGACCGCAGGCGGCAGCAATATCATCGCCGCGCGTCTTACGTACAGTAGCCACCATGCCTGCATCTAACAAGATACCAGCAAAGGCATTAACTCTTTGAGCTGACGAGCGCTTCAGGCCAGATTCTGGGAAAGGGTTAAATGGGATGAGATTAATTTTGCACTTAATATTTCTGAGCAAGCGCACTAACTCTTTCGCCTGAATATCCGAATCATTTACACCATCGAGCATGCAATATTCAAACGTTAAGAAATCTCTTGGTGCGAACGGCAAGTAGCGCTCACATGCATCAAGCAATTCACGCAAAGGATATTTTTGATTGAGTGGCACCAATTGATCACGTAATGCGTCATTCGGTGCGTGCAAAGAAACTGCCAATGCCACTGGGCAATCCTGCGCGAGACGATCAATCATCGGCACTACACCAGATGTAGAAACGGTTACACGACGACGCGATAAACCATATGCCCTGTCATCGAGCATTAAGCGCAATGCAGATACAACGTTGTCATAGTTAAGCAAGGGTTCGCCCATGCCCATCATCACCACATTCGAAATCACACGACCAGTGTGCTCCCAGCCTGGCGTTGGAAACTTTTCAATGCGACGAACTGCTTGTGGGTCGTTTCGCAAAAGATGCTCAGCAAACCAAAGTTGTCCAATAATTTCGCCGGAAGTGAGATTGCGTGAGAAACCTTGATGTCCGGTTGAGCAAAAACGGCAATTGACTGCACAGCCTGCCTGAGAAGAGATGCACAAGGTACCTCGATCATCCTCGGGAATAAATACAGACTCCACCGCATTACCAGCGCCCACATCTAATAGCCACTTGCGTGTGCCGTCATTAGCGTGCTCATCTTTAATAACAGGGAGTGATAGTACTTCTGCCTTATCTAGCAAAGTTGCTCTAAAGCTTTTTGCTAAATCACTCATGTCATTAATGTCAGCTACACCGCGTTGGTGTATCCACTGCATGAGTTGCTTGGCCCTAAAAGGCTTTTCATTCAACCCCGCGACATACGCTGCCATTTGGTCAGCGTCAAAATCTAAGAGATTTACGCGCGGGGAGGTCACTGCGCCTACTTATAAATTAAATAGGTTGTTCGTTAGCAATCGCGGATTAACGATTGAAAACATTCATGCCAGGGAAGAAGAATGCAACTTCCACAGCAGCTGTTTCAGGAGCATCTGAACCGTGAACAGCATTAGCATCGATGCTGTCAGCAAAGTCAGCACGAATAGTTCCTTTTTCTGCCTTCTTGGGATCAGTCGCACCCATCAAGTCACGGTTCTTCGCAATAGCGCCTTCACCTTGCAATACTTGAATCATTACCGGACCAGAAATCATGAAGCTCACCAAATCTTTGAAGAAAGGACGGTCTTTATGAACACCATAAAACTGCTCAGCTTCATTTTGTGACAAATGCGCCATTCTGGAAGCAATAATCTTCAAACCAGCAGATTCAAAACGGTCATAGATTTTGCCGATGACGTTTTTAGCGACAGCATCAGGTTTGATAATAGATAGGGTGCGTTCAATTGCCATTCAAGACTCCAATAGTGATTTCAAAGGTATTTGCTAGGTGGGGACAATAAGCCATCCCACTTCAGCGACCCCCGAATTATACATTGCCCGACCGTATTTACCCCTATGCCCGCAGGGCTAAGCCCTTGAATTTACAGGGCATAAGCCTTTAATTTGTAGGTCTTTTCTGTGGGAGCTTGAAATTGGAGTGTTTTGTCTATACTTAGTCTCAGTAGCCCTTAATGGGTTCTTGTGTCAACAATTCAAAAGAAGGAGTCAATATGAGTGATCTGAACTCTTACGGCTTTGGCCAAACCGGCTCAATTAGCAATGTCCAGGTACGCAATCGCGTACTCCGCAATACTTACGCCCTATTGGCGCTCTCCATGGTGCCTACAGTTATTGGTGCTTGGCTGGGTGTTGCCATGAATCTCAGTTTATTTACCGGCAGCCCCTTTATTGGCTTTATCGTCTTTATGGCAGTAGCCTTTGGTTTCTTCTGGGCAATTGAAAAGAATAAAGATACTGGTGTTGGCGTTCTCTTGCTTCTGGGTTTCACCTTCTTTATGGGCATCATGATGTCCCGTTTGATTGGCTTCACCCTGAACAGCTATAGCAATGGTGCAGCCCTCATCATGCTGTCCTTTGGTGGCACCGCTGCAATCTTCGCTACCATGGCAACTATTGCAACAGTGAGCAAGAGTGACTTTGCTGGTATGGGCAAATGGCTTATGGTTGGCGTATTGCTGCTGATCGTCGCCTCATTAGCGAACATCTGGCTTCAGTTGCCAGCTTTGATGTTGACTGTGATGGTATTGGCTATCGCAATCTTCTCGGCCTTTATTTTGGTTGACGTACAACGTGTCATCAATGGTGGCGAGACAAACTACATCATGGCTACTTTAGCTATTTATTTAGATGTGTATAACGTCTTCACCAATCTACTTGCCCTCTTGGGTATTGTGGGTGGTAATCGAGATTAAGGGAGACTGAGGTACGCTAAAACTTTAGCGTGTTTTTCTCATCAGGCGCCTGCGGGCGCCTTTTTTAATGCCGTTATTGATTCTGTTTGTTAAAGCCAATAATTAGGCTGCTACAAACATATTTATTGCGTAAGACAGCGCAATCAAAATCAATAAGATTGCAAAACTATCTGAGGCTTTCATGACGCTCTCCCGAAGATAGAAAGGATGGGCAGCAATACATCACTGCACAAGCTCAATCTACTCTTCTATAAGACAGGGTTTTGAGGACGCCGCACCATCAACAAGCTAAATGCGCTAAATTAGCGCCCTTTTGGTGCAAATAATCAGCACCAAAATGATCGGGAATGGGGGCTAGAAACGCCAACCCAAAGAAACGACACCAGAATTGATAAAAACCTTGTCGCTTGAGCCATCGCTCCATTGAATGGTTTTATAGTTTTGTTGTGACACTTCTACTCTCGTAAAGATATGCTTGGTGAGCAGGTATTCAGCACCAATACCGTAACTGGGTCCAGTTAACCATTGATAGTAGCCAGGTGAGGAATACTTGGACCAAGACCATCCGAGTTTGACATAGCCTAATAAATTGTCAGTAAACGCATAAGCTACTTTTCCGCCTGCTTCGATGGGGTTCTTTGCGTCGGGATCAGAGCCCGCAGTATCGGTTGTAGCTAAATCATAAGTACCATAGGCACCAACAAGCCATTGGTTGTTAATAGCCTTATAGGCGTCAGCAGTGATACTGGGAATTCCGCTGCGACTCGTTTGTGATCCACCGGGTGTTGAAACATCGGTAATGGAATTTAATCCATAGTCGACAGCCAAGCCAAAACCTTCAAAGTTTTGCGATTGGCCATAAGCGATAGGTATAGCGAAAGCCCATAACAAAATGACTATTTTTTTCATTCCACCACCCCTGAATACTTATTTATATATATTACTAAGGACTATATCAAAAAGCTAAGTTTTGTCAAAAACCGCAATTGATTCCACATGGGAGGTATGAGGGAACATATTGACGATGCCTGCCCCTTTAAGCGCGTAGCCTGCTTGGTGACACAAGATATCGGCATCCCGGGCTAATGTTTTGGGATTGCAAGAGACATAGACAATACGCTGGGGCAACAACTCACTTTGTTGAATATGCAACTGAGCAAGGGCCTTACAAATCTCCATGGCACCTTCGCGCGGCGGATCCATTAACCAACGTTCTGCTTTACCCCATGATGCAATCGTTTCTGTTGTCACTTGAAATAAGTCACTTTGCATAAAGCTAGCCTGCCCAGCCAGTCCATTGTGTATTGCATTTGCCTTAGCTCTGGTAGTTAAACTCTCCAAACCTTCGATTCCTAAAGCTCGCTTTGCTTTTCTAGCAAGCGGTAACGTGAAGTTACCAATACCGCAAAATAAATCAAGCGCCCGATCTGCAGGTTGGACTTCTAGCAAGCGAATCGCTCTACTGACTAAAGCGCGATTCATCATGTGATTCACTTGCGTGAAATCCGCAGGCTTAAATGGCATCTCGATCTCAAACTCAGGTAGGCGATAATAAAGCTTACCGGTCTCGGGATAAAACGGCGCCACAGTCTCAATACCTTTTGGCTGAAGCCAGATCCAAACCTGGTGCCGATCAGCAAACCGCCGAAGGAGTTGCTCATCTTCTGCCGTTAATGGCTTAAGATTTCGAAATACTAAGGCGGTTACTGGTTTTGATTTTTGCGGATCATCTGATTGGGCATCCTCCGGCTCACCAACAGCAATCTCAATCTGAGGCATGCGGTCAACGATCGATAAACCCATTACCAACTTACGCATCTCCGGCAACAGATCAGATACATGCTTAGGCAAAATTTCACAAGCTAACATATCAGCCACATAGCCGCTCTTGCCTTCATGAAAGCCAATCAGTACCGTACCTTTTTTAATCGAGCGGTTCACTGCACTTAAGCGTGCGCGATGGCGATACCCCCAAGCAGGACCACCCATGGGGCGAAGAATTTCTTCTGGAGTTACTTTGGCAATATGACGTAAATCATCTTCGAGCACGCGCTGCTTCATAGCAACCTGTGCTCGAATATCTAGGTGCTGCATGGTGCATCCGCCACATACCCCAAAGGCTGCACACTGTGGCTGCGCTCTGAAAACCGCAGGCTTTAAGATCTCACGTACTTTTGCTTTGCTGAAACGGGCTTTATCACTGGTGATGGTGTAAGTCACCAACTCAGTAGGTAATGCGCCTTTAATAAAGATGACCTTACCACTTTGACCTTGGTCAGATTCTTCCTCATTGGGAGTCAAGCGTGCAATGCCCTGGGCATCTAAATCCAGGGCCTCAACTTGAATTGGCTCAGTCACTTCAATATTGACCGGCTTATCCCCTCTACGCATCTGGTGCAAAACCTTGTAGATATTCTTGCCACTGAGAGCCGTTGGGCTCTTTAGATTCTTTTTCTAAATACGCTTTAACGAACTCGATTTCTTCTTGATATTCGGCATGAGAAAAGCCACCACGCAGTAACTGAAAACGGCAGTACATGAGATAGGTATTGACCACATCAGTCTCGCAGTAACGGCGGATGTCATTGATCTTGCCATCTTGATATGCAGGCCATACTTGGCTGCCATCCATGCCCATCTTGCCCGGGAACCCGCAAAGTTTTGCCAATCCATCTAAAGGGGCATTTGCGCGGCCATTAAATTTAGCCAACAGATCCATCATGTCGAGATGACGCATGTGATAACGGCTAATGTAGTTATTCCACTTAAATTCTCGACTATCAGAATCCTGGCTCTCGCCCATCTCCCAATAACGTGGAGCTTGTACATAGTTGGCTAAGGCGCGATAGTGCAGTACTGGTAAATCAAAACCGCTACCATTCCACGAAACCAATTGAGGGGTATATTTTTCTACTAGATCAAAGAAGGCTTGTATTAATACCTTCTCATCATCTTGCGGGGTACCTAGAGTACCCACCTTCATTTGCGGCAAACCTTCTTTAGTAGTCCTGCGAATCACGCAAGAGATGGCAATAATCTTTTGCAGATATAAGGGTAGAAATTCACTGCCGGTTTTCTCTGCGCGATCAGCCATCACCTTACTAGCGACTTCGGCATCACTCATGGAGTCTGGAAAATCCTCCAGACGACGCAATCCAGCTACATCTGGAATGGTTTCAATATCAAATACAAGAACGGTCGCCATGGCCCCTACCCTAGACCAACAACATTACTGCAAGTACGGCGTTGGATTAACTGGTTTCCCGTTAACGCGTAACTCGAAATGCAGCTTAGCTGCAGTAGTGTCCGTATCACCCATCTCGGCAATCTTCTGACCCTTGCGAACGGTGTCACCCTCTTTTACTAAGAGCTTGCTATTGTGGGCATAAGCAGTGAGATAAGTATTGTCATGTTTCACAATCACCAGGTTGCCATAACCACGCAAACTATTACCGGCGTAGACAACCTTACCATCAGATGCAGCGAGTACTGGCTCGCCAACCTTACCAGCAATGTCGATTCCCTTATTGGTTTCATTAAATTCACCAGTGACCTTGCCCTTAGCTGGCCAAGACAAACGAATACCCGGCTCTGCCACCATATCTGCTTTCACAGACTCTGGCGTAGCAGTAGGCACATCTGCCTTATCAGTTACTGGCGCTACTTTTTTCTCGACTGGCTTAGCGACTTTTGTACCTGCAGGCGGCTTGACCAATATGAGGTCGCCCACTTCAATCACATTAGGATTGAAACTGGGATTAGCTGCGCTATTCCATTGCGCCACATCACGTGGTGCTTGACCATGATCTAAAGCGATACGCGCTAAGGTGTCTCCCTTCTTCACACGGTAATAACCAGGAGGGGCAGGCTCATAAACAGTAGATCCACCAGTGCGATCCGTCACGTTTGCGGGTTTTGCGCGCGGCGTAGTAGAGCATCCTGATATGAGGATCAAAGATACAGACAAGGTTGCGATCAGAAAGCTTTTGAATAAATTAGTCATAGAGTTGGCAGCAGTCTTTGTAACAATCTCGGTATTGCTCATACTACCCCTGATTGTAAGGGCACAAAAAAGACCCCGTCCAGCACAGTTCTTTGATAGCGCTGGGAACTCATTCTTTCAACCATCACCAGTTGCTGCTCTTTGTCATTTTTAGCAACTGGGGCAACTAAGCGCCCTCCAATTGCTAATTGGTCCAGTAAGGCATCTGGAATACCTAAGCCCGCAGCAGCCAAAATAATCCCGTCAAATGGCGCGGCCTGCGGCAAGCCCAAAATACCGTCACCATAGATCAAGCGAAGATTATTAATCCGAAATGGTCGCAACTTAGCTCTGGCTATGTCATGTAGTGGACGGATACGCTCAATGGAGTAAACCTCATCGGCCAATAAACTTAGCACTGCCGCTTGATAGCCACAACCAGTGCCAATCTCCAATACTTTGCCAAGCTTATGTTTAGGCTTGTGAAGCAACTCAATCATGCGCGCCACTACCGATGGCTTAGAAATGGTTTGCTCGTGACCAATTGGTAAGGCGGTGTCTTCGTAAGCCTGGGCATGCAAGCCAGCATCCATAAAAGCGTGGCGAGGAACAGTAGCAATCGCCTCTAAGGTTTTGCTGTGCTTTACTCCACCAGCATGGACTTTCGCTGCTAGGGCCTGGCGATATGCTGCAAAGCGTTCAGTCGGAGCCTTCAACCGCGATCCCAACCGTTTGCACGCATTGCTGCTAAACGAGCATGGTGAGTCAAATCAAGTTGCATTGGCGTAATCGAAATACATCCTTCAGCAATCGCATGAAAGTCTGTACCTTCAGAACCTTCTTTGACATCACCTGCAGCACCAATCCAGTAGATCTTCTCGCCACGTGGACTGTCCTGCACTACCACCGGTTGAGAGTGATGACGATTACCGAGGCGTGTTACACGCCAGCGATATAAATCCGCATAGGGGCGATTAGGAATATTGACGTTGAGTAGTGTCGCCGTACCTTCAGAACGAGCTAAAGCAGAAACCAACATTTGGGCCACTACATCATGCGCTGCTTTAGCAGCATCTTCAATCCGATTCCAGCCGCGATCAATTTGTGAGAAAGCAATACCGGGCACACCAAACATGACACCCTCGACTGCGGCAGCAACAGTGCCAGAGTACAGCGTATCTTCGCCCATGTTCTCGCCTTGATTGATGCCAGAGATCACCAGGTCGGGCTTCTCATCCAAAAATCCTGTCATGGCAACATGCACACAATCTGTTGGCGTGCCATTAATAAAGAAAAAGCCATCACGCTCGCCACCAGCAACACGATGAATCGATAATGGTCTCGATAGTGTGAGTGAATTCGAGGCGCCACTATGGTTCTGCTCAGGAGCAATCACAGTAATGCGCCCCAAGGGACGTACCGCCTCTACCAAAGCCAATAAGCCGGGTGCTAAATAGCCATCATCATTTGATACTAGGATATGAGGTTGCTTTAACACGCTTAAACCAATCCACGGGCATGTTTGCCGCGCGCCCTAAACCAAGCATAGATTACAGGTAAAACAAGTAGTGTTAATGCTGTAGTTGTGACCATGCCACCTACAATAACTAGAGCCAAAGGACGCTGGGCTTCTGAGCCAATGGCATGAGAAAGTGCTGCAGGCAATAAGCCCAAGCCAGCCAATAAAGCAGTCATTAATACTGGACGTACCCGTAGTGCAGCTCCGTCAACCATCGCATCTTTCATGGCCCCGTGCTCTTCTGCTACCGTCTTATTAATATACGAAATCAGAATCACACCATCTTGAATCGCAATACCAAAGAGCGATAAGAAGCCAAATAATGCAGAGATGCTTAAGGTCTCACCACCAAGATGCAAGGCAATAATGCCGCCAATCGCTGCAAATGGAACGTTGATTAAAACAATAACTGCGTCACGAACATTGCCCAATGCGGTTACCAGCAACAAGAAAATTGCCAGTAACGTTAATGGAATAATGATCATCAACTTTTGTTGTGCAGCCTTCATCTGATTAAATTGGCCATCCCATGCAATCGAATAGTTAGCGGGTAAAGCTACATTTTTCTCTACTAAATATTTAGCATCTTCCACAGCACTACCCAGATCGCGATCGCGTACGCTAAAAATCACGGCAATATAGCGCTTACCGGCTTCACGATAAATAAAAAATGGGCCATCAGTTAGCTCAACATTAGCTACCATTCCCAAAGGAACTCGGGCTCCAGTAGGAGTATCAATCAGTAAATTAGCGATATCTGGAAGATCATTACGGCTTGCCTCATTTAAACGTACAGCAATTCCAAAAGTTTTTTCATCCTCAAGAAAATTTGAAACGGGTGCGCCGCCAATAGCATTTGCTACTAAGGTTTGCACATCGGCAACATTTACACCATAGCGAGCAGCTCGATCACGATCAATTTGAATATTCAAAGTTGGCTGACCTAGCTCCCTCAAAATACTCTCATCTTCAATTCCACGGACTTTTTTCAGCTGATCAATTACTTCATGCGCTTTGGTATTTAGAATTGTCAAATCTGTACCAAAGATCTTTACCGAGTTTTCACCCTTCACGCCTGACAAGGCTTCATTCACGTTATCTTGAATATATTGAGAGAAGCTGAAGGAAACGCCTGGGATGCGATTGAGCTCCCCCTGTAAACGCTTTACAAGATCCGCTTTTGTCGAGCCTTTCGGCATAGCTTCAGGAGACTTTAGATAGAGGCCATACTCTTGATTAAATACACCGGTTGAATCTGTGCCATCATCGGGACGACCAATTTGCGCTGCTACCCGCTCTATCTCTGGCTGTTTCGTAAAGGTTTCGCGCAATTGATTTGCAATGCTAATGGAGTAATCCAAGTCTACGGTATTGGGCAACACCACACGCAACCAAATATTGTTTTCTTCCAAGGTGGGCAAAAACGCAGTACCCAAGCGAGTTGCGCTGATCAATGTAGCGCACAATACCAGAAGTGAAATGGCAATAACATGCTTAGGATGATCCATCAAACGGCGCAGTGTAGGCCTGTAATGATTTAACATCCAAGTAATAAACTTTGGCGGCTCATGGTGAAAGTTCTCGCCAAAAGAGTATGAAATTGCAGCTGGTAAAAAAGTCAAACTCAGCACAATTGATGCAATCAATGCAAAGCCCATGGTGAAGGCCATGGGCTTAAAGATGATTCCCTCTACACCACCCATCAAAAATAATGGGGAATAAGCAACGATAATGATGCTCGTGGAATACACCATCGCTCTTTGTACTTCGGCAGTCGCCAAAATAATACTTTGATTTAAACGTTTGCCACCCTCTTCTAAGTGACGCATCACGTTTTCAGTAATGATCACTGCCGCGTCAACAATCACCCCAAAGTCTATGGCTCCTAAGGAGATTAAGTTTGCCGGCACGTTAAATACGTACATCATAATGAAGGAGAAGCACAACGCCAATGGAATCACTGCTGCAACAACTGCTGCCGCTCTAAAATTACCCAAGAAGATGTACAGCAACACTAAAACCATGGAGATACCAAAGAACATGGTGTGCTTAACAGTACCTACTGTGATATCCAATAGTACTTGGCGATCATAAAATGGCTTCACCTCTATGCCAGGCGGCAATATATGAGCATTTATCGTGACGATTTTTTCACGGACTCGTGCCAACACTTCTGAGGCATTCTCGCCGCGGCGCAAATAGACAATCCCCTCAACCGAGTCAGGATTGTCGTCAAATTGGAATAAGCCTAAACGCGGAGCATTACCAATCACTACAGTTGCAACATCACCAATTCGAACGGGCACGCCATTGTTAACTGCAACTACCACTCGTCTAATATCATCTAGATTCTTAAGCAAGCCAACGCCACGCACTACGAATTGCTGTTCACCACTAGGCAATACACCACCGCCTGTGTTGTCATTCGCCTTAGATAAGGCATCAATTAACTGAGAAACAGTAATATTTTTGGATTGCAGGCTTTCGGGGCGAACAATCACATTGTATTGACGCACCTTTCCACCGAAAGAAGAGACGTCCGCAATACCCGGAGTTTGTTTCAACTCTTTGTAGATCTCATAATTTTGCAAAGTCTTTAAACGCGTAGGTGAGGCATAGTCTGACTTCACCTGGTAACGCAAAATTTCACCGGTGGCATCAGAATCTGGACTTACGCTGGAGCTCACTCCCGGGGGGAAAGTCACATTACTTAAGTTGGTAATGAAAATCTGGCGAACCTTGAAAGGGTCTGCATTGTCGTTGAACTTCAGGGTGACAACAGATAGGCCAAATAAAGAAACTGAGCGGAAAGCCTTTACTCCAGGAATACCAGCTAACGCATTCTCAACCGGGATAGTGACCTGCTGTTCAACTTCAGTAGTACTCCGGCCAGGCCACTGCGAGATAGCTTGAATAGTGAGGGGCGCAACACCAGGGTAAGGCTGAATGGGCAATTGCTTTAAGCTAAATGCGCCCAAGCATAGAAGCACAACAGAGGCAAAGAGAATCAGAATGCGCTTATCTATAACGCTTCTTAGAAAGTTTGTTACAAAGCTCAATTACTCCTCCTGCTTCGCAAAACGATCATTGAGAAGCACTGCGCCATCTGTTAATACCTGCATTCCGGGATCAACCCCATCAGTAACGGCAAATTGCTTACCATCAAGGTCGTAGCCTTTTACAGCGAAACGCCTAAAGGTATCCGCAGCTGTTTTGATAATCACGTAACGCATTTCACGTACACGCACAATTGCAGTCTGAGGCAAGACCACTGCTTGAGTGGAGCCTACCTGTAGTTTTCCAGAGGCAAACATATCGGGACGCAATAAACCATCTGGATTATCCACATCGCAACGAATCACTAAGGCCCTGGTATCAGGGTCAATGGTAGGCGCAATAAAGTTTGTCTTCGCAGTAAACACTTTGCCTGGATAAGCTTCCGTGCGCAAAGTAATCGTTTGTCCTTTTTGAATCTTAGCAATGTCTTGCTCATACACATTTCCCAAGAACCAGAGCGCCTTAGGATCTGCCAAAGTAGTCAATACATCACCAATATTGGCAAATGCACCTGGCTCTACTGCACGCTTAACTACCACACCATCAATAGGTGAGCGCACCACTAAATTGGTTTGGGTTTTACCAGTTCTCTCTAAATTTTTGATATCGCCATCACCGGCACCTAAATTACGAATACGGTTAGCCGCCGCATCCTGCGTGATGCGAGCATCCGACAGCAGATCACCTAAAGCCTTGTTGCTCTCCAGAATCTTGGTCGTTTTAGAGGACAACAAATACTCTTGCTGAGCAGAGATAAAGTCAGGGCTGTACATCTCTAGTACAGGAGAGCCCATCTGCACCTGCGCACCATCAAAAGCCACAATACGCTCAACGCGACCGGCAGCACGAGCAGAAATTACTTTGGATTTTTCAGCGTTGAAGGTGAGTCTGCCAGGCATAGTCAATTCAACAGGCACTTCTGACTTTACAGCCTCACTAAATACATAGATATTAGGATTCAAATTAAGGCCTGGGAGCTTCAATTCCATTGCCCCAGAACCCTCAACCCTTAGCGATTTATCAGTTTTTTCCAACTTCACCGGCCTATTTACATTCATAACGAGACCAATAACGATACCGAGCATCAAAATAGAAACGCAAATAATGACCATGCGAAGACGCGCACGTGTTTCAGACGGAAGTGCCCAATAAGAGCGATGAATATTATTGGTATTTGCCTCAATACGAGCTGTGAACTTTTCCTTTAGCCTCACAACTTCTGCCAAGGCCCGCTTATAAATAGCGATCAATTTATCCTTCAAGACAACTCCTTAAAAAGGTTCTTTACCGGCAGTAGCCAATAAAACGGCCTGGGCTTGCAATAAATTGCTTTCCGCTAAGGCCAACTGAATTTCCAAGCTGCGCAACTGTGTTTGGGCGGTCAATAAGTCATTAAATCCTTGACCATTATTCGCATACTGAGTTAAACCAACTTTGTATGCAGCATCTGCTTGAGGCACTTGCCTATCTCTCAGAAAATTAGCCGCTGTTTTAGCCTGCTCATAAGCAGCGTAAGCCGAGTTCACTGCCAGCACAACTTGTTGACGATTAGAGATATCACTTGCCTCAGCTGAGGCTTGATTACGCATTGCCTGCTCTACTCCGTATTTCTCCTTGGTAAAGAAATACAGCGGAATAATTAAATCCAATTCAAACTGATAGAACAAAGCGCCGTTGTTCGCCGAAAAAGGGCCACGCGGAGTATAAGAAGAGCCAATCACCTGAAAGTCTGGCAAGTAGGCTTTTTTCGCCAAAGTCACACCTTTGCGAGCAGCATCCAGCTGGAGTGCGGAACCTTTCAAGCTAGGATGGCTAGATTCAGCATAGTCCTCCAACTCAACCAGCGTCGGTATAAGGTTCATCGAACGACGTACATCCCCTTTAAGCACTAATTTCTCGCGCGAGTGACGTCCAACAAGGGTATTAATATTATTTAAAGCAACTTGAAGCTGACGCTCGAGATTAAATTGATCAGCTTCAGCAGCACTTTGCGCCACCTGCGCATTCAGATACTCAACATAAGCTGCGGCATTATTTGCATAACGGGCTTTAGCAACGTTCTTAATCATTTCAAGTCGAATGACAGATTCTTTTAGCACTTGCAATTGCTTTTGTGAAGCAAGTGCACTGTAGTAAAGCGTGGAGAGTTGTGCGCCTAATTGCAAGTAGGTTGACTCCGCCTGAGCCAACAAAGCCTCGGCATTCGTGTCCGCAATATCCGCAGCCAAACTCTTCTTGCCAGGAAACTGGAATGGTTGAGCAATTGAAATTGAGTTATTACTACTAATGCCACCCGGGTTTTGTTGTGATGGCGTGTTCGCTCCACCTAAAGCAAATGGCGAATTGACAGGCATACCTGACCACACCAACCCAACCTGTGGATTGGCTGGTGCAGCAATTTGCGGCACAGTAGCTTTGGCTGCTAAATAGGATTCACGCAAAGAGGCTAGCTGCGGGTTATTGAGTTTGAGCTCGCTCCAGAGTTGGCGCAAATCCATATCCACTGGACCAGATGGCGCACTCTTCACAAAAGTCTTTGGCGTATTCACCTTGGTAACGGGCGCAAATAACTCAGAAGCCTTAGTAGGCTTTTCTTGAGCACTTAATTGAGCGCCTATAGAGGGCGGCGTAGCTAAGGAACCATCAGTTGTTTGAACTGTCACACTCGCTGGCGGAGCTTCAATGGCATTCTGGGCAAAGGCAGAAAATGCCAACGTCATAAACATCAAGGGAGTAATACCCTTAACTACAGTCAATGCGCTAATTTTGCGTGTGCCGAGAATGAACAAAAGCGGCTGCCTCTAAATCAATAAAAATGCTGTTTTTGTAGCCCCTGATGCAGATTTTGATCGCGCAATGACCTGATACAGAGGGTTTTAAGGATTATAGGGTAGAAAAGGCAAATGTCGAATTATTGACAATTCCTATCCTATTGATTCTAAAGATAATAATTAAGCCTATTCCATGCCTAAGCACTAAAACTCGGCATGCACTCTAAAAGAGAGGACATTTACGGGTCCACGGGCTGCGTTATAAGCTGGATTGATCACATGCTGATAGTTCACGCCCAAAAGTACATTTTGAATTAGCAGGGCGTTGTAGTAAAGCTCGCTAATCTGCTCAGGTTTATAAGTCATCGTTTGGGAAGGCCCAGCATAGGGGTTAGGTGTGTCACCAATAAAGTTCGAAATACCACCAGCCTGTAAATAGGCTCTACGATTTGACGAAATGCCATTGAGCATTGCAGATACTCCGATTGAGTCCTTGGCTCTACCCCAGCGCTCACCATTAACACCCATGCCAACAGATAAAGAGCTATCTGCTTCAGCAAATGCCATTGTCTCAGTATGCCCATCTGATGTGAAAGCTCTCATATAGACGCCCATATCTTTAGTCAGCGCTTGTTCTGCATTTAAACCAATGCCCGTTTTAACTTGAGAGGTATTGCGTACGTTCAAGATCGCCTGCGTACCTTGGGCATTATTAGCAATCAAATAATTCGTTGCATCCGTAAAGCGTGCCATCACCATACGATTACGATAGCCAAGCACACTCACTTTGCCTGGTAAGTCACCAATACTGTGTTGGCGCTCCACTTCAATTTGGTCGCCGTAGGAATTAAAGATTTGCCAATTGAGATCACGTCCATTAGGATCTTTTGGAGCCAACATGCGTGATGCCCTGAACACCCAATTATCTCGATACCACTCACCCGCTAAGCCCCAGCTGTAGCCCCGTGCATCTGCAGCATAGTCATAAGCTAAGTAGGTCATATTGCCCCAGTTCATAAACTGAACTCGAGGATCTTTGGCATATTTACTGTCATCAAAAATATCGAGTGTTGAGAACTGTCCAGCAGTGATAACGAAGCGATTACTACTCACTATTTGGCTAATTTGGTTCGCATCATTATCCAATTCAACTTTACCGCCCTCTTGATTGATCGTCTGGCGCAAGAAAGCGCGAGCAGAGTAAAAGTGGGCCTGCGCACCCTGGGCGCGAGTTGCCTCACCGTTTGTGGGGCCGCCTAAGCCTGTGAGTCCAGAAAACGGTACTCCAGATACAACTTCTGGATTGAAATAAATATCGGTGTCTTGTGCAACGCGTGCACCAAAGAATAAAGTGCCAGACCAGGTGTAACTCATAGACTTCTGTGGCAATAAACTATTTTGACCCTGATAAGGGGAATTAAATTCGTTATAGCGTTGATTGATATAAGTAGTTTGGCCGTGAACGTTCACAGGCAAACCAAATATCTCACTTTGGGTTGGCAGCCATGGAATATCGTCCGCAAAGCTGGCAATTTGGTCTGCGCCTGACCCTGCTCTCTGCGCATAAGCAGAAGCACCAAAAAATGTGCAAATGATGCTTAACAGGAGAAGTAGGTAAATCTTGCGGGTCATTCACAATTTCTAATGGGGTTGCTAGAGCAATGCAATAGCAAGATGCCGATGGAAAAAACTAGGCAAACACAGCTTGAGATTGAAGCCCAAGGTTGGTTTAAATAGGATTATCCCGAAAAAGGAACAATTTAACTAGGGTTTATGTCATAGACATGACATAAACCCTAGATCACACGCAGAATACAGCTCAGTCTTTTAGACCCAGTAGCTTAGCTGGATTCTTTTTCATCATCTTATCAATATCCGCTTGTGAAACGCCTGCCGCCTTAACCGCTGCAACCTCATTCTCGATACCATCTGGCGGAGTCATCATGCCTTGTTGACCTAAATCCGTTGAGAGCACTATATGGTCTGCGCCAATTTCCTGAACAGCTTTAGCAACTACAGTTGCATCTACTTTATCCCAATGTGTCATCCATTTGTACTGAGCCGATGGCCCAGTCATAAATTGCAGATAGCAAATTTCAATATAAGCGCCCATTGCTGCAACCTGCTTAGCCTGCTCCATAGATAAGCCGGGGATATTGGTTAAGCCATGAGTAATGAGAATATTTTTTACACCCAATTCTTTCGCACGCTTAACTACTGCAACCACCTCATCCGCGCCGATGTGACCAGTGGCAAGAATTAAATCTTCCCGCGCAATGATTTTCATTACCTCTTCAAGCTCTGGTGTGACTTGGCCATTTGGCGCCACTACGATGCCAGATTGATTCTTATCAACCAAAGTCTTAATGTGTTTATCAGAGTCAAAGGTTGGCAACCATACCACTTTGCCACGACCACCAGACATACGATGCATCCACTCTACCGCCGCAGGATTAACCCCACCAACCGATTTATTCAAAACAATGCCACCCCACACTTCAATGCCGGGAACTTGTTGCATGACTAAGGCTGCTCGGTCAGCAGTTGTCACTACGTGATTCTTAATTACAATACCGCGCATCCCTTTGCGACGCGCAATCATTGCCAACTCATCGTCAGTGAGGGACCTACCAAAAACATCCGGATCAGGATGCACGTGCATATCAATTACACCTGCTGCTGGGCTTACTTTAGGCGGTGGTGGCGGAAAGCCTACTTGCGCTTGAGTGATATTGGAAGCCAATATCAAGCCAGCACTGATTAAGCCGGTTACTAAAACTTTAGTTGATCGAAATTTGCGCATCAGTCGTCTCCTTGATTGAACTACTTTTTTGTAATCAGTTGACTCTAATGCATCTATAACAAGGGGTATTTAAGTAGTTCCCCTAAGACAATCGAGAGTAGCGCTTGGGAGGCCTTAAGAAATTGAAACCAGAAGGGCTAGCGGCGATCCATTAAGGCACGAGCTAAGGTGCCCGCATCAACGTACTCTAGCTCACCACCCACTGGAATACCTCGCGCAATCCGAGTGACCTTAATACCTTTGGCTTTCAGCACTTCTCCAATGTAATGCGCTGTTGCCTCACCTTCGCTCGTGAAATTGGTTGCTAGCACTACTTCACGAATCGATACACCAGTATCGGGAGCCTCAATACGCTTAAGCAAGCGATCAAAGCCGATTTCATTTGGGCCCATGCCATCGAGTGGTGAGAGGCGTCCCATTAATACAAAGTAGTTACCTTTAAAACTTAAGGTTTGCTCCACCATCACTTGATCGGCAGGTGTTTCTACTATGCAAAGCAACGATGGGTCACGGCGACCATCGGAACAAGTGCTACAAATTTGCGTTTCTGAAAAAGTATTACAACGGGTGCAGTGGCCAACAGTTTCTACCGCCTCACCCAATGATTGAGCGAGTACTGCAGCGCCATTACGATCATGCTGCAACAAATAAAACGCCATGCGCTGAGCGGACTTAGGGCCTACTCCAGGCAATACACGCAATGCCTCGATCAATCGACCAAGTGCATCTTGAGGTGCCTCTATACGCGCCATGTCATCAGAACTTTAGATTTAAAAAGAGTTAGAACGGCAGCTTAAAGCCAGGGGGCATAGGCATACCGGCAGTAGCACCGGACATCATCTGCGCACTAGCCGCTTCCACTTGCTTGAATGCTTCTGTGTGGGCGGTCACGATGAGGTCTTCTAACATCTCGCGGTCATCCATTGCGCCTGGATCAATCTGTACACGCCTGAGCTCGTACTTGCCGGAGATGGTTACTTTCACCAAGCCACCAGCCGCTTGACCAGTCACTTCCAGCGCAGCCAATTGCTCTTGCGCTACTTTCATTTTCTCTTGCATCTGCTGAGCCTGTTTCATGAGGCCAGCAAGTCCACCTTTCATCATCGCTTTATTTCCTTAGTGGTATTAATAATGATTTATGAATATTGATATATGGATGAAACAGCCAAATTAAATGGGTCGCATTACAGCGGCTTTACTGAGCCACCTACTACCTTGGCGCCAAACTCTTTTTCTAATTGCTGAATAAATGGATCGGCTGCAATCATTTGCTCTGCATTCATTCTTTTCTCTTGATGAATCTGGGCGTCAACCTTAGCAACAGTCTTGCCTTCAACTTCACCCTTCTCAATCACGATCTTCACTGGCTTACCAAAGTGAGCGGTGAGTGCGTCGGCTAAACGGCCAACAGACGCATCAGAGGCTAACTGCGGCATTGGCGTAACGATCGTTGCACGTACCCCACCAGGGGAATCATTCCAATCTTGTAACTCTGTCTGAAACGCTAACTGTTGCACCATACCCTTAACAGGCAACTGACGCATCAAAGCGTGCCAATCAGGGCGCTCAGTAGAACTGGCTGCGGCAGCTGGTGCTGATGGTGTCGATACCGGCGCAGATGCTTTGGGAGCTGACGCTGTTGGACGAGCAGTATTGACTGGTGGAGCTGAAGGGGATGATGGCGCTGGAGCAGAATTGCCTCCACCAGCACTACCAGGACGAAATGCGAGCATACGCAACAGCGTCATCGCAAAGCCGGTTTGCTCATCCGGTGCCAGGGATAAATCGGGGCGACTAGTAATCGTAATTTGATAGAAGAGCTGCGCCTCTTCTTTTGTCAGTTGACCAGCTAAGCGGCGGATCTCGCCAGCCTCTGGCCAATCTTCCAATACAGATTCTGGAACGACTTGCGCTGCTGCAATCTTTTGCAACAAACTGGATAGATCTTGCAATGCCAATGAGAAAGACATGCTGCGTTCGCCCATCTCATTGGCGACTGCCAGAAGGCTTGCACCATCTTTAGCAATCAAACAATCCAAAATACGGATAAGGTAAGCATCATCCAATGTGCCAAGCATGCCGCGCACGGAGGCTTCGCTAACTTTGCCGGCAGCATAAGCAATAGCTTGGTCTGTGAGGGATAGCGCATCACGCATGGAGCCTTGGGCTGCCTTGGCCAAAACACGCAAGGCATTGACTTCGCACTCGACCTTTTCAGCTGCGAGTACTTTTTCTAAATGTTCAACGATGAGTGGTACTGGCATTTGCTTGAGGTTGAACTGCAAGCAACGCGACAGGATGGTTACTGGGATCTTTTGTGGATCAGTAGTTGCCAGAATAAATTTGACGTGCTCTGGAGGTTCTTCCAAGGTTTTAAGCATGGCATTGAAGGCATGATTGGTGAGCATGTGCACCTCGTCAATCATGTAAACCTTGTAACGCGCATTGCTAGGGGCGTAAGCTGCTTTTTCGAGCAGGGCAGCAATATCGTCAACACCACGATTACTAGCAGCATCCATTTCTATATAGTCAACAAAGCGACCTGCATCGATTTCCATGCAAGCTGGGCATTTTCCGCAGGGCTCTGAGGTCATCTTGCCGGAACCATCCGACCCCGTGCAATTGAGGGCTTTGGCCATAATTCGGGCAATTGTGGTCTTACCCACTCCGCGGGTACCCGTAAAGAGCCATGCGTGGTGTAGGCGGCCCTGGTCCAAAGCATGCGTTAAGGCCTTAACCACATGGTCTTGGCCGACTAATTCAGAGAAGGTTTTGGGGCGCCACGAACGGGCTAATGCCAATGCTGTCATGTCTTACATTCTAACAAGCTAAAATGGAATTGGATGGGCCTCCCCGCATGGTGGG
>CAITHY010000031.1 GCA_903892315.1 uncultured beta proteobacterium | reverse complement strand
CCATTGGGCATGAATTTACCTTTGGTTGCCTATGTACGTGGCTTGACTGGTGATCTGAGCGTCGTGCTGACTTTATTGCTATGGAGCGCATTGCTGCCGGCCAGCAAACCCGCGCCAATGATTTTTAAATTTGCGGTCGCAATCATCGCTTTATCTTTCTATCCATTTGCCTTGGGCTTAGGAATGGTTGATCCTTATGCATGGGGTTATGGGTCCATTGCATTCTTCGTTGCAGCCCTACTTTTTGCTTTGGTATGTGGCTTGGCAAATTGGATGAAGGGCGTGTGGGTAATTGCGATCGCCATCATTGCTTGGGCGGCCCATTGGCATGAGTCGGCGAATCTTTGGGATTACTTGCTCGATCCATTGTTGGCCATCTGGGCAGTGTGCGCGTGTCTTGGCATGATGTATAGAAGGAAAAGAGACAAAGCTCGCTCTGGATATTTATTTAGACCTGGTTAAAACATAAATAGGTTGAGTGCCACTTGGAAATTAAAAAGCCAGCGCGAAGCTGGCTTTTTGTTTACTGCGAAAACTCTTTAGTCGGCAATATTCGATTTACGAATAATCGGACCCCATTTATTGATTTCTGCTTCCAGATGGGACTTGAGACCTGTTGGCGTCATTTTGTCTGGAGAGACGATATCAATATTCGCATCTGCTAAACGTTTTTTAACGTCAGGCGTATTGAGTGCTTTTACTAGCGCAGCATTTAACTTATCCAAGATAGGCTTAGGAACACCTTTTGGTGTGTACATGCCGTGCCAAACTTTAACTTCAAAGCCTTTTAGGCCTTGTTCATCCAGGGTAGGGACATTTGGGATGGCAGGTAAGCGTTTTAAAGTAGTGGTACCGAAGGTCTTAACGCGACCATCTTTGATATAGGGAATGGTTTGCGTAGTTTGATCGCAAAGGAGGTCAACCTGACCACCTAATAAATCGGTTAGGGCTGGGCCGGTTCCTTTGTAAGGGATATTTGTAAGCTTTACGCCTAGACGACTTTGAAATAACAACCCGCAGAGCTGAGATACTGCGCCAGGTCCGGCATTGGCCATCGTAACTTTAGAGCCGTTGGCTTTAATGTAGGCCTCAAGCTCTTTGAAGTTGTTGGCCGGCAAATCTTTTTTACCAAGAAGTACCATCGGAACGTCCGCCACTTGACCAATGTATTCAAAATTGGTCATGGGATCGTATGGGAGCTTGTCATAGAGAGCATTGGCAGTTGCCATGCCCATATGGTGCAAATAGATTGTGTAGCCATCAGGAGCTGCTCGAGCTACTTTAGTGCTAGCAATCGTCCCGCCTGCGCCATTGACGTTTTCAACAACAACCGTTTGCCCTAAATATTGACCCATAGGCACTGCGATTAAGCGCGCCACTGAATCAGTTGGGCCGCCTGCGGCAAATGGGATCACCATGGTGATTGACTTGGTAGGCCAATCCTTTTGTGCAAGGGCGCTAGTACTCAGCAATGCTCCAGCAGATAAAGCGGCTGCGAGTCCTGAGAATAAGAATTTCTGAAATTTCATGACGGTCTCCATATTACTTTTTTATGTAGACCAATTTTGCCAGTTTTAAAATTTTTTTGGCTTAAGAAATCCTAGTGTTTACCAGTAATAGCAAGCGTTCTTTTGGCTAGCAACACTACCGGGCGATCAATCATGCGGCCATCCAGTTTCACTGCGCCGCCCTTGGAGGCCGTATCTGCCTCAACGACCCGCTGGGCCCAGGCTAGCTCTTCTTCGGTTGGGGTAAATGCCTTGATCACAATCGCCACTTGTTTTGGGTGAATGCAGAGTTTTCCGCCAAAACCCATACGCTTTGCACGCTCTGCGTCATCAGTAATACGCTCAATATCATCGGTTGATGGTGTAACCCCATCAATAGGAGGGGCAATCTGCGCAAGGCGAGATGCTAGAACTATCTGAAACCGGGCTGTTTGTAATTCGGTTTCTTGACGATCGCAAACCATGCCCAGATCCGCCTGTAAATCTAAATTACCCAAAGCAAGACGAATCACTTGATTGGAGTTTGCGATTTCTTTCAGTTTATCCAGGCCAATGGCCGTTTCAATCATGGGAATAATTGCGGTATTTGGAAGTATTAGGGCAGCGCCATTAATTTGGTCAAGCGATTCGCTTTTGGGAATTAATAGGCAGGCAACTTGGAGTTCTTGTGCCAAGATTAAATCGGCCGAATAAAACTTGCTACCAGGGGAGTTGGTACGAATAACTAGACGCTTCTTTTGTTCAGGACTAAAGCTAGGCCATGCAGTGCGAATAGCATTGCGTGCAATCTCCTTATCTTCTTCAGCAACAGCATCCTCTAGGTCTAAAACAACACCGCTAGCACCGCTATCCAGGGCTTTCACAAAACGCTCGGGACGAGTGCCCGGCACAAATAGAAAGTTAGTACTAAAGCCTAGTGTTGTATCAAGTGGGTTCATATCAATCTAGAAAATAAAGGTAGGGCGAGTATTTGGAGGTGCTTATGCTGATGGCAGTAGGAAGCCTATCTTGGCTTGTTTGCGGATATTCCACAAGAGATCAATTGCTTTACTCATCTCTGTTGGGTTAGCGCCCCCACTAAAAGCGGCTAAGCGCATCGCCTTGTCGGTAATCTCTGCACGAGATAAGGTATTGCCGGGATCGCCTTTAGGTTCGTCTACGCGACCTTCCAGAATTTGCCCATTATTTAGGTGAACTTTAACTTTGCCAATCCAACGTTGTGGGTAAGCGTCATCGACTTCAGGATCTAGTGTCATAGATACGCGTTCACGGAAGGCGCAGATTTGATCATCATGAAAGTGCTCTGCAAATTCCTGTAAGCCAGCAAATTGATAATGCGCAACCAAAGCTAGAACTGTTCCCATCGAGAATTTGGACTGATGGACGGTAGCAGGGTCGGTTACCGGGCCCAATACATCAATAGCGCCTTGATGAACCAAGGTTTCTAATTTAGCAATATCGCTAGGCAATAGTTTGTTCGCCAGCATGACTTGAAGTAGGGCGTCTGCAGCAGGGTGTGTATGACGGCATGAGGCGTAATACTTAAAACTAGTCTCTGCTAAAGTCCAGCGACTACCTAAACGATCAACCAATTTACTCGGATCGCTATCGCTTGACGTGCCTGCCGCTAATCCTTGCTTGCCTTCCAGAATATGCTCAGCGCCTGTAAAGCCAGCCTGGGCAATATAGGCGGACATCAAACCAGTAGAGGCTGCGTGGGCAGTATGCAGTTGCTTAGAATCTGCAGCATCACGAAGAAATTCCCACAGGCCGGATGACTGAGTGCCCGCAGAACCAAAGGCATGGAGCATTTGCTCTGGGTTAAGTTTGAGAAGACGACCAACTGCTGCAGCTGCAGCTAAAGTACCAGCAGTGCCAGTGGTGTGAAACACCTTGTAATGTGAGCGACCTAAAAATTCGCCAACCCGAATGCCAACCTCATAGCCTGCTACTGCGGCAACCAACAAATCTTCACCAGATGCACCAATGGCTTGGGCGCAAGCAAGCGCAGGTGGAAACACCACCGTAGCTGGATGAAAGACTGAGCCATTGTGAACATCATCCTGCTCAGCAACATGTGATGCTGCAGCATTCGCCATTGCTGCTAAAAAAGGACTGGAGGTTTTACGAGAAACCAGAACCTCAGAAGGGCCAGTATGAGTCGCATCAAACCCACTCATACTTTGGGCAAACTGAGTAATGAGCTCCACTGGGCGTGAGCCCTTGCCAGCAATAGCCGAACCAAACCAATCGACCAATAAATCTTCGGCGCGATTCATCACATCGCTTGGAATATCTGCAGCTTGTAAGTTGGCTGCAAAGCTAGCTAGCTCACGAGAAAGGTGTTGAGTAGTCATTAGAAGCCTTCTTGTGTTTAGGCTAGAACAGCGCTTGCTTGCATCGTGAGCCAGCCTTCATGATCCTCTGCCCAAATAGAGATGGTTTTTCCACTTGGATCTTTTTCAAGATCAGGTTTGGCATTGACCCTAAAGATATTGATATCAAAAGTAGGGCGTATAGCGCGGAACTCAAAACTCTTAAGCTTGCATCCTGGAATGCTTTGACGTACTAGATCAACTAAAAGTGTGGCAATTAAAGGCCCATGAACGATGAGGCCTGGATAGCCTTCAACTTCGGTGACATATTTGCGGTCGTAGTGAATGCGATGCCCATTAAAAGTCAAAGCTGAATAACGGAACAGAAGCACATCGTCTGGGGTAATCGTTTTACTCCACACAGCATCAGTAGGTGCAGGAGTGGGGGCAACAGGTTTGCCATCAGGTCCCGGCGCATCGCGATACACAATGTCGTGCTCTTCAATAATCGCCAAGCCATCTTGATTAGAAATCTTGTGATTGACTAATACGAAAATCAAATCGCCGGTGCGACCTGCTTTATGGGTTACTGACTCAATCGTGGAAACGCGTTCAATCTCATCGCCCACAGCAAGCGGGTTTAACCATTCAATACGGCTACCTGCCCACATACGACGCGGTAGTGGAACCGGCGGAAGAAAGCCGCCACGTTTTGGATGACCATCAGGCCCGATTTCGGATTCACGAGCGTGCGGTAGAAAATACAACCAGTGCCACAGTTCAGGCAAAAAAGTCCCTTTACTCGGCGCGGCATCGTCGCGATCCAAGGTTGCCGATAGTGCGCGCACAGGGGCTGCTGTGACGGTATCCTGCAGAGACTCGGTTTTACCAAGCCATTCTTGCAGGTGGGTAATGGTTTGAGGTTCGATTCGCATAAGTTCCATTATGCCAATCTTGTGAAAAAACTCACCCTATCAAAATAGAGATGTAATAGAAGAGCAATCCCGCTAAGGCTG
>CAITHY010000030.1 GCA_903892315.1 uncultured beta proteobacterium | reverse complement strand
GCAGTAGATCCAAAACTCGCCATTGCCGCGCCAAAGTGCTTCATAGCATCAGAGCCTGGATGGCCTTCGATCCCCTCCAAAATAGGAACTGACCAATAGTTCCCTGATTTCTTGCCAATCAAGCCTCCTAAAGCGCCCCACTCATTGAGTGTTTGAGGTGTCCATGAAGTTTTAAAGCGATGCGTAGGCTTACGATGTTCATCGAGGTGATAACCATAGCGAGGAGTTCTACCGGTCAAACCTGCCGCCAACGCAGAGGGGCCTCCTTCAAAATTCGATCTGGCACCGCAGACACTATTGGAATAGATAACCACTCCGGTGTCACCAAATGCTAAATGCTCTCCAAATACGGGCGCCATAATAGTTTGATAATTAATGCAGGTGTCTGTCATGGACACGCCCATTTTTACAAAAGCATCAATAGCGCGTCTTTCAAGCTCAAGCATTTTTTCGGTTTGACCTAATTGCTTAGCTTTGCTGAAGTCAGTACCCCTAGGATCGGTAATCGTTGGAATCCGAACTGATCGATCCTCAATCGCATTCTTAGCTAGGCCTTCTAACCACTCAACACCAGCCTCACCCAAGCTCTCGGTATCCGCCATGATGTGCGCTTGAGATACAGGCACCAAATCTTTAGCGCCAAAGAACTCACCTACTTTAATTTGATGTGCGATAGCTGTTTGCCTTACTGGACCAAACTCACCAGCAAGCATAGCCTTTTCTTCTTGATTTAGCTTCATCTTGTTCTCTTCTCAATCCTCATTCATCTACTGTCAATCAATAGTGGCGCCAGAATCTCTAACGACCCTAGCCCATTTCGCAATCTCACTAGTTTGGAAGTTAGCCAAGCTCTCTTTAAAGTCTGTATTTGGCTGAACCCCCAAGTTACCCAACCGCTCTTTGAACGCAGCTGATTGAGCCACCCTCTCTGTATCGACTCTTAATTTTTTGGTGATTGAATCTGGCAATTTCGCTGGACCAAATAAGGCCCACCAAGCAGTTGATTCAAACTGGGGATATCCCAATTCTGCAACCGTTGGTACGTTAGGCAATAAAGGTGAGCGCGTCTTACTGGTTACCGCTAAAGCACGCAGCTTTCCCGATGAGATGTGCGGCAATACCGATTGAATCGGATCAAAGACTAATGGTATCTGGTTACCAATAAGATCTGTAACAGCAGGTGCACTACCCTTGTAGGGAATATGTTTTAGCTTGATCTGAGTGGTTGATTCAAATAAGGCCGCAGTTAAATGTCCTGGTGTTCCATTTCCAGCTGTTCCATACGCAATCGTATCGGGTTTTGAACGGGCCTCAGCAATTAACTCAGCAAGCGTTTTAATGCGATCACTTGAATTAACCACAATGACAACAGGAGCGGTGGCAACCAAAGCAATTGGTGTGAAATCTCTAGTCATGTCATATGGCAGCTGTTTATATAAACTGCCATTGATTGCATTTGTTCCTACAGTACCCATAAACAAGGTGTAGCCATCTGGTAAAGATTTAGCGACAAGATCAGCGCCAATTGAACCGCCAGCACCGCCTTTATTCTCAATCACAATTTGCCCTTTTAAGCGATCACCAAGAAGAATTGCCAATGGCCTAGCAACGATATCGGTTGGGCCACCAGGAGGAAATGGAACGATTAGCCTAATAGGTTTACTTGGATAAGTATCCGCCATCACATTGCTCGAAAGAAAAATCAAGCTAAAGCAAGTTAAGAAATATTTAAAACCTTTTATTACTAGGCTATTCATAAAAGCAGACCTCAGCAAAGTACGAATGGAATTAGTCTAGTGCAAAAGAAAAAGTCCAGCTGAACCGGACCTTTTCTCTATGCTCACGACAGCTTATACGTAATCTTTGTATTTATCCAAGAAACGTACTGGCTTAGCTAATGCATCACGACGGAATGGATCACCCAGCTCACGAGTACACATGATCTCGATTACGCAAGTTTTACCTTCCTTCATCTGCATATCAATTGCCTTCTTGAGTGCTGGGCCAACCTGATCAAGCTGGTCAACCACAATTCCCTCGGCACCCATGGATTGCGCAATGCCTGCAAAACTTGGGCTCTCTAACT
>CAITHY010000029.1 GCA_903892315.1 uncultured beta proteobacterium | reverse complement strand
GACATAACGCCTAAAGGAAGCATCAAAAATATCAGCAGATAAATCCCAGTCAATGCGCAGGGATAGCCTTACCAAAATACGACTACGAATCCACTCCATTGCCGACCAAAATGCATACAAGGCAACCACTAATACAGTGAGGGAGACCAAGGTCACGCCGCTACGCGGAGCAATCACGCGATCCATGACGTTCATCATGTAGAGCATTGGCACAATCGACATGAAGTCAATGATGACTGTGAGCATCACCGCAAAATAGAAAGTACGGCGGCAGTCGTACAGGACTTGCTCAATAGGTTTGCGATGCGTGGGCGCAACATTACCAGCCCCCCGAATATTGGGCTCTGGCTTTGGCTCTACACCTGCCTTGGGGTCTGCTGAAGTCTTGTTAGCTTCAGTAAACCCCGCTTGGGCGGCCTCTTTTTCGAATTCTTCTGTTTTATCAGTCATACATTTGCCTTATTATTTTGGATGTGGCAAGTTAGGGTTATACAATTCATCATACATTGGGTCTGTTGCACCAATAATCTTCACTTCAGGCAATGGAACAGCGCCTTGGGCGATAGCATCACTACTAATAATGCCAGCATTATTAGCACCTGCGCTAGCATCAACTACGGCAATATTGTGGATGCCCAAATGATCTAAATGCTGCAGGTCAGTAGCGCTAAAGCCGCCAGCATCCTTAATAGCGCTAGCTACCTCACCGGAAATTACCAGAGAGATATCCAACGGACTACCATCTGCATTGTGAACCAATTGAGTAGCCTGGTTGGCAGGATCTAATGAGTGGAGCAATTGGCTGATATCGGCCATTGCGTGAGCATCATGAACCGGCAAGCCCAGATCGATATACAAATCAGGTACATTGCCGGCCTGAATCGAATCTACGCCCAAATCTGCTACAGCCTTCAGATTGGTTGCAAGGTGGCCGAACATGTAGCCCTCAAGGTGAGAGACTTGGCCAGTTGCATCAATTACCAGGTTAGCCTCTGGCAACGCCTGCAACATACCAGCATCTACCAAGGCAGCTGCCAAGTTATCCGTAATCTGAACATTACCACTTTCTACTACGAAGTCACTTACGCCGGATGCAGTTAATGCATGCAATAGGTCACCAAACTTATCTGGTGAGGTGTATTTGCTTAATAAGTCCAAGCCTGTCAATGCACTATGCGCCGCAAGCCCTTGAGTATGACTTAACTGACTAGCCTGCTCAAGTGCAGCAATCTCATGATCAAATGCGCTATTGAGTGAAGTTGGTGAATTTACATCAGCACTACCAATCACATCTTGCTCGTAGTGAATGCCAGAGGCATGTAACTTCGCAGTTAAGCCTAAATCTATCCAATCACCTTGCTGGCCTAATGCCTGATCTAAGTAAATAGATGGCTCAATATTAGTTATGCCTGCAGCATGCAATGCATTAATGAGATCATCCGACAACGCTGAATTAGCACCATCAATTGAGGCCCAAGCATTATGCTGAGCCGCTGTCATGTCTAAGGTGACATCTAGCGCATTTGCACCTTTTGCCAATTCAACAGAATCCAATGTAAACGCTGGCAATGAATCAACCAAGGAATTGATCATTGTTGAATTTAGTACGCTAGATCCAAGATCGACACTAATATGCTCAACACCAAAGGCATCTATTGTGCCGCCGGTTACGCTAACTTGACTTACATGCAAGGCAGAAAGATCTTGCAAGCTACTGCTTAAATGAGTTGCATGAGAATGAATTCCGACATGGTCACCTGCACCGAAGGTAAAGCCATCAGCAACTAAAGCATGAACAGCAGCATCATTAATACTTAAGCTTATAGTTGAATGAGCGCCTGGAGAAGCATCATAAGTATTAACCGCAGTTAAGAGATCATTAAACTGAGTCAGTCCATCTTGGCCTTGAGTCGATAAGAATCCTTCAAGTGAAGTGATATCAATGTGATCAAAGCTAATTTGATCGAATCCATGGCTAGCTAGTGCGCCAATGTCAGTTGTGAGATGGGCAACATGCAAATCACCGCTAATTAACTGATCAATATTATCAAGTGAAAGATGCGCAAAGCCATGGGTGAAGTCAGGCAATCCACCTATTGAAGCGGCATCTAAAGTGACACCCAAACCAAGATCAACATTAATACCATGACCGCCTAGCGCTACTGCAGCAACCTTCAAGCTCTCGAGTTCTTTGAGGCTAGTGGAGAGGTGTGTGCTGTGTGCGCCGTCAACGATCACATCGCCGCCAGTTGCAAAGTGGAAGTCACCTACACCGGCTAAGCCGTGCGCTTGCAGATCACCAATATTGAGTGAGAGGTGCTCGCCACCAAGGTGAGCAGTATCAAAGCTGG
>CAITHY010000028.1 GCA_903892315.1 uncultured beta proteobacterium | reverse complement strand
GCTCACTAGCTCCGATGTTTTATGATTGACTTTCATCAATACGGCGTATCCGCTCTTCCTCTCAACCAGGGTCACAATGGCTTGCTTGTGTCCAGCCCCAATCACCGTATCGCCCTCCCAGTGCCCAACAGTGCGGCGCAGCTCAACATTTGCAGGACGTTCGTGAATAGGACGTCTACCCACGATTTGACCTCTGCGCTCAACCCCACTGGCGTATCTCTTTTTTCTCTTCTTCTGACATCTGAGATTCCTCCAAAGAGCCCCTCCAGCAGCTTTATCCGCATAGATATGCTGATAAAGCGTTTCATGGCTAATTGGCAACTCTGCGGCAACCTGCTCGGGGCTGAGTTGCTCGGCAATCCTGTCAAAGGCGGCTTTGAGCACATCAGGCTCAATGCGTCTGGCATTACGACTACCTACGGACCGCTCCTGAGCAAGTCGGTCGGCTTGCTTGGGTCGATACCCGCGGCCCCCTTTGTTTCTAACAATCTCTCTAGAAATGGTCGAGGTACTCCGGCCAAGATTCTTGGCAATTTCGGTGCAATTCAATCCTTCTTTCATGAGGCAAAAAATCTGATATCGTTCGTTCTGGCTGAGGTGTTTATAGGTCATGGCAACTTAACGTTAGAGGTCAAGAAGCTATGAATACTAAATCATTCTCAGCCTCTTAACTTTTAGTCAATGTTGCACTTCGTCCTTGAATCCACCTTGGATTTATTGATGCCAAGTTTCAAGAAAACCAAAGAGGGCAGTGTATGAACAGAGTCACAGGCGCAATTGGCAAACGGCTAGCCGTCTACCTCAGCAAAGAGCTTGAAATCAACGGTACAGCTCCACCGTCGAACCCTTTGCACCTGCAGGCCACTTTGCGACCAGGCGATGTACTGCTGGTTGAAGGAAATACCAGGATCAGTGCTGCAATCAAATACCTAACCCAGTCCACTTGGTCCCACGCCGCACTTTACGTAGGTATGAATTTCAGCCCAGACGCGCCTGAGGACCACTGCCTCATAGATGCCGATACCGTGCATGGTGTGCGTAGCATTGGTTTGGATAGATTTGTGAATCTACACACCAGAATCTGCAGACCTATCGGACTTAGTGAACAAGAATGCACTGAGGTTGCACAAGCAGCTATCGACAAAATCGGATATCAATACGATCTGCGCAACATGTTTGACCTTGCTAGGTACCTCTTTCCCACGCCACCAGTGCCCACGCGCTTTAGACGACAGTTATTGTCATTAGGCAGCGGGGATCCCACTAGAGCCATATGCTCCACATTGATTGCTCAAGCATTTGAAAGCATCCACTACCCCATCATTGCCTTGGAGCGAAAAACATCGGGCCTATCAGCGAATGAGAATAATTTTCTACCGCAACCATTTCAACCCCAACAATTCAAACCCAAGCATCACTCGCTACTTACACCCAGAGACTTTGATGTTTCACCATATTTTGCAATCATCAAGCCTACGGTGGAATGCGGATTTGATTTTCATAACCTTGAATGGGTTGAATGAATAGCTGCACAAAAAAGCCCGATTGAATTTAATCAACCGGGCTGGACCGTCACCACGGGAGGGTGACAGTCACTAGTGCCAAGCGCAAGGGAATAGTGTTGCACCTGCACGAAGCGTATAGATACGCTTCACAAAAAGGGCTTTCACCCATGCTGGCGAACGATCCTTGAGATCAAACACCTGCATGCTGATTCTGCGCTTGATATTTAAATTTGGCAATTTATATTATTTTTCTTCTTCTGGTAAACCCTTGAAATATTTTAGGTTAGCAGACTATATTTGTGTACTAAAGCATATTGTAGGCGTGAGGTTTATTCTGCAAACTCTAATTGATTACATTTAGGGTAAGCGGCTAGGCATCCCATATTGAATTTACCTGAGGCTAATCAGATGATGTCCATTTACAAACCAAATGGACATTTACATGGGTGCCACAAAGGGCGGGACGAGGCGTAGCCACAGTGATGAGTTCAGGGCAGCGGTGCTGGCGGAATGTCGCCAGCCTGACAAGTCCATAGCAGGTGTGGCTTTGAAGCATGGCCTCAACGCAAACTTGGTTCGCGCCTGGCTGCGCAAATCGC
>CAITHY010000027.1 GCA_903892315.1 uncultured beta proteobacterium | reverse complement strand
AGCGATGCAAATTTTTAGTCATGGCGTTGAATTTCAAAAAACCGGGCGGTTGCACCAATCTGATCTATTTCAAAACATGGAGTGGCAAGTGGCAGTTTGCTGCGCCATTTATTTTCAAAAGCAAGAGCGCTTTGAACTATACGTTGTTTTAGGGCGGCGGGAAACGGTGGATTTTGCGGTGTGCTAGACCAGTGCTCACAGGGTGCCTCAATGACCGCAGCTGTATAACCTTGAGCTTGAGCGCTTAAAACTATATCGGTCCCATAAAAGTCAAACCCTAAAGCCGGATCAAAAGATAACTGCGCATCGGCGCGGGTTGCAATAAGGAGCTCATCAAGGCTATCCACCAAACATGGCAGTGCGATAGCTTCATGAAGTACGTGACCACGATCGAGAATTTTTCCGGCACGTATGGTTTGGGGCGCATGTCCTGCAACGCCATAGACTCCAGCGACGCGCAGTAATGGAAAGCGTATTTGGGCCTCTTTTAAGCTTTGAATAAATTGGCTATCCCAGCCAGCCGGCAAGTACACATCTTGATGAACCCAGATGCGCCACGTAGCACTTCGTTCTGCTGCCTGGTGCGTGCAAGGTTGGTTGTAGGCTGCTCCAGCGCTGGGTTGATTGAAAATAATACTGACAGGGTAGCGTTTTTCTTGAATGCAAGGAGACGCTAAAAAATACTGATTGAGGATAGCCTGGTCGCTAACACACACTACAAACTCTAAGCGGGGATCAATATGCATCATAAAAAATCCGTATCACCTGCCATCCACCACCAAGGTTGTTCCTTAACACTAGTCAGATCTATTGTAGAGCGCGTAGCAATCCCGAGGTCCGCAACAGCTGTAGCTGTGCAGCTGGTATTTTTTAAGAGATGATATAGCGGCTCGCTTACCCACGTTCGCAGTCGAGCGTTTTTTTGATGCGCCAGTTTAGCCATCATGCGTTGTGCTGTCTGTATATACTGCGGCGAACCAATCCAATCTAGCCATAAGATATCTTGCTGAGCAACATCGGTATAACGCCAAATCGCCACTCCAATGATTCGATTTGACCAAGGTCTTTTTAAGACTTGATATGCGTGGGTATGGCTAGGATGTTCGCGATAGCGCCACTGAAGTTCTTGCACACTGCGCTCAGCCCACCACCATTTTTGATTCTGCACCTGCATGTTCTGCCATGCTTGGGTTAGCATATTTTCCCAAAGAGAGGACTGAGTTGCAAGCCCTTGGCTTTGCCAATAAAAGGGCATTGTAGTGGCTTTATTTGGCCAGGTTAGCTCCCACATCTGACCGCCATCGGCTGAGAGATCTAATTTTTGAGCTAAGCGTAAGTGACGCACGCTGGGAAAACCATAGGCAATTTGATGAGGGGCTTTGGCGCCAATTTGATCTTGATAAAAATGAGAGCTAACCCAATAGAAGGGTCCCTTACGGGTGAACATGGCGCGCCATTTTGGATGTACCATAACATCGCCGATTTGTAGGCCGGTATGCGGTTTGGAATGCAGGTATAGCATCCTTGGTAGTCCGGCGCAGTGGGCAATTAGTTCGCCAGCAGTACTCCATAAACCTAATGCCGGGGCGGTGCGTTGGCGATACTTCCAATGGTACCAATCTGCGTTAAATGTACTACCAAAGACTGTGCGATGTAATTGAATAAACGCATCTTGATCACTTTCCTGCAGGTAACGCAGGACAAAATGGTGCCCTCCAATCTCAATGGGATCAATGACATTGCCCGCAGCGTTCAAGTTTAACTGTCCCATAAGTGGGTTAAGTGAACTAAGCCTTGCTCTAGGCCAATTTGATTAACTTCAAGCGAAAAGTAGTTAGTGGCTTGATCGTAAATATGCAGCGCATTTTCACAAATTAAAAACAAAGTGATGAAGTATTGCCCTTTGAGTAAAGCTAGTTCGGGAAAGGTGATGCTGGCATGTCCAATTCCTTCTGGTGTCACCGACAAAAGGTAACGATCATTTTTCGTTGTCGCGCTAGCCACAGTAAGACCATTGCGATCAGTGATGCCTAATGCCAATCCCGGAACTGGAAGCTTGGGATCAATCTGAAAGTCGATCTTAATGGTTAGTGAGCTTTGGCAAGAGCGCACTTGAAGGGGGCTGCTAGACCCTTGTTCAGTATAGGCATGTAGCCCAGTGAGACGACCTGAGCCATTAACTGATGACGATAAGGCAGGTAGGGCGCCAGGAAGTTCTGAAGCAATGGTTTTTTGACTGCTCTCATTTAAGCTGCTTTGATAGGCACTTGTGACTGTTGCTGGAGCGCCATCCATGCGAATATGACCATCTTCTAACCAAAGTGCACGAGTACATAAGGCCTCAATTTGATACATAGCATGAGAGCAAAATAAAATAGTTGTCCCAGAGTCTTTTAATGCCATGATGCGTTCGAATGATTTTCGTGCAAAGGCACCATCACCTACTGAAAGCGCTTCATCAATGATTAAAATTTTTGGATCAACGCTGGTAGCGACTGCAAATGCCAAGCGCATAAACATGCCGCTCGAATAGGTTTTAACGGGCTGATCAATAAATTGTCCAATATCGGCAAATGCAATAATTGAATCGAGCTTTTGTTCTGTTTGTTCGCGTGTTAAGCCCAAAATAGCCGCATTCATGAATATATTTTCGCGGCCAGTAAAGTCGGGATTAAAACCGGCGCCTAACTCTAGGAGCGCCGCAACTTGACCCTTCACATTTAGCGATCCGGTGCTCGGCTTTAGTGTGCCGCAAAGTATTTGTAGCAGTGTTGACTTACCGGCACCATTACGCCCGATGATGCCAACAATTTCCCCTGCAGCAATTTCAAAATTCAGATCACGTAAGGCCCAAAATGATTGGGTGTAATTTTTAAAGCGCCCAAAGAGTAATTGTTTGAGTCGATCACTCGGTTTTTTATAGAGGGGGTAATATTTCCCCAACTGCTGCGCAGTCATGATGGCTTTACTATTTGCATTAAAGGACATCAGCAAACCCTTCCTGAGCATGCCTAAAGAAGGCTGCTCCGGCGATAGCCGTCAGAAGACTACACAGAACCATCCCTAAATAATGACCTAGGCTTGGCCATTGATTATTAAAAACGAGCTGTCGAAAAGATTCAATCCAATAGGCTAGGGGGTAGTAACCCATCCATTCTTGCCAAAGGCTAGGCAGACTACTAACGGGATAAAAGATGGGTGTTAAAAAAAGTAATAAGCTCATCCCTAGGCCAACAATTTGCTCAACATCTCGCAAGTACACACCTAGTGCCGCTAAAAACCAGGACAGACCCAATACCCAATAGATCAAAGGAATGAGGATCAAAGGGGTGCCTAAAATTCCTAAGGGGATGACACCAGCATCAAACCACTGGCCGATTAATAAAATAATCAGCGCTACCCCTAGTTGGACAACGCTTACTAAACCTTGAATCCAAATTAAAATCGGTAGCGGGAACACTACTTTTTTCACCAAATTAGGTTGATTTACCACTAGACGGGGCGCTCGCATGAGGCATTCGGAAACTAGGCTAAAAAGACTTAAGCCTGCAAATAAACGCAGCGCAAAGGCGAGGTTGGTAGTTTGAGTGTCGGCCCAGCGACTGGTAAAAATATACTGAAAAACTACGGTATAAACCGCTAGTGTTAATAGAGGTACTAGTAATAGCCACGCTAAACCAAAGAGTGATTGGCGATAGCGGCTTTGTAACTCGCGCCGAACAAATTGTGCAATGAGCTCGCGTTGTTTCCATGGCCACAAATATTCACTCAGGTTTGTCATTAGCTAGCCTTCGGGGTTTCTTTACGACCTTCAGCAATATCTTTGATGGCACCAAGTTGCAATACATGTAGTGCGTTGCCTTGACGGATGAGGATTTTTTGCTGCGTCATAACTTGAAAGGCTCGGGTAACTGTTTCGCGGCTGGCATTAATCATAATCGCAAGCTCTTGATGAGTGGGGGCTGGGTTCAAGATGTATTGGCCAGCTTGATCATGCCCTGGAAGTTGGAGGAGTAAAACACACAAACGCTGCACAGGGTTGGTAAGTCCCAAGAGCGTGCGCTGGGCCATTACTGTACGAACGCGTAAGGCCATTCGTAACAAAAATTGTTGGGCTACGGCGGGGTAACGTAAAACCAATTGTTGTGCCCACTCGATTGATAGGGAAGCGACCACTGATTCAGTTGCGGCGATCATAAATTCAGCGGGCGCTTTCCCATCAATGACGGAGAGCTCGCCAAAATAGTCTCCAGGTTCAACAAAATACAATCCTACGCTACGCCCATCGACAGTGAAATCAACAGCTTGCAAACGCCCGCTTAGTAAAAATCCCAAACTTTTTTGTGGACTATCCTTACCAAGCACTACCCCTCTGCGCGGGTGGGTATGCAGTGTCATTTGCTGGGAAAGCTGGGTCAACTCTTCTGGTGGGAGTGTCCGAAGTAGCGGTATTTGATATAAAAGTTGTAAGGAAACTGGCATCAAGGCTTAGTTTAACTGGACTAGAACCGCGTAAACAATGTGATTGAACGCACAAGCCCTTCAAATGGGTGGTGGGATAATCACACAGCCTACCTTGGGATATCTGGGTGAAGCACAGGCAGTAGCCACTTTCTCTGCAAATCCTTGGGGAGTGGAAAAATTAAAGGCGTGTTATTTGGTGAAAAAGGTTCTTAATAGGGCAATTCAGGTGCTAGCGCTCTCCTTGTGGGGATTGAGTGCTATGTACGCCTGTCCTGCATTTTCTCAAACTTTAACCCAAGCCTCTGGTAAGCCTGCATTAGAGGCGGTCGTGGGTCAAGCCTCCCTCGTTATTGGAGTTGTCAAAGTCATTCATCTGCAAGGGCAAGAAGAGATTTTAGAGAAAGACGGCCTTGTGCGCGTCGGTGATCAGCTTTTTACCAATGCCGCAGGTCATGTGCACTTGCTATTCGTCGATGGTGCGCGCATTAGTGTGCGTCCTCAAAGTCACCTCATTATTGAAGATTACTCCCCAGCGAGTGCAAAAACAGAGGCAAGTATTCGTTTTCGTTTAGAGCAAGGCGCGATGCGCTCGATTACCGGTTCTTGGGGAGAGGAAAATCATGAACGTTTTCGATTAAATACCCCCTTAGCTGCTATTGGGATCAAGGGTACTGATTTTGTAGTCAAGTCTGAAGCTCATCAGACTTTGGCTTCTGTCATTACGGGCGCAATTGTCTTATCTCCCCTTTCCTCGCCTTGTGCGGCCAATTTAGGGGCCTGTCAAAATGGTCATGATTTAACCTTAACGGCGCAGATGCAGGGGCAAATGCTGCAACTGCAAAAAGGTCAAGCAGCACCAAGTTTGGTGCCTGCTTTCGATTTGCTAGCTAGCAAGAAAAATGAAACGATTTCTAGTACCACTTCAATCGCTAATGGCTCTACCGGCACTTCCAATACCAATACCGCTTCAGTTCAAAATTTAACAGTGGTAGCAGCAGCCACAGATCAAATTTTCAATGCCGTAGGTCCGCAAGCCCCAATAGATTTATTTTGGGGGCGTTTTCCTTGGACTGCAACGGTAGCTGGTGACGGATTTGTTCAATCGGCGAGTGCGGCTTTTCAGGCAGGAATGCAATTGCTAGCAGGTAATGGTGCTTACACTTTATATCGTGATCCTGGTGCACATCCGATTTATAGTCCTACCGCAACCTCTGCTACTTTTCAGTTAAAAGAGTCCTTGGCTAGTCTGTACTTGCCAGCTACTTATAGCTATCAGCCCGTTCAAGTCTCTCAAGGTGCTCTGAGCGTGAACTTTGTGAACAATACTTTTAATACTCAACTGAGCATGTCCAGTCCAGCACTGGGCAACACCACGATGAATTCTCAGGGAGTGATTAATGCTACAGGGGTGATGCGGGGAACCAGTGGAGATGCTGCACTTACTGGCGGACTCAATACGACAGGTACAGCAGCGGGATATGCTTTTTCCAAAGTCTATCAGCAGGGCACTGTCAACGGAATTACGTTATGGGGGCGTTAATTGCGTAAATTCGCCTTTTGGTCATCGCGTCGTTGGGTTTGGGTATTGGGCCTTGGTCTCGGTGCGCTTGTTTGGTTATTGCTAAACGGGCTCATCGGTGGGGCGCTTTCAAGGCTTGAGACACAATCGGGTGACTGGGTTTGGCGCTTGACCAATCTGGGTGCAAGCCCTGCTTCTGAGCGTCGCGTCATTTTGGTTGATATCAATGAAAATAGCTTGCAAGAATTGGGGTCTTGGCCTTGGTCTAGAAATCAAGTTGGCCAGTTAATTGAGCAAATTGGCGAGGCTGGCGGACAACTGCAAGTCTATGACATCGTTTTTTCTGAAATGCGAACGGGTGATGACCAGATGGGTCGCGCGATTGCCAAGTATCACCCAGTATTTTCTCAAGTACTTGCTCTTGAAACCCCGTTAGATCATTCGGTCGGAATTTTGCGTAGTCCATTAAATTGGTCTGACTGCCCCATTCCATTTGCCACTGCGACAGGGTTTCTTGCTAATGTGGGTGCTTGGGACGCTAGAGCCGGTCACATTACTCCTCGCCTATCGGCTGATGGGGTTTTGCGAACAGAGCCTGCAATCATCTGTCATGATAATCGCGCTTACCCTGCACTGGATATTGCCGCTTTAATGCAGCTTAGCGGTGAATCTACTTTGGCCTTGCAGCAGGGCAAGTGGAATGAATCTGCATGGCAATTAACGGGAGACAATTTAGTCCCACAGAAAATTCCTTTAGATCACCGTGGCGATATTCGTTTTCCTTGGCGTTTACCGACCAGTAGTTTTATTAGCATTTCTGCTGCTGACGTGCTGGCTCATCGAATTCCTAAAGACTTATTAAAAAATGCCATCGTTTTAGTTGGTAGTACTGCATTGGGATTAAATGATGCGATTACTACGCCGCTAGACCCCATTGCCGCAGGCATGCAAGCCCATGCTGAGTTATTGGTTGGCCTCTTAGATAACAATATTCCATTTACCCCACGCTTTGCGCCTGTTTATCAAGGCCTTTTAGTTTTGCTTGGGTTAGGGTTAATTGCTTTATTGGTTCGCAAGCGCTGCCCAAGTTATTGGATTCCCGTTGCTGGTTTTGCTTTAGGTTTGCTTTATTGGTTTTTCTTTGTCTGGGCGTTGTGGCGGTACTCATGGTGGTTAGGCTGGATTGAGTCAGCTAGCTTTGTCTTTTTAGTAAGCTTATTCTGGGCGGCTTTAGAGCATGCGCGCTCAAGCTGGGATCGTGACTTACTGTATCAACATTTATCTAGTTATTTGCCAGCTCCAGTGGCGCGTTCTTTGGCTATGCAGTCACCCTCAAATGCAATTCATGCGGCTACTGAATCGGTAGTGGTAATGTTTGCCGATATCCGTAATTTTTCAGCCTATTGTGAGGCTAGGCCGGCTGAGGAGGCTGCTGCGGTATTGCAAACTTTTTTCACAATTGCAACCCAAATTGTGAGTGAGCATCAAGGAGAAATTGAGACTTTTCAAGGTGATGCAGTGATTGCAATTTGGCGTTTGCCTACCTCAACTGATAATGGGCTGATGCAAGCTCAAGCTTTGCAAGCAGCTTTATCTTTGCAGGCGGCCTCATTGGCATTTTTGCCTGATCCTGCCCCTGGCGGTTTGGCGCCTCTGGTTTTAGGTATTGGCTTGGAGTCTGGTAGTAGCATGGTCGGATCTTTTGGCTTAGCTAAACGCCGCACCCATTTAGTAATGGGCCCAACCGTCACTGTGGCCAGCGCCTTAGTAGTTATGACTGCGGAGCTTTCTCATCCAATCTTGATTGGGCAATCTCTGGCATCACAACTTCGTCATGTCCCTTTACAATCGATGGGCGAGTTTTTGCTGGAGGGTTTGCGTCAACCCCATCAGGTGTATGCGTATCCATTATCGGAATCGCTCAATTAAAGTAGTGTTTTAGTTTGTTCTAAAAAAATAATTTAAAGAACAAGGGTTTTGCCCACATTGATGTATGGCCATGGATTGTTTGATTAAGTGATAGGGTTTTGGTGAGTCAACACCTTTTATTGAAAGAGCTGGGTTACTCACACAAATGGAGTTTGCCAATGATCTTCTGGGCAAGCTTTGTGACGCTTGTTCTGATCTGCTCGCCACTCGCTTATGCGCAAACTGTGTTGCCTAAGTTTTTATCCCAGACAAATCCTGCGCCCAGTAAGTCTAAGGCTAATCAAGAGAGCGCTACTGCCAATTGCATCAATTATTTACGTCCTAGCAATGAAAGTGTCCAGGCGCAAACAGCTGATTTGTTAAAAATTTTAGATACGACACTCTCTAGCTCTGGAGTAACGCCTTTAAAGACCCCACAAGTGACTAGTCCTTGCTGGAATAATGCACAATTTTTAGCTCAACTAGGTCATTTATTGGTAGAGCAGCATCTTTATCTAGATGCGGTGGATTATTTAGAGCGGGCTGTCATGCTAGACCCTGGGCTTAAAAGCGCCCAAATCGATTATGCGCTAGCCTTATCTGGCTCAGGAGATGTTCGTTCTGGAGCGGCGATGCTTGCTCAGCTACTAAAAGATCCGATGGTGCCCGTGGATTTGGCGCCTAGCTTAATGACGGCCAAAGACATTTTTAGTGATGGGGTTTGGCGGGGCAGTGGTTTAGCGGGCGTGACTTTAGGGTATGACAGTAATTTGCTGGGTGCGCCCAATTTGGGAGGTTTGGCGCTCACAGTTTCAGGGCAAACATTTTTACTCCCCTTGGCCGCTAATTATCAGGCCCAAAAGGGCGCCTATAGCCAAGAGGATATTCAATATGAATTGCAAAAAGTGGATATTGAAGGCAATCGCTATGATTTTTATGGCAGCGCTCGCCAACGCTATGTCCCAATTAACTCAGAAGCCAATTATTCTCAATATAACTTAGTAGGAGAATACGGGCGCTCCATTTCCTCCTGGCAAGCCTATGCCAATATTAGTTCTGGAGGTTATCAGAGCTATTTTGAAAGCTTTTATAACGCCTCTGGAATCGGTGCTGGCGCCATCATTCCATTAGAAAAAAGCTGCTCATTACGCGTGGGCCTTAATGGAATGTTGCGTCGCTACGACACAAACACTATTCTATCTGGTAATTTTCTCGGCTTACAGTCGATTGTGGGGTGTCAAGACCCTTTTTACTGGCAAGCGATTCTTAGTTGGGGGGTAGATCAACCCATAAATCCTGCTAGGCCAGGGGGTTCTCAGAACCAAACCACGCTTAGAACCTTGGCAATTTTTCCTGCTGGGCCTGGGCAAATTTTACTCGATTTACAAGCTGCCTATTACGATGACACCAATGGATATAGCTCTCTTATTGAGAGTAACCGCTTACGTTACATGAGCCAATATAGTATAAAAGGTGAGTATCAATATGCACTAAACCGCTCTTGGCAACTGGCTGGGGGCTATAACTGGATTAATCAGATCAGCACAGTCAATTTATATGGGTTTAACAGTGCAGGCCCTTATGTGGCGCTGCGTTTTGGGTGGTAATCGATCATAAACGACAAAAATTTAGTAAAAAAGGGGTTTGGTGTGATTCT
>CAITHY010000026.1 GCA_903892315.1 uncultured beta proteobacterium | reverse complement strand
CTTCGCATGGCGTTGTTAGACCACTCAGTGAAGAATCGGTTTGCTGCACCCACAGAGTGGTAGGTCCAAAAGTGTGTGAAATTCTCTTTGATCGTCCAAGCTCTGCTCGTCTTCAGATTCATCTGATGCAACGCTCTGAACTCAACCGCCTCACTAGACCTCTTATCCTCAAAATTTCTCATCCAACTGTACTTGGTGCCAACCAGCGGCGACACGCCTGCAGCGCTCATAGCCCTATGCTCGCGCTTTCTCACCTGATCAACGGACTCATTGAGGTATTTGACGACATGGAACTTGTCGTGCACAACGCTGGCCTTTGGCAGCGTTTCACGCACAGCCCCCAAATAAGCAGGCCACATGTCGGCAGCAACCGCTTGAACGGCGTCCCTTTGCTCTTGACTCAAGGTGGTTTCAAGCAACTCTTGAGCTGCTTCTTGCGTCCTACCCCTGACAATATTAAGCACCCTGGAGCCACTCACGTCCGTCAGAATGCTGGCGTAACTGTGCCCCTTCTCAATGCTCTTCTCATCAAGACCCAAGTACTCGATCGGCTCTGCGGCCCTTCTAGAAAAACCACGCTCAACAGCTTTTTTCATGATCGTGTCCACAGTTTTCCAAGACAGACAGGTCAGTTTACAAACAGATTTTATGTTGGGACACGCCTGCAGCAACTCCACAACAAAGGCCTCCATCGACAAGCTTACCCGGGCGTAGCGATCAGCCCAAGGAACGGGCAACTCCTTGACCGTCCCGTCGCTGTATTTCAACTGGGGCACCTTCGCTTTGATAATGGTTTTGTACTGACAGGTGTCCAAATGACGCCACTGGCGCTCAGTCCAACCATTAATATGCGCACGAGCAGTTTTATCGGTCGGATCAGCCCAAACGACCCCCTTTTTCAAAGCAATCTCAATGATAAGTTGATTCGTCGCTTTGGAGAGAGTAACATTCTTGACAGACCACGGCTCTTTAAGATCCAACATTTCTTCATAAAGCTGATTGGTGTTCAATTGAGCCTCCCTTGCGTTTGGCTAGAAAGACCCTATTTTCCCGCATTCTCAGAGCTTAGTTACTCACAGCAGCTATGCGTTCGTCACAAGCGACGCCCGCGGCTATGGATAACTAAATCCAAGAACAGCTTGTCCGTTCACAGTTAAATCGACGATGTCCCAAAAAATGAACAACAAATCAGATCAGTATTCATTAATTCAAGAGTTGATTGAATCGCATCAGTCAATGAAGGGGGCGCTGTTGCCACTCTTACATGCGATTCAAGAGAAGATTGGCTTCATTCCATCAGACTCTGTTGGAGAAATTGCTAAAGGTTTAAATCTGTCAAGAGCTGAAGTACACGGTGTCATTACCTACTATCACTTCTTTAGAGCAGAGCCAGTTGGTAAACACGTTGTTCAAATTTGTCGTGCTGAGGCATGTCAAGCATGCGGTGCAAATGACTTGCTCGCATTTGCTGAAAAAACATTGGGATGCAAGTCCCACGAAACATCTTCAAACGGCTCAGTCACTCTTGAGTCTGCTTATTGCTTAGGGCTTTGTGCTTCATCCCCAGCCATCCAAGTCGATGACAAATTACACGCACGTATGTCTACCGATAAGTTGAAAAAGATCTTGACTCAATTGGAGGCCGCGTAATGAGTGTCGTTAAAGTTTTCGTACCTCGTGACAGTGCTGCACTTGCAGTTGGTGCAGATGAGGTCGTCGCTGAGATTCAAAAAGAGGCCAAAGAGCGTGGGTTGACGGTTGATATCGTTCGCAACAGTTCACGTGGCATGTTCTGGCTGGAAACATTGGTTGAGGTTCAAACCTCTCGTGGGCGTGTTGCATACGGGCCTGTTCAGCCTGAAGACGTTAAGTCATTATTGGATGCCGGAATGCTTCGAGGCGAACAACATGCGCTGTGTCATGGCATCACAGAACAAATTCCATACCTTGCCAAACAAGAGCGTTTGACTTTTTCCCGTATGGGGGTCACCGACCCGTTGTCACTGGCTGATTACGAAGCCCACTCAGGTTGGACAGGCTTGAAGCGTGCGTTGACGATGGATGGCGCAGGCATTGTTCAGGATGTAACTGATTCTGGTCTACGTGGCCGTGGTGGTGCGGCGTTTCCAGCAGGTATCAAATGGCGTACCGTCTTGAATGCCGCTGGTCAACAAAAATACATCGTCTGCAATGCAGATGAAGGCGATTCAGGAACCTTCTCTGATCGTATGACCATGGAAGGTGATCCTTTCATGTTGATTGAAGGCATGGTCATCGCTGGTATTGCCGTCGGAGCAACCCAAGGCTACATCTACATTCGTTCTGAGTATCCTCATGCGATTGCCGTGATGAACGAAGCTGTCAATATTGCAACAAATGCAGGCTACCTAGGCCAAAGCATTTGTGGGAGCGGCAAGACCTTCACGCTTGAAGTTCGCAAAGCTGCTGGCTCATACGTTTGCGGTGAAGAAACTGCACTCTTAGAGAGTATTGAAGGTAAACGCGGCGTAGTTCGCGCAAAGCCACCACTGCCTGCCCTAGAAGGTTTGTTCGGCCTTCCCACTGTGATTAATAACGTCATCACGCTGGCGTCAGTTCCAATCATCATGGCTAAGGGTGCAACTTTCTACCGTGACTACGGCGTTGGTCGATCACACGGAACATTGCCATTCCAGATTGCTGGAAACATCAAGCACGGTGGCTTGGTTGAAAAAGCATTCGGTCTCACATTGCGTGAGCTGTTGTTTGATTTTGGTGGAGGTAGTCGAAGTGGTCGTCCTATCAAGGCAGTTCAAGTGGGTGGTCCTTTAGGAGCCTATGTACCTGAATCGCAGTGGGATTTGCCGTTGGATTACGAAGCCTATGCAGCTGTAGGGGCGGTAGTTGGTCATGGTGGCATCGTGGTCCACGATGACACGGCAAATATGTCTAAGCTCGCTCGATATGCGATGGAGTTCTGTGCCCTTGAGAGCTGTGGAAAGTGCACTCCATGTCGCATCGGTTCTACCCGCGGTGTAGAGGTGATCGACAGAATCACATCAAATCAAAACAAAGAACAGCAAGTCCACTTGTTGCGTGACCTATGCAGCACCATGCTTAGCGGCAGTTTGTGTGCAATGGGTGGCATGACGCCATATCCAGTGTTGTCAGCGTTGAATCACTATCCAGAAGACTTCGGAATCGAAGTTCGTGCAACTGAAAAAGCTTAAGGAACCATCATGTTGAATCATTCCAAGCAAGAAATCGATTACGGAACTCCAGCTCGTGAGTCAGAAGAACTAGTTGATCTGACCATTGACGGTTATCAAGTATCAGTTCCTAAAGGGACGTCTTTGATGCGTGCGGCAGTTGATGCTGGCATTCAAGTCCCTAAACTTTGTGCGACAGATAGTTTGGAACCCTTTGGGTCCTGTCGTCTTTGCTTAGTTGAAATTGATGGACGAAAAGGTACACCGGCTTCTTGCACCACGCCAGCCGAAGCCGGAATGGTGGTTCGTACCCAAACCCCCAAGTTGCAAGACCTGCGCAAAGGCGTGATGGAGTTGTATATCTCCGACCACCCCCTAGACTGCCTGACCTGCAGCGCCAACGGCAACTGCGAATTACAAGACATGGCCGGTGTCACCGGTTTGCGCAACGTGCGCTATGGCGTGGGCGAGGCCGCTGGCGACCACCATTGCGACATGAAGAAAGACGAGTCCAACCCGTATTTCACTTATGACCCCAGCAAGTGCATTGTGTGCAACCGCTGCGTACGCGCTTGCGAAGAAACCCAAGGCACGTTTGCCCTCACCATCTCTGGACGAGGCTTCGAGAGCCGCGTGTCTGCGGGCCAAGACCAGCCTTTCATGGACAGTGAATGCGTGTCTTGTGGTGCATGCGTCGAGGCCTGCCCCACCGCCACGCTGCAAGAAAAATCCATCATTGAACTCGGCCAACCCGAGCACAGCCTGATCACCACCTGCGCCTACTGCGGTGTGGGTTGCGGCTTCAAAGCCGAGATGAAGGGCAACACCGTGGTACGCATGGTGCCTTGGAAAGACGGCAAAGCCAACGAAGGGCATTCCTGTGTGAAAGGCCGTTTTGCATGGGGCTATGCCACTCACCAAGACCGCATCACCAAGCCCATGATTCGCGCCAAGATTACCGACCCATGGCAAGAAGTAAGCTGGGACGAGGCCATCAACCATGCAGCCTCCGAGTTCAAGCGCATTCAAGCCAAACACGGCAAAGATTCGGTGGGCGGCATCACTTCTTCACGCTGTACCAATGAAGAAACCTACCTTGTGCAAAAGTTGGTGCGGGCCGCTTTTGGCACGAACAACGTCGACACCTGCGCCCGCGTTTGCCATTCGCCTACCGGCTACGGTTTGGGACTGACCTTTGGCACTTCAGCCGGCACCCAAACCTTCAAGTCGGTGGAACACGCCGATGTGTTGTTGGTGATTGGCGCAAACCCCACCGACGCGCATCCCGTGTTCGCCTCGCGCATGAAGCGCCGTTTACGTCAGGGCGCCAAGCTGATCGTGGCCGACCCACGCAAAATTGACTTGGTTCGCAGCCCGCATGTGAAAGCCCAGCACCATTTGGCCTTGAAGCCAGGCACCAATGTGGCACTCATCAATTCCTTGGCCCACGTGGTGGTCACCGAAGGCTTGATCGCCACGGACTATGTGGCCTTGCGTTGCGACGACAAGAGCTTCAACGAATGGTGTGAGTTTGTATCGAAGCCTGAAAACTCACCCGAAGCATTTGAAAGTGTGACTGGTGTTCCTGCCTCAGAGGTAAGAGCTGCTGCACGCATGTACGCCTCTGGCCCCAACTCAGCCATCTATTACGGCTTGGGCGTCACCGAGCATTCCCAAGGCTCCACCATGGTCATGGGCATTGCCAACTTGTCTATGGCCTGCGGCATGGTCGGTAGAGAAGGCGTGGGCGTGAATCCCTTGCGTGGTCAAAACAATGTGCAAGGTGCTTGCGACATGGGCAGTTTCCCCCATGAGTTGCCTGGCTACCGTCACATCTCAGACACCACCACCCGTAGCTTGTTTGAAGGCGCGTGGGGAGTGCACCTGAGCCCAGAGCCTGGTCTGCGCATTCCCAATATGTTTGATGCCGCCATGGAAGGCTCCTTCTTGGGCTTGTACTGCCAAGGCGAAGACATTGTGCAGTCTGACCCCGACACCCAGCATGTGGCTGCGGCCTTGTCAGCCATGGAGTGCATCGTGGTGCAAGACATTTTCTTGAACGAAACCGCCAAATACGCGCACGTGTTTTTGCCGGGTTCTTCTTTCTTGGAAAAAGACGGCACCTTCACCAATGCCGAGCGCCGCATCTCTCGTGTTCGCCAAGCCATGCCACCCATGGCAGGATTGGCCGATTGGGAGGTCACGGTCAAACTCGCCAAGGCGCTGGGCTACGAGATGCACTATGCGCACCCCGAAGAAGTCATGAAAGAAATTGCCGCACTCACCCCAAGCTTTGCTGGTGTGAGCTACGCCAAAATTGACGAGCACACCAGCTTGCAGTGGCCTTGCAATGCCGACACCCCAGATGCAGGCATGGACATCATGCATACCAGCGGCTTTGTGCTCGGTAAAGGCAAGTTCTTCCCCACACAATATGTGGCCAGCCAAGAAAAAGTTACGCGTAAATTTCCGCTTCTGCTCACCACCGGCCGCATCTTGTCGCAGTACAACGTGGGTGCCCAAACCCGCCGTACAGACAACAATCAGTGGCACGACGAAGACCGTCTGGATATCCATCCGCATGATGCAGAAGAACGCGGCATCAAGGACCACGACTGGGTAGGTATTGAAAGCCGTGCTGGGCGCACAGTGTTGCGCGCACGCGTGACAGAGGCCATGCAAGCTGGCGTGGTCTACACCACCTTCCACTTCCCCGAGTCTGGCGCCAACGTCATCACCACCGAGGCCTCGGACTGGGCAACCAACTGCCCCGAGTACAAAGTGACAGCGGTACAAATCGTGGCAGTCAGCCAGCCTTCAGAGTGGCAACAAAACTACCAGCGCTTCAACAAAGATCAACTTAGCTTGCTGGCCAAAGCACAGCAGAAAACAGAAACTTTTGAGGTGATGTGCAAGTGACATCCTCGACTGGCGCTCCCTTGGCCTTGGCCGAAGAAGTGCCGGTGGCGCTGGTCTTCAACGGCATCACCCATACCGTGATGATGGCCAGCCCCATCCATTTAGAAGACTTTGCTTTAGGGTTTGCTTTCACAGAAGGTTTGATTGAGAACCCATCGCAGCTTTTTGGTGTCGAGCTTGTTTATCAACCCAATGGCATTGAATTGCAACTAGAGGTGGCAGCGCAAACCGAGGCGAGGCTCAAAGAACGCAGACGCAGCATGGCGGGTCGTACCGGTTGTGGTTTGTGTGGCGCGGACAGTTTGGACCAAGTCAAGTTGGCATTACCGCAAGCGCCTGAGGTGCATATCGATATTGACGCCATGCACCGCGCCCATGCACATATGCGTTCACAGCAACCGCTGAAACTGCAAACCGGCGCTACCCATGCCGCAGCTTGGTCTGATTTAAAGGGCCATATCCTGCACTTGCGAGAAGATGTGGGCAGACACAATGCGCTGGACAAACTGATTGGTGTCTTACTCAAAGCCCGTGTCTCCATGACCCACGGCTTTGTATGCATCACCAGTCGAGCCAGTTTCGAGATGGTGCAAAAAACCGTGATGTCGGGCGCGGGTGTTTTAAGTGCTGTGTCAGCCCCTACCCGCTTGGCTGTTGATTTAGCTCAGCAACACAATCTGGCATTGGCTGGTTTGGTGCGCAGCCAAAGCTTTATCGCTTACAGCCACCCCTCGCGTTTGACCACTCTTCAACCTATCGCTGTACAGGCTTAGCATGCATTTAGAAAACCTTGTCTCCATGGCCAATCAAATTGGTACATTTTTTTCTGCTTACCCCGATCGCCAAGAAGCCCTTAACGGCATTGCCAACCATATCCACAAATTTTGGGAGCCACGCATGCGTCTGCGCTTGATAGAAGCCGTTGTTGCAGGTCAAGCACCAGAACTTATGCCCTTGGTCAACGACGCCATTCAAACCCATCAAGCTACATTGAGACCGCTGGCGTCTTTAGCCAAATAAATTTATGGATTGAGAAATATACTTCAATATGTATTGAAAGAAGAGAGACAGGTATTCAATATATGCCTCCTTACGCGACAACGCCAATTAAAGATTTAGCTGCTGGTTTTATAAATCCATATTATTCAATTGAGCCAGTCTCAAGCTATGACATAAAAAATCAAACAGTTCAAAGTTTAGAGAAAGGTAGAAAGACCCAACTTAGTGATACACAGTTTAAACAAAAAGATCTAAAGCTCGCTTTAACAAATTTCATTGATGATCCATCTATAACTACGAGAGATAGATTGATAATGCTTATTCATGAATTTCCATTGGTCAAGGGTGTAGGTCGGGGGTCTATTCTCATACAGGGGGGTAAAGTTGGATCAAAAAGATGATCTACTGGCGAAACAATCAAGCGCGCCCATCCAACGTTGTTCGCTTCAGTGCTGGTCAAACACTTAAAGACCGTGTTGACAAGCGCTAACCTATGTATCAATTAAGCTTTAAGTACCCCCACTCATTTCAGGGTTGGAGATATTTACAAATCAGCAAATTTCGTCAAGACTGAATGCAAGCTGAGTTCCGGGGTCCTTGCAATATATATGTAGGGGTGCTTTGAGCATTTGCATCGCTCTTAGGTCATCCCATTCCTGGTTGAATCTTTTAATGTCAATCGGGTGCAGTTCTGACAGAAAGGCGTTTGCCTCTATCTCGTCTACTGAGCAACTTAACAAATAGTCACTGACCCCAAATTTAGACAAGTCTTCGCGGGATACCTCTGCGAGTACCTGCATATCTAGAAGTCCGTCTTGGTCTTTCTCGCCAAGCCATTCAAGTAGGTCTAGATCAGTTGCTGTAAATCTCCTGACTCCATTGGCCCCACCAACTGCAACAATTTTCTCGGGCAATGTTTTGTCTGTTGGACAAGTACGAAACGATGGTTTTAGCATTTGTATTCTCTAGAACGTTAAATATGATGCCTGAATTCAATTATGAACTGCATTACATCGTTAGTGACTACGATGACTGCTGATACAGACCATATGAAATTCTCACCCCAGTAAGCCGCATGTAGCGATAGATGTGTTTCATCAACTTCATCTGTTGTGAATTAAATATGTCCATCTAGTTTTTTCTCAATTAGATACACACCTACTCCCTCCCAGTCTAATGGCTCGCTCTCCCACTCCCCCTTTAATCCGCAGAAGGAGTAAGCTTTTGCAGGCTCCTTGGAATGAAAATAAGTGACCTTTCTTGTACGCTCCGCGTTTAAATTACTAGAACGAAGGTTTAAGGTATAAAACGCCCGCGTTTGGTTGTCGATTGTTATTTTTTTTAAAAGCTCTTAGTCCATGAACCTTCTTTCTATTCAGATTTTGTTGAAGTCTGAAGCAGGTTATTCAACCACGCAGGTTTTTCAGGACAGTGCTTCTTGATCCACTCGATGGCTACTGGGTCCCCGTGCGCGGCGGCTTTGCCCATCCACCGATTTGCAAGGTCTAGGTTGAGAGGCACTTTCTCTGCGTTAAAGTGCAACGCTCCAAGCTCTCGCATGGCAAGGGCACTCCCCTCCTTTGCTGCTTCTAGTAGCCATTTCTCCCCCAATTCTGTATCGGCTTGAACGCCAGATCCGTTTAGAAACATAAGACCTATGTACGTTTTAGCCCTAGATGAACCTTTATCTGCTGATAGCTTAAACCACTTAAGCGCAGTTGGATAATCCCCCTCAACCCCTTCGCCAATTAGGTAAGCAAGACCCAGTACAAATGTGCAATTGATATCCCCGCGCTTTGCACCTTCCCTGTAATATCCAACGGCTTTTGTTTTATCAACGGGTACCCCGTCACCTCGTTCGTAGGACATCCCAAGCAAGTAAGTTCCCCAGTCATTGTTTTGTATATATGCTGCGTGAAAGAGGTTATGGGCGTTTTCTGGGTCTTTCTCAACCCCCTCCCCGTGAATCAAAGCTAAGCCGTAAAAGCACTGACAATCTGCGTCCCCAATCTCAACCCCCCGTTTGGCCCAACTGGCAGCCAAGTCCAGATCTGCATCCACGCCGATGCCGTATTTGTAGTTTTCAGCAAGGAGGTAGTAGACAAACTTGTGCTTTTGTGCGGCCGCCTTTTCTAACCAATATAAACCCTCAGTTTGCTCCTCTTTTGTTTGGCCCCTTCCCATCAAGTGCTTGCCCAGAAAATACTGCGCTTGTGGATCCCCAAAAACTGAACCTCTAAGAAGAAGATTTAATCCCTCCTTTAGTCGCTCTGGTACATCACGCGTTAGATAGATACCGAGCCCGGTCATGCAGTTGACACTGCCACAGCGGATACCTTTTTGAAACCAATACTCAGCAGCTGCGTTATCAACGCTTTTACCGTGTTCGCCGTAAATAAACATCATTGCAAGCTGAAATGATGCATTGGTTGATCCAAGTTTAGAAGCTCGCTTCATCACGTCCAGGGCATGCTCTGTCTCGTGTTCCTTGGTTGCTCGCCTTAAAAGCTCATAGGCATAAAGATAGACACCAAGAGAATCATGGTCTTTAGCACCTAATGCCATATGCTCCATGAAGTGCTCTTTGTCGATATCTGCCCAGTAACTGTGTGCAAGAGAGCAACCAAGTTCCGTTGCTCTTTGAAAAAGAGGTCTTGCGGTATCTGGATCAGAGTGCATGACACCTACGGCGTAGCCCATAAAACAGCGTCCGTCCATCAGTTCCATGCCTGCCTTGTACCAGGCTAGACCTTTGTCTGAGTCCACAGGAACTCCGTAACCGAGTCTGTGCCAAATGCCTAGGTGGAGCATTGCGCTTGAGCACCCAGCACTTGCTCGTTCTTCCAGTTTAGCTACAGCATCTGGGAAGAGTGATTTTGCATCCCTATTGGCCCTATGGTTTAGTGCCAAGTTAAAGGCTGCATCATAGTCAACCTCCCGGTCCCTGGCATGACGGATAAACGAGACGAAGTCGTCCGGATTTTGGCTGTCCTTAATAATGGTCCAGACCAATTGGTCGATTGCGTGGTCCCTGGTTGTTTCTGTCATTTTGAGCGTTCCTATCTGAGAAATTTAGACAATTCAATCTTAAATTGCCAAAAGATCACCAGGTGAACCTGTAGGGTTTTAGAGTACGCAGATCTACATAATTGTTCTGTCAACTGAAGCGGAAAGGGGGGGTTAAATGGAGACCCTACTAGGTTATCAAAACCGGCGTCGTTTCACCACAAAAACCAAGTATTACCAGTACTGGGTCCAAAACGACCACTTTGATCTGGTTTTAGTTAAAACCTGGGGTAGTTTGACTTCCAAACGGGGTAACCAGCAATCCAATCCCATTCAGCTCTCCGACCTCCCCTACTTTTGCGCAAATATTGAAAAAGCCAGGTTGTTACACGGTTATTCTTTAATTTAGCTCATCAAACGGACAACTCCCTTTTTACTGACATGCTAGAGCTAACGTTTGACAGGCTATT
>CAITHY010000025.1 GCA_903892315.1 uncultured beta proteobacterium | reverse complement strand
GGTGAGGGTGATAGAATTGTGACCTTCGGATCCTTCTATACCGTTGCAGGCGTAATGACTTACCGAAACAACCAGGCCCACTGATCCATGATTCGTTTACCAAGCTTTTTTAAGCGAAAAACCCAGTCTGATGACCTTGAATTAGGTTTAAGGGGTAGTCGCACCACCAAACGTGCGGCCCCACGTAGTTTCCAGCGCGCAGCAGAAGCTGAAGAGCTAGCCCTTACAGAAGATCCAGAACAACAAAGAGCGCGTCATCGTCTGATCGGCGCCGCTGTCTTGGTATTAATCGCCGTTGTTGGCTTGCCCCGTATTCTGGATAGCAAACCAAAGTCAGCGCCAAATGACATCGCTGTCAACATTGTGACTAGCTTGCCAATTCCCGGAACTGAAACCAAGGCCGAAGAAAAACCAAAAGTAGAAACTCCTGTTGAGCCTGCTAAAGAAGCGCCTAAAGCTGCAGTGGTACCTGCACCAGAAACTAAAGCAGAAACTAAGCCAGAGCCTAAGGCAGAAGCGAAAGTAGACGCTAAGCCAACACCACCAGCCGCAAATAAATCTGCAACATTGGGATTGGCTGCTGGTGAAGAAGTGGTTGCTGCAAGTGCTCCTAAAGCAGAGCCTAAGCCTAAAGCGGATGATGCTGCTAAACCTACCACTTCAAATGGTTCAGGTAAATACGTTATTCAGATTGGTGCCTTTGCATCGGAAGAGCGTGCTAAAGGTTGGATTGCAAAGCTCAAGGATCAAAAGATCCCGAACTACGTCTTAAATAAGACGGGCAGTGATGGGACTAAGTTATATGTATTGCGTGCCGGGCCATACACCGACAAAGACGCTGCAGAAGCAGCGGAAAAGAAAATTAAAGCGATGGGTCTCTCCCCAAGACTCGTCGAATCCGGTAAGCAGTAATGGAATACTTATCCACCCTCAAGCTAACATCGGTGGATTACTTCACCCTAGTTGTGCTCTTGATATCTGCTTTGGTTGGTATCTCGCGCGGCTTATTTAAAGAAGTGCTTGCTCTGGCTTCATGGTTCGCAGCTGCTTGGGTGGCATATCACTACAGTAATTACCTCTCAACAGAGTGGCTGTCTACATTTCATCTGGATGAGTTGCTCAGCTTAGGTGTTAGCTTCCTGATCCTCTTTATCCTTACGCTGATAGTTTGCGGTTTATTTGGTGGGGTAGTGCAAAAAATTATTTTGTCAGTTGGTCTTAGTTTGACTGACCGTTTCTTGGGTTTGATTTTTGGTGTGATTCGTGGCGGCTTAATTGTGGTGGTGCTTGCTACCTTGGCTGCACTCACTCCTATTCCGCAAAGTATGGCCTGGAAGAATGCCATCACCAGACCAGCAATTGATATGGCAACCGGTTTAATTAAAGGTTGGCTTCCTGCTGACTGGGCAAAGCAATTGGGTGATGCAATGCCTAAAGTTACCCCTACCATTACTCCTAAATTAACAATAGGAATCTAGAGATATGTGCGGCGTCGTCGGAACTGTTTCCCACTCACCAGTAAATCAACTTCTCTATGATGCCTTGTTGCTTTTGCAACATCGCGGTCAGGATGCTGCAGGCATTGCAACGATGAATGGTAATTCATTCACGATGCATAAAGCCAATGGCTTAGTAAGAGACGTTTTTAGAACTCGCAATATGCGCAGCTTGGTTGGTAATGCTGGCATCGGCCAAGTGCGTTATCCAACTGCTGGTTCTGCAAGTAGTGAAGAAGAGGCGCAACCTTTTTATGTCAGCGCTCCTTACGGCATTATCTTGGCCCATAACGGTAATCTCACGAACGCACCAAGCTTGCGTGTAGAGATGGCCTATCGTGACCGTCGCCATATCAATACCAGCTCTGATACTGAAGTGTTACTCAACGTCTTAGCGGATGAACTTCAAAAAGAAACCAATAGCGCAGCTCTTGATGAGGGCGCGATGTTTAACGCTGTTACTGGTGTAACTAACCGGGTTAAAGGTTCTTATGCGGTAGTTTCTTTAATTGCAGGCTATGGTTTATTGGCCTTCCGTGATCAGTATGGTATTCGTCCTTTATGTATCGGACGTATTGATACGCCTCAAGGTCCTGAGTGGATGATTGCATCGGAGTCTGTAGCGCTCGAGGGTCTAGGCTTTACATTCGTACGTGATGTCAATCCAGGTGAAGCAATCTATATCGACTTGGATGGCAATTTCTATTCACGTCAATGTGTGCCTAATGCAGTGCTAACACCATGCATTTTTGAATACGTCTACATGGCTCGTCCTGACTCCACAATTGATGGAGTGACCGTCTATAACGTTCGCATGCGTATGGGTGATTACTTGGCCGAGAAGATTCGCAAGGAGACTGATGTCTCTGAGATCGATGTCGTGATGCCAATTCCAGATTCAAGTCGTCCAGCTGCAATGCAGGTAGCAAAGAACTTGGGCGTGGATTACCGTGAAGGCTTCTTTAAGAATCGTTATATCGGTCGCACCTTCATCATGCCGGGGCAAGCTGTTCGTAAAAAGTCTGTCCGTCAAAAATTGAATGCCATGCGCATTGAGTTCAAAGACAAGACTGTCTTGATTGTGGATGACTCCATTGTTCGTGGAACCACTTCATTTGAGATCGTGCAGATGGCTCGTGAGTCTGGTGCGAAGAAAGTAATCTTTGCATCTGCTGCACCGCCTGTACGTTTCCCGAATGTCTACGGTATTGATATGCCAACCCGTAGTGAATTGGTTGCCTATGGTCGTACCGATGAAGAAATCAACAAGATGATTGGTGCCGATCAGTTGATTTATCAAAGCATTGAAGATATGAAGCAGGCGGTAAGGGATGTTAATCCTGATATTAAGAACTTTGAGGCCTCTTGCTTTGATGGCTTCTATGTAACTGGTGACATCACCGAGTCCTATCTAGATGCTTTGGAAGCCGCCAGAAATACCTCAGCCGCTAAGGCAGATCGTCAAAAGGATTCGAGCGACTTTGCCCGCTCACAGCTCCATCTGCATTTGGCTACCGAAGACTAAAAAGCGACAGGAATTTGCCTCACACGAGGCAAATCTCCAATTCGGTGTCAAAATAGCAGTATGAAGAGCAAAACCACACGCAAAAAACCGGATTTTTCTAAGCTAGCGCTTGAGACCTTAGCAGTTCGCGCTGGTACTCGCCGCACAGCTGAATACCAAGAGCATTCAGAAGCGATGTTCCTTACCTCCAGTTTTTGTTTTGATAGTGCTGAATTAGCAGCCGATGGTTTTGCGCATGCCGATCAAGGCTTTATCTATTCACGCTTTACCAATCCAACTGTGAGCATGTTCCAGGATCGCTTGGCTGCCTTAGAAGGTGGCGAGGCATGTATTGCTACAGCATCAGGCATGTCAGCCATTTTGACAATGGCGATGGCTCATCTACAAGCAGGTGACCATGTTGTTTGTTCGCGCTCCGTATTTGGTGCAACGATTCAACTGTTTACCAATATCTTGGGCCGCTTTGGCATCACAACCACTTATGCAGATTTGGCCGACACCAAGTCATGGCAGGCTGCTGTCCAACCAAATACCAAACTCTTTTATTTAGAGACGCCTTCAAATCCCTTAACTGAGATTGCTGACATCAAAGCGATTTCAAAAATAGCGAAGAAGGCAAAAGCTTTGTTTGCAGTAGATAACTGCTTCTGCACACCAGCATTGCAAAAACCATTGGCACTCGGTGCTGATGTAGTGATTCACTCTGCAACTAAATATTTGGATGGCCAGGGTAGGGTAGTTGGTGGCGCTATTGTTGGCAGCAATGATTTCATCATGGGCAAGGTTTTCCCATATGTACGTACCGCAGGTCCAACACTCTCTGCATTTAATGCTTGGGTATTCCTGAAGGGATTGGAGACTTTAGAGCTTCGCATGAAGCAACAGAGTCAAAATGCGCTCGCCTTAGCGCAATGGCTTGAGAAACAGTCAGGGGTGGAGCGTGTTTATCACCCAGGCCTCAAATCTCATCCTCAGCATGCTTTGGCAATGCGCCAGCAAAAAGAGGGCGGTGCAATCGTATCTTTCACCTTAAAGGGTGGCAAGAAGGCCGCATTCAAACTGATTAATCAAACCAAGCTTTGCTCGATTACTGCAAACTTGGGTGATACCCGCACGACTATTACTCATCCGGCAACAACCACGCATTGTCGCGTGACGCCAGAGGCTCGCAAGGCTGCAGGCATCTCTGATGGCTTGGTGCGTATTGCGGTTGGCCTTGAAAACATCAACGACTTAAAGAACGACCTCGTTGGTGGACTCAAAAAATAATCAGGTACATCAAGATAGATCTATGGGTTTCTCTGACGCAACCCAGTTCTGGAATGAACGCTTCGATAAAGAAGAGTTCATCTTCGGCAAAGAGCCAAATGAATATCTGGTTGAGAAAACAAAGCAATACCTAAAGCCCCAAGATAAGGTCTTGTGTATTGCAGACGGTGAAGGTCGCAATGGCGTCTGGCTTGCTAAGCAAGGTATGCAGGTTGTTGGCTTTGACGCATCGGATATCGCCCTAGCCAAGGCAAAGCAATTCGCGAAAGACAATCAAGTCGAGGTTGATTACTCTTTTTCTGATACGGACAGTTACGCCTGGCCCGAAAATACTTATGACGCAGTGATTGGCATCTTCATACAGTTCGCCGATCCAGCAATGCGTACCAGAATATTCCAGCAAGCATATAAGGCGACTAAGCCAGGCGGACTCTTTATCCTGCAGGGCTACACGCCTAAGCAGCTAGATTACAAAACTGGTGGCCCATCTTTAATAGAACATCTGTACACAGAAGAGTTGATTAGAGATTTATCTAAAGAGTTTCAGATCCTGGAACTCGTTAGCTACGAGAAGGAGCTCTCTGAGGGCCCTAGACATACTGGTATGTCTGCCTTACTGGGGCTAGTTGCTAGAAAGTAAAACTTTCTTAGTTGGTAAAGCGACGTGGATCGTTAATTGGGCGCAGCGGCATGATGTGAATCTTGCTGCCATCAATTTCAAGATAGGTGCCTTTGCCAACATTCAAGTTAAGTCTATTCACCTCTGCAGCAGAGGCTTCCCAAGTGATGACATGGCCACCTTCAACTGTACGTAGCTGAATTACTGCAATCTGTCCTAGGGTGCTGATTTGCTCAACAGTTCCTTCGACGGCATTTTCACTCGGTGTTGCATGAAGACTTAAGCCTCCGGCAGGAATGACCCAGGCAACAGGGGTATTCGGGGGAATCTTTCCTTTGTCTGTCACATCAAAAACGCGTTGACTACCGTTCCAGCTGAGCTTTCCTGCGGTAAAGACACCTTCAAACTTATTGCTAATACCAACTAGTTCTGCAACCCGTGAGTTTCTGGGTCTGTCGAATAAGACTTGAGGAGGGGCCGTCTGTAGGCCAACACCTTGATCGATCACAGTAATGCGATCGGCCAATAAATCTGCCTCTCTTAAATCATGGGTGACTAGGAGAATCGGAATATTCAAATCTTTGCGAAGTTCAGCTAGCGTCTTATAAAGACTCTGGCGCGTAGGCGCATCAATCGCAGAGAAGGGCTCGTCAAGCAAAAGTATTTTTGGTGATCGAGCTAAAGCTCTAGCAAGTGCAACCCGTTGTTGTTGACCGCCCGAGAGTTGATTTGGCATACGATTGGATAACTCTCCAATGCCCATGCGGTCTAGCCATTGCTGAGCCTGCAACTTGCGTTCTGAAACTGATCTTATTGAGTTGTATAGGGGTATGCATACATTCTCAAGTGCGGTTAAGTGTGGGAAGAGAGCGTATTGTTGAAATAGAAATCCACATGAGCGCTCAGCTGGTTTAAGTGATGCAGTCACACCATTGAGATCATTCGCTTCAAACCAGATCTCACCATCACATTCAATATTTCCAGTCTCGGCATTGTTAAGACCGGCGATAGTGCGTAAGGCGGTCGTCTTGCCGCTGCCAGATGGTCCCACCAGGGCATGCAACTCCCCAGGAATACATTCAATATTCAGCTGCAATGGATTTGGAGAAGTTTGGGAGAGTTTGACTTTGAGCATTAGCCTCTCCACTTTTTAGACTGTGTTGGATTGCGCCCAAAAACGCCATAGGATAGGGCAATTGCAATTAATGATGTTGCCAACAAGATGAGCGATAGAGCGCCAGCTCCTGAGGTGTCAAAACTTTGTACCTTGTCGTAAATCGCAATGGATACTGTTTTGGTTTCTCCAGGAATGGCGCCACCAACCATGAGAATCACACCAAATTCACCTAAGGTATGTGCAAAGGTAAGAACTGCGGCACTAGTAATTCCGCGCCAAGCTAGTGGCAACTCAATCAGACGAAAAATTTGCCATTTAGATAGGCCGCTGACTTGGGCTGCCTCACGGATTTCAGGATTAATGGCTTCAAAAGCACGCTGTATGGGCTGAATGGCGAATGGTAAGTTCACGATGAGTGAAGCAATTAGGATTCCGGTGAATGAAAACACCAGAGGAATGCCTAAAAAGGTCTTGCCGCCTAAGCCAACCAATAGGTAATAGCCCAAAACGGTAGGGGGGAGAACTAATGGCAAGGCTAGAGCCGCTTCTATCCAAGATCTGCCTTTTCCCATGCTTTGAAGGGAATGGGCGACCCAGACTCCAAAAGGGAGGATCAGGACCAGAGTCCAAATGGCTAGCTTTAGCGAGAGGAATAGAGCCTCTAAATCAAACATCTATTGAAGTTGCCTTAAGGTGAATAATTACCCCCATTTTCACCTATCTTGGGGTATGTCGGGCTATTGACGATTCTGGTTTGCGACAGATTGACCAATCCCCTTTAAAGTAGAGGATTGTGGCAATTTTTAATGACCCTGGATGAGGGTTTTCAAAAGGATGGATATGAATCAGCAGCGTCGCGACTTATTGAAATATTCGACGGTATTTGGACTTATGGCCTCTGCAGGCTTAATCACCTCCGCACAAGCGGAAGAGTGGAATAAGGCAGCGTTTGAGGGTAAGAGTCTTGACGAGGTATTTCAGGCTTTGGGCACCGGCACTCCTGATAAGTCAGGGGCTGTTGTTGTTAATGCGCCTGATATTGCGGAAAACGGCGCAGTGGTACCGGTCGGCATCACCACCAATTTAAAAGGTGCTCAGTTAGCAATCCTTGTTGAAAAAAATCCAAGTCCATTGGCGGCTCAATTTTTTATTCCAGCAGGCACTGAGCCAATGGTGACTACTCGAATCAAGATGGCTCAGACTTCAAATGTCTACGCATTAGTGAAGGCTGATGGCAAATGGGTGATGGCTGTTAAGGAAATCAAAGTGACTCTTGGTGGATGCGGCGGCTAACAAGTTACCTCGCAAAAAACAGAATCATTTAAATAGATAAAAAAGATAAAGGAACTACGATGGGTGATCCAATGCGCATTCGGGCAGCCGAATCAAATGGAATTGTGGATGTCAAAATTTTGATGAAACATGACATGGAATCTGGTCAACGCAAAGATGCGTCTGGCAAATTAATTCCAGCTTGGTTTATTTCTACGGTATCGGTTAAGGCTCAGGGTAAAGAAGTTTTCTCTGCAGACTTTGGCTCAGCCATTTCTAAAGACCCCTTCTTGAACTTTAAGTACAAGGGTTCTAAGGGTGACAAGCTCGTTGTGAATTGGGTTGATACCAAGGGTGATAAGCGTAGTGATGAAGCCACTGTTTCTTAAGTAAATCATGAGAAAAAAACTAAGCCCTGTGTTTGGGTTGTTTCTAGCGGGCGGGGCATTATTGTTTGCCTCAACCGTTTTTGCTCAATCAACTGCAGATGAAATTGCCAAATATCGTCAAATGATTGCCGATGGCAATCCTTCAGAACTCTATGAGGATGCTGGCGCTGAATTATGGAAGAAGCCGGCAGGGCCAAAAAATGCCACACTTGAAAAATGTAACCTAGGGCTTGGCCCCGGAGTTATTAAAGGCGCTGCAGCACAGTTGCCGAGATATTTTTCCGATACCAATAAAGTGCAAGATTTAGAGTCTCGTTTAATCACTTGCATGTCTACCTTGCAAGGTATTTCAGCACAAGAGATTGTGGATGCTCCATTTCAAAAAGGTTTGAAGAAGGATATGGATGCTTTGGTAGCGTATGTTGTTACAGCATCCAAAGATCAAAAGATTAAAGTCAGTACGCAGCATCCAAAAGAAAAAGAAGCCTATGAATTGGGTAAGCGTGCTTTTTATTATGAGGGCGGTCCAATGGACTTCTCCTGCGCAACTTGCCATGGATCAAATGGCAAG
>CAITHY010000024.1 GCA_903892315.1 uncultured beta proteobacterium | reverse complement strand
CGCATGAATGCCTATAACGTCTATCTTTCTATCCAGGCGGAGTAGGGCAAATACGGCTATTGGGCCTTAAAATAGCGGATTAAAGCTAAATCCTCGATTTGTAATGAAAATGATCCTTCGATCTGTTGCTGTAGCTGTAATGACTGCGCTAATGACTGCGCCGGTGCTTGCTACTCCGGATTTGGCAAACGGTAAAGCTATTGATCAGCAAAAATGTTACTCCTGCCATGCCAAGAAAACGGGCTTTGGAAATGGTGACATGATTTACACCCGTTCAGATGGCAAGGTAAAGTCCTTGGCCGATTTAAAAAAGATGATCTCACTCTGTAATACAGAGCTTCGCCTTGATTTATTTCCAGAGGATGAGGTGGATGTTGCCACTTTTCTTAATAAACAGTTTTACAAATTTAAACCTTAATTTTTCAAGATACAGTCGCTATGGATGTAGTAGATATCAGCTCTTTAAGTAAGTCAGTCCTATGGGCCACTTTTGCGATTACATTTTTGCTTGGAGCGGTAATGCAAAAGACGGGTTTTTGCAGCATGGGTGCCGTATCTGATGCTTACATCATGTCTAGCTGGGATCGTCTCAAACAATGGTTCTTGGCTATTGGAGTTGCCATTATTGGTTTCGCTTTAATGTCTTACTTAGGAATGATTGATCCCCTTAAAAGCATTTATACAAGCAATAAGTTTTTATGGCTTTCAACCATGGTGGGCAGTATTTTGTTCGGTTTTGGTATGGTTCTTTCTTCTGGATGTGGCAGTAAAACCCTTGTCCGTATTGGGGGCGGCAATCTAAAGTCCCTAATTGTCTTTATGGTTCTTGGCTTAAGCGCCTATATGACATTGCGCGGATTTTTGGGGGTTATTCGCATTAATACCCTGGATACTTTTTTTATTGCTTTTAATACTTCTCAGGACTTGCCTAGCTTATTGAGTGGCCCACTTGGGATACCTCGGGCTAACCTTCACCTTGCGCTAGGTTTAATTATTGGCTTTGCTTTTATTGCTTCAGCATTGGCTAAAAAATCTTTTTGGACCCCGGAGAATTTGTTTGCAGGCACAGCGGTAGGTTTGGCAATTTGCGCAATATGGTGGATATCAGGCCATCTTGGGCATGTGGCTGAAGATCCAAATACTTTAGAGGAAGTATTTTTGGTGACAAACTCTGCGCGTATGGAAAGCCTTTCTTTTGTGGCGCCATATGCTTACTCTTTGGATTGGTTGATGATGTACAGCGACACCTCCAAGGTATTAACTGTTGGGATTGTTGCGGTAGTGGGTATGGTCTTGGGATCAGCTGCAATTGCGCTATTAACTAAATCTTTCCGTTGGGAGTCTTTTCGTAATGCTGAAGATACTGCGAATCATTTGATTGGTGCAGCATTAATGGGGTTTGGTGGAGTCACTGCTTTGGGCTGTACAGTAGGGCAGGGCTTAAGCGGTATATCTACGCTGGCCTTGGGTTCAATTCTGGCTTTGCCAGGATTTATTTTTGGAGCGTACTTAGGTTTGCGTTACTTGCAAATGCGACTAGCTCCAAATCCTTGCGCTTGATAAGACTGGATATCACATATGCAAATTGACTGGCTTTCATTCACACCCATTCCTTCTTTGCTGGGCGGAATGATTCTTGGGCTTGCAGCAGCCTTATATGTTTTGTTGCATGGACGTATTTTGGGAATTAGTGGGATTGTTTCTGGTCTACTGCACCCAAAATTAACCGATACAGCATGGCGTTTGGCTTTAGTTTTGGGTTTGGTTACGGCTCCATTTATGGCCGCTCTATTTTTCGGAATATTTCCCGTTGTGGAAATCGAATCTGACTGGATTGCTGTAGTGGTTGCAGGTCTTCTTGTTGGTTTTGGAGCGCAATATGGCTCAGGTTGTACTAGTGGTCACGGCATCTGTGGTCTGTCACGTTTATCGCCACGTTCATTGGTTGCCACGTTATCTTTTATGGGTGCAGGCTTCTTAACTGTTTTTGTGCTCCGCCATTTGATTGGGCTCTAAGATGAAAAAACATTTCGGCCTCGTTAGTCAGTACGCTATTGGCGTTCTTTTTGGTTGGGGTTTAATTATCTCGGGCATGAGTAATCCACAAAAGGTATTGGGATTCTTAGATTTAACCGGTCTTTGGGACCCATCTCTAATCTTCGTCATGTTCGGCGCAGTACTAGTTGGTCTTGCCGGTTTCTATGTAGTTAGTAAGAGAACAGCGGCATTTTTTGGCGGTGCCTTGCATATACCTACCCGTAAAGACATTACAAAGCCCCTAATTATTGGTGGTTTGATCTTTGGGGCTGGCTGGGGAATTGCTGGCTTTTGCCCTGGCCCAGCTTTAGTTGCTCTTGGCGCTGGTCACCTGAAAGCCCTAGTTTTTGTTATTGCTATGCTAGTTGGCATGGAGATCTGCGAACGTTTCTTCTCGGCCCACAAAAAGGTATCCGACCAAGTCTGATACGCCTGATTTAGAATCACTCTATTACAACGATTGAACGTAGAGGGTTTT
>CAITHY010000023.1 GCA_903892315.1 uncultured beta proteobacterium | reverse complement strand
CTACGATCCTTCATCTTGACGTAGCCATCAGGATTTATCACGGCTAAGTCACCCGAGTGAAACCACCCACCCTCAAATGCCTCCTGGGTTGCCTTTTTGTTCTTTAGGTAACCCTTCATCGCGATATTGCCTTTGAACATAATTTCACCCATGGTCTCACCATCCGCCGGAACTGCCTTCATGGTTTCTGGATCAAGTACAGCGATTGCTTGCTGCATGTGATAACGCACACCTTGACGGGCATTTAAACGAGCACGCTCACCAATATCGACATCATTCCACTCGTCTTGTTTAACGCACACGGCTGCCGGTCCATAGGTTTCAGTTAAACCATAAACATGGGTTAAATCAAATCCTAACTTTTCCATACCCTCAATAATGGATGCAGGGGGAGCAGCCCCCGCGATCAAGCCTTTGACGCCTGTGGGCACCCCAACCTTCAGCTCATCTGGCGCATTGACCAATAAGTTATGCACAATAGGTGCCGCACAATAATGGGTAACACCATGTTCTTTAATGGCCGCAAAAATATGTTGTGCATCCACGCGACGCAAACAGACATTGACGCCGGCACGAGCTGCGATCGTCCAAGGAAAACACCAGCCATTGCAATGGAACATTGGCAGAGTCCAGAGATAGATGGGGTGTTTATTAATATCCCAATCCAATACATTGGAAACAGCATTCATTGCAGCGCCACGATGGTGATACACCACTCCCTTAGGATTGCCCGTAGTACCTGATGTGTAGTTCAAGCAAATTGCTTGCCACTCATCAGCAGGAACCTTCCATGCAAAGTGAGGATCACCTTCAGAAAGTAATTGTTCATAAGTGAGACTACCCAACTTCTCGCCCGACACATCAAATTCTTTTTCTTCAACATCAATCACTAAAAACTCACGGCCCGACTCTTGCTTCGCGATCTCAAGCGCTTTCTTCATGACTCCTGAGAATTCGGGATCCACAATCACTACTTTTGCTTCACCATGATTGAGCATAAAGGCCACTGTCTCTGCATCTAAACGAGTATTGAGGGCATTCAAAACCGCGCCCGCCATAGGGATGCCGAAGTGGGCCTCTACCATTGGAGGGGTATTAGGCAACATCACCGCTACCGTATCACCCAAACCAATACCGTGTTTTTGCAAAGCGCTCGCTAAGCGACGGCAACGCTCATAAGTTTGCCCCCAGGTCTGACGCAACTTCCCATGAATCACAGCAGTTTTATTAGGATAAATTTCTGCAGAGCGCTCTAAAAATAAGAGTGGAGTAATTGGGGTGTAGTTAGCTGGATTGCGATCTAAACCTTGTTCATAAATATTTGCCATCTTCAGCCTTCGATTTCTGTTGTACTCAATTACAAAATTTGTTTTATTAAATATCCGCCAAAGCTTTAATGTGAGCTACTACACTACGCCCCAAAGCAGAGAGGTTATAACCACCCTCCAAGCAGCTCACAATGCGTCCTTGCGCATAGTCACGAGCAATTTCCTTTAAACGTTTGGTAATCCAGACATAGTCATCCTCTACCAAGCCCATCTGCCCTAAATCATCTTCGCGATGAGCATCAAAGCCTGCTGAAATAATCACGAGCTCAGGCTCAAAATTACGTAAAGCAGGCAACCATTGCTCTTCTACGATGGAGCGCACCACATCACCCCGAGTGGCAGCAGGCAAAGGTACATTGACCATATTGTTTGCATGATCAAGACCGCTGTAGGGATAAAAAGGGTGCTGGAAGAAACTGCACATCAATACGTTGGGGTCATTGAAAAATGCAGCTTCTGTACCGTTGCCATGATGAACATCAAAATCCACGATGGCCACGCGTTTAATGCCATAGGTTTCCATTGCATATCGCGCAGCAATCGCCACGTTATCAAATAAACAAAACCCCATAGAACGCGTTGGCTCTGCATGGTGACCTGGGGGTCTTACTGCACAAAAGACATTCTCAACTTCACCCTTCATCACCGCATCCACGCCCGCAATCGCAGCGCCCGCAGCTCTAAGTGATGCTCTATAAGTATGGGGATTCATAATGGTGTCACCATCGAGCATGAAATATCCACTCTCTGGGGCGCGATCTCGGACAAAAGAAACGTGATCGGGACTATGCACTAATTCAAGCTGGTCTTCAGTAGCCAATGGTGCATCTAAATGATGTAACAATTGATCGACACCACTACGTATCAGTTGATCATTGATCGCCTGAATTCTCTCCGGACACTCTGGATGATGGCTTCCCATCTCGTGTTTCAGAAAGTCTGGATGAGTTATGTATCCTGTTGTCATTACTCGAAATCCTTAATAGCAAATTTGTAATTTTTATAATCTAATTAAACGTGCTCAACATTCGAAAATCCAAAACCTTAGGCATGAACTTTCGCATCTCCTACTTACTGCTTGCTCTTGCGTTAGCAGGGTGCTCCAGCACTCCTACGCAGCCAATCCAATCACAACAGCCCATCGTAAACCAGACTGACGATGCTGCTACTGAGGCGCGTTTTAGCCAGAACCTCAACGAACTCCTCACCCAGGTCTCCCAAAACCAGGAAATCCCACTCCCAGCCCTAGAAATGGGCTTCCTAGATGCTAAAACGGTTCCCTCTATTCGGAAATTGGTATTACCCCCATCGGGTACGTTTAAGAAGAACTGGCTGGCTTATCGCAAACGCTTTATTGAGCCTGTCCGCCTTAAGGCTGGCAGGGTCTTTTGGGAGCAAAACCAGGCCTTTTTAAGCCAAGTTGAGCAAGAATCAGGGGTGCCCGCTGAGATTATTGTGGCCATTATTGGCATCGAAACCATCTATGGGAGGCAAACCGGCAATTTCAGAGTGAAAGACGTTCTATCCACTCTCGCCTTTAGTTACCCAGATACCCCCAACAAACCAGCACGTGAACAGCTCTTCAAGGATCAACTCCAAGAACTCATTCTGATGTGCTGGACTCGAGCAGGTGGCAGGTTGCCTGCCAAAAACAGTAGTCAAGATGTCAATAGCGCACGCTTTAGTGCCTGCCTAAATCAGAACAGCTCTTATGCTGGCGCTATCGGTCTGCCCCAGTTCATGCCCAGCAGTATTCGTAGCTTTGCAGTCGATGGTGACGGCGATGGCCAAATCGATCTAAAGCAAAGCCCTAAAGATGCGATTGCGAGTGTTGCCAACTTCATGAAAAAACATGGCTGGCAACCAGGCATGCCAATTTCATTTCCAGTGCAGATAAATGGCATTAGTGCAGCCAGAGCATTGGCCGACGGTGAACCGCAACTGAAATACACCGTTCAAGAGCTTATTGAAAAGGGGGTCTTGACACCGTCACAAGGCGACCTGCAAAGTGGTGGTGTAGAGCCACAAAGCAAAGCTTTCATTGTTGACCTACCCTACCCTGATAAAGATGGCTCAGACCAAGTGCAATATTTTGTGGGTCTGAATAATTTCCTGACGATTGTGCAATACAACCGTAGTTATTTCTACGCACAAAGTGTTGCTGAGTTTGCCGAGGCTCTGGGATATAAAAACCAAAGCGTTGTGGCAGTAGAAAAATCAACGAAAGCGAGCGGGTCTAAGACGAATACTGAAAAGTCTAAACCTAAGAAACTCAGCACCAAGAAAAAAATGAAGTCTTAGGCTGGAAAAACACCAGTTGATAGATAACGATCGCCACGGTCACAGACAATAAAAACGATTGTGGCATTTTCAACTTGACGGGCTATACGCAAAGCCACCACCAAAGCGCCTCCAGCAGAGATGCCGCAGAAAATACCTTCTTCCGCTGCCAAGCGGCGCGCCATCTCTTCTGCATCCGCTTGTGAAACATACTCAATCAGATCTACCTTATCGCCCTGATAAATCTTGGGCAGGTAGTCTGGTGCCCACTTCCGAATACCCGGTATCTGAGAACCCTCTTCTGGTTGTGCACCAATAATCTGAATCGCAGGGTTCTTGGATTTGAGATAAGTAGAGACTCCGGTAATGGTTCCCGTTGTACCCATGGCAGAAACAAAATGAGTAACCTGACCATCAGTGTCTCGCCAAATTTCTGGGCCAGTAGTTTCTATATGCGCTCTAGGATTATCTGGGTTGGCAAATTGATCGAGCAATCTACCGCGACCCTCTCTTTGCAACTGCAAGGCGTAATCTCTAGCAAACTCCATGCCACCAGAGGCCGCAGTCAAAATGAGCTCAGCGCCATAAGCCGCCATACTTTGACGACGTTCAATACTTTGATTTTCTGGCATCACCAAAATCATTTTATAACCCAGCATCGCGGCGGTCATTGCTAATGCAATACCTGTATTGCCGCTAGTTGCCTCAATTAATGTGTCGCCAGGTTTAATCTCACCACGTTCTTGTGCGCGTGAAATCATCGACAGCGCAGGTCGGTCCTTCACCGACCCGGCTGGATTGTTTCCTTCCAGCTTACCCAAGATCACATTATTGCGATTCTCGTTTTCCAAACCAGGAATACGCTGCAAACGCACTAAAGGGGTATTGCCCACAGTCTGTGAAATAGTAAGGTAGGAAGGTTTGCTCATGAAGCCATTTTAGCCATAACCCGCCTTACACACGGAAGGGTTTAATTTCTGCGACCTGATCCCGAATGCTCCTGCTGATTGCGAGGACTAGCTTGATTACGAGAGTGGCGTCGACCAGATGCTCCGCCCTCTTTCTTAGTGCGACCGTTGGGCTCCCGAAAAGAGCTCGGTGCCTCAATCGTTAAACCGTTATCCACCATTTTTTCGACTGATTTCATGCCAATGCCGCGTACCCGTTTCTGAAGGTCATTAGCATCTTGAAAATGCCCACCATCTAAGCGCTCAGCAATAATCGTTTTTGCTTTAGCCGGACCAATACCCTTAATACTCTCAAGCTCCGTTTGGGTTGCGGTATTAACATTAATAGGCGATGCATATGCCACTCCCGAGCTCGAAACTAGCATGGTCAAAGCAATAGCTGTAGCTCTGAATAAATTTCCCAGGCTATCTAAATTGAAGTCTCTTGTCATCTTTTCTCCTGTAGTAAATAAAAAATCCACGGACATAAAGTGCGCGTGGATCATTTACAACGAGGAGCAACTACTTCTGTTGACTGCCTTACAAAGGGTTTGCCAAGAAACCAGAATTGGCCTCTAACCACTCAATATATCTTCCTACACCCTGCTCCACATTGAGGAAGGGTTCTGTATAGCCAGTAGCCCTGAGCTTACTCAGATCAGCCTGTGTAAAGCACTGGTATTTTCCTTTGAGCGCATCCGGAAATGGAATGTACTCAATCGCCTTTTCTTTCACTAATTCTTGAAGGGTTGCAGGTGCGGCTTTATCTAGCTTACGCATAGCGTTAGCCACTGCATGCGCTACATCATTAAATGGTTGTGCACGACCGCTACCTAAATTGAAGATACCACTGATTTCAGGGTGATCTAAAAAGAAGAGATTTACTTTGACTACATCCTCAACAGAAACAAAGTCGCGACTTTGCTCACCAGGACCATAACCACCATACTCACCAAAGAGTTTAACGTGACCATTAGCTTTGTATTGGTGATATTGATGAAAGGCAACTGAAGCCATACGGCCTTTATGTGACTCACGCGGGCCATAGACATTAAAGTAACGAAAACCAACCACCTGAGCTGTATTGGCCTTTTCAGAAAAACGTTTACGCATTACTTGATCAAATAAGAACTTGGAGTAGCCGTAGATATTCAGCGGCTTCTCGTGCTCGCGGCTCTCCACAAATACGTCTGAGCCACCATAGGTTGCCGCAGAAGAAGCGTATAGAAGTTGTACTTTTTGCTCAGTACAAATATCCAATAGATCCACGGTGTAGCGATAGTTATTCGCCATCATGAAAATACCATCAGTCTCCATGGTGTCAGAACAAGCCCCCTCATGAAACACCGCCTTGACTTTACCAAAACGACCGCTTCTGAACGCCTCTAGAAACTCGTCCTTATCCAGGTAATCAATGATGTCTAAATCGGCGAGATTGCGATACTTATCCGCAGGACGAAGGTCGTCTACTGCAATGATATTTTTTTCACCACGGGCATTAAGCGCTTGAACAATATTGGCACCAATAAATCCAGCTGCGCCGGTTACGATAATAGTCACTGTAATTCCTCTGAAGTAACGGTTGCAGTTCCCAACTTGCCAACGACGATGCTACCTGCACGGTTTGCGAGTGCCATGGCTTTTTCTAATGGCCATTTAGCAGCCAGGGCCACAGCCAATGTTGCAATCACAGTATCACCAGCACCAGAGACATCAAACACCTCACGTGCTTGCGCCTTGACGTGACTGACACCTGCATCGGTATAAAGACTCATGCCCTCTTCAGAGCGCGTTAGGAGAAGTGCCTTCAAATCAAGCGACTTCCTGAGTTCTTGAGCTTTCTTGGTTAAATCTTCTTCGCTAGTCCAATGGCCAACGACTTGACGCAACTCGCTGCGGTTAGGCGTCAGGACAGTAGCTCCGCGATACTTTTCGTAATCTTCCCCTTTAGGGTCAACCAAAATCACTTTGTTTTGTGCTCGGGCTTGCTCGATCATATGAGCCACCTGACCTAATGCACCCTTGCCATAGTCGGAAAGAATCACCACATCAGCAGCGCCGACCAATTTTTCAAAACGTTCTAATTTATGAGCAAGCGCTTTTTCACTAGGGGTTTCTTCGAAATCCAAACGAATGAGCTGCTGCTGACGTGCAATCACCCGGAGTTTCACAATAGTGGGGACGTCCGCATCGATTTCTAGCTGACTATCAACACCACCTGCTTTGAGCAACTCTACTACACGCTTACCAGGCTCGTCATTACCGACAATACCTAAAATAGTGGCTTTAGCATCAAGTGCGGCTACGTTACGAGCCACGTTAGCAGCACCACCAAGACGCTCATCAACCTTTCCGACTTGCACCACCGGCACCGGCGCTTCTGGTGAAATGCGATGGGTATCACCGAACCAATAGCGATCCAGCATGACATCACCCACCACCAATAAGCGGGCTTTAGAAAACTGCTCTCTATTCGCCTTTTCCATTTGCATTTACTTTAATTATGTCTACCAATACCGTGGTACTCAATACCTAATTCTTGCATAGAAGCTGGCTCATAGAGATTGCGTCCGTCAAAAATGATGGCACGTTTGAGTTTTTGCATGAGCGCATCAAAGTCAGGGGTATGGAAAACTTTCCACTCCGTAACAATTACTAGAGCATCAGCATCATCTAAGGCTGTCATTGGATCAGCAGTCATAGAAACCTGCGCAAGACCTGTTGGATCGGCTTTAAAGTCTTGTTCCAAGGCATGCTTAGCTTCAGGCATGGCCACTGGGTCATAAGCAACTACTTGGGCGCCACGTTTAACTAGCTCCTGAATAATCACACGGCTAGGCGCTTCACGCATATCGTCAGTATTAGGCTTAAAAGCCAACCCCCACAAAGCAAACTTCATGCCTTTGAGATCTTTGCCAAAGCGCTTTTCGATTTTCTCAACTAGGGTGTACTTTTGTAACTCATTAACAGCCTCTACAGCATCCAAAATCTTCAGTTCACGACCATGCTCTTTAGCGGTCTTAGATAAAGCAGATACGTCCTTAGGAAAACAGGAGCCACCGTAACCTGTGCCTGGGTATAAAAAACCAAAACCAATGCGCGAATCTGACCCAATGCCTTGGCGCACATGCTCAATGTCAGCCCCAACTAGGTCGGCTAAGTTAGCCAGCTCATTCATAAAAGAAATACGGGTTGCCAACATTGCATTAGCTGCGTATTTAGTGAGTTCAGCGCTTTTCACATCCATGTAATAGGTGCGTTCATGGTTGCGGTTAAATGGCGCGTAGAGTTTGCGCATTTGCTCTTTGGCACGCAATCCTGCTGGCGTACTTTCAGTACCGATCACAATCCGGTCTGGACGCATAAAGTCCTCTACTGCTGCGCCCTCTTTGAGGAACTCAGGGTTAGAGACTACGGAGCACAGTTCTGG
>CAITHY010000022.1 GCA_903892315.1 uncultured beta proteobacterium | reverse complement strand
GTGGCATCTAAATCAACCTGGTCCAAATGCATGGAGGATTGTCACTTTTATCAATTAATAAGAACGATTCTCATTATATACCTTATACTTGAGAATAGTTCTCATTTACAAAGTAGCTAAATCTAGTAGAAACATGTTCCCACATACAAAAAAACAGGTTTTGACCTATCGCAAAGGAATTTGCAGATTTGGCAATGATGTTGAATTAAGTATTCTCAAGACCCTGCTTTTGTCCCTATTTATGTTGGGGGCATGTTCCACTGCTCATGCTGAATCCCCAGTGAGCGATACGCCGATCATCTTGGCCGAGTCGCCTGTGAGCAGTTCTCCCACGATTAATAACTTACTTCCTTTAGAAGGGGAAACCGAACAGTGGAGTATTCATGGGCAAACTACCTACATCAATCAATTTAAAAATAACTTCAACTCCCCCTACTACGGAGCCAAAAGTCTTTTAAATAAAAGTGATGGTGATATCACTAAGAGCTATACCTTCTCGGCCACTGCATTTTTAGGGGCTAGATTATGGGAAGGCGCTGAAGCTTATATCAACCCAGAAATGTTTGAAGGAATCCCCTTCTCCGGCCTGAGCGGCTTAGGCGGCTTTAGCAATGGTGAGCTACAAAAAGGCACCGCGATTCCACCAATTTATTACATGGCTAGAATGTTTTTACGCCAAACGTTTGGACTAGGCGGCGGACAAGAACATATTGAGGGTGTTGCCAATCAATTGGCTGGCAACGTAGATAAACGTCGCCTCGTAGTGAGTTACGGAACTTTCTCAGCGCTCGATTTCTTTGATGCCAATAGTTATAGCCATGATCCGCGCACCCAGTTTTTAAACTGGTCTCTAATGGCCAGCGGTGCTTACGACTACGCAGCAAACTCACGCGGCTATACCTATGGCTTTGTAGGTGAGTACTACCATGATGAAGAATGGGTCATGCGTCTTGCGCGCTTGGCAATGCCTAAGACACCAAACTCATTAGCCCTAGATTACGACCTAACACAGCAATATGGGAACACTGCAGAGCTCACTCACCTACACACCATGAATGGGCAACCTGGCAAAGCAAGAGTCTTGGTATTTCAGAATCGCGGAATGCTGTCTTCATATAACAATGCAATTACTTTTGGAGAGCAAACGAATACTACGCCAGACATCCTCAATACGAGATATGGTTATCAAACCAAATGGGGTTACGCCTTAAATGGCGAACAAGCGATCACCGAAAATATTGGCGCATTTGCAAGGTGGAGCTGGAATAATGGCCAAACTGAAACACAAGCATTTACTGATATCAGCAATTCTTTATCGGGCGGCTTATCCATCAAAGGCACAAGCTGGGGTAGACCTCAAGATACGATCGGAATTGGTGCGGCATTGAATGGCATCTCCTCCCAGCAAATTGCTTATCTACAACAAGGTGGTGTGACTATGTTTATTGGTGATGGCAGGCTTAATTACAAGAAAGAACAAATATTTGAGACCTTTTATAGCTGGAATATCTATAAAAGCCTATCGCTCTCAGCAGACTACCAGCGCATAGCCAATCCTGCATATAACGCAGATCGCGGACCAGTTAATTTCTTTGGTTTACGAGCCCATATTGAGATGTAAGATACGCTTAACCCTTTTTGGAAATATTACCAAGGTCGAGCGCTATGTACTTACCAAAACACTTTGCAGTTGATGAACCAGCCCTACTAGCACAGCTCATCGCTGAATATCCATTAGCAACCATTGTTGGCAGTTTGGAGAATCAATTAGAAGTCAATCATCTGCCATTGATGCTCAGTAGCGATAGAAGCAAGCTCTATGGTCATATCGCTCGAACCAATCCATTGGCGAAAATTGCAGCTAGTGGTAATACAGCGATAACCGCGATCTTTAATGGTCCACAAGCTTACGTCACACCAGCTTGGTACCCTTCCAAAAAAGAAGCTGGCAAAGTAGTGCCTACCTGGAACTATGCTGTCGTACATGCACAAGGCAACATCAAACTCATTGATGATGCGCAGTGGCTCAGAAATCATGTGGCCCAAATGACTAATATTCATGAACCTACATACCAATCAGACTGGAAGCTAGATGACGCTCCAGAAGAATATGTGCAGATGATGCTCAAAGCCATCATTGGTATCGAGATTGAGATCAGCAGTTTGGTCGGTAAGTTCAAGCTCAGCCAAAACCGTCCCGCAGAAGACTATGACGCAGTCGTAAAGAAATTAGAACAATCACCGCAAGAGATCTTGCAAGCCATGCGGGAATATATGCGTTAAGGCGTGATGTAGCCGTACTTGCGCAATATAGATTTAGCCTGAGCGCCTTGCATAAATTGGTATAACTCGGCCGCCTCCTGAGGGGCACCCTTGATTAAAACCATACGCTGCTTGATGGGCTCATAGAGCTTGCTATCTATCAATAAGAAGCTAGTTTCTTTTAGGACCTCTGGTGACTTGGCCAAAGAAACAGCAGTAAATCCAATATCAGCAGCACCAGCAACAACATAGGATGTTGCGACACCAATGTTATCTCCGTAGACCAACTTGTCTTTAGCAAGATCCCATAATCCTTCTGCCTTGAGATATTCAACCGCTGCTTTGCCATAGGGCGCCAACTCAGGCTTGGCAATAGCTACTTTATTGACCCTAGCGATAACCTTGGCGATATCGACCTTGTTATCCACCAAGACGATTCCGGATGATGTGTTAACGATGATGGCTAACTTACCAGTTGCATATACCGCACCTTCATCTATAGTCTTGCCATTCTTATAAAGCTCAAGAGGAAAGCGTTCATCAGCAGCTATGAAGAGATGAAATGGCGCACCATTCATAATCTGAGCGGCAAAGTTTCCGGAAGATCCATAAACCACCCTCATGCCCTGCTTGCCATTAGCCTTAAAAGCAATTGCAATTTCAGAGAAAGCATCTTTCATATTGGTAGCAACGGCAACTGTTGCGCTCTGAGCGAATACAAAATTGACCGAGCAAAAGAGTAAAGCCAATATGGAAATTATTCGGGGGCGCATAGTTGAACTTATTCTAGCGGATGCCCAAGAAATATTGCCTCAAAAGGGCTCAGCTAATGTATGCGATGATACAAATTTACCAAACCTAGTCATTATCAGATGAAAAACGTATTTTTCCGCCTCCTTTGGAGCGCTCTCCTTGCCGCCTCGACCTTTAGTTCACTCGCAATCGCCCAAGAAAAAAGTATTGTGGTGTCTTCCACGACATCTACCGAGCAATCTGGCTTGTTTGAATACATTCTCCCTATCTTTAAGATGAAAACTGGGATTACTGTCAAAGTAGTTGCAGTTGGCACAGGTCAAGCACTAGACATTGGTCGTCGCGGTGATGCAGATGTGGTGTTTGTCCATGACAAACCTGCTGAGGAGATCTTTGTTCAAGAGGGCTACTCCACCAAACGCAATGAAGTGATGTACAACGACTTCGTCTTGGTAGGGCCAAAGTCTGACCCAGCCAAGGTAGGCGGCGGCAAAGATATTCAAGTAGCACTGCAAAAGATTTCCGTAGCGCAAACTCCTTTTGTATCCCGTGGCGATAAGAGCGGCACTCATGCAGCTGAATTGCGTTATTGGAAAGGGGCTGGTATCACTGTTTCACCAAGCCAGACTTGGTACAAAGAAACAGGCTCAGGAATGGGTCCCGCCCTGAATACTGCTTCCGCTATGAATGCCTACATCCTGACGGATAGAGCTACTTGGCTTAGCTTTAAAAATCGTGGCGATCTTGCAATCTTGGTCCAAGGTGATCCAAAACTCTTTAATCAATATGGTGTGATGCTAGTAAATCCTGCTAAGTTCCCATCAGTGAAAAAAACGGAAGGTCAAGCCTTTATCGATTGGCTGATTTCCAAGAATGGTCAGGATGTCATTGCCAGCTACCAAATTGGTGGTGAATCACTGTTCTTTCCCAATGCTAAGAGGTAATACTTAGTAGCGACTGATCATTAAAAAAGCCCGCATCTGCGGGCTTTTTTATTTACTACCAGCATATCTGCTGGCGGCATGTTACTTACTTCTTCGGTGTTACGAAACCAATAGCAGTATCGTCAACAAACTCCACCATTACATCATCACCAGCCTTGAATTTCTCAAGACCGAGAACAGCTTGGTCAACCTTAACCTTTTGTTTCTCGCCGCTTGGCATAGTGAAAGTCACGATACGGGTTTTTGGATCGATTGTTGTAATCTTCACAGTTGCATAAATCGTATCTGCTGTCTCTTCGAATGGCTTAGCAGAACCTTTACCAGCAATGACTACAGAGCGTACACCAGAAACACCTGGCTTAGCATCTTTACCAGCAGCAGTTAAGCCGATTGCAATCGCTTGTGCATGCTCAACCAAGAACACATCACCTTTTTTCACTTTATCCAAATCGTTTACTGATTTAGCAACATTCATCTGCGCCAAATTACCATTGGCATCTTTCAACACAACAATACGCTTTTTGACGTCAACAGAATCAACTGTTGCGCTCAATACAGCAACATCAGCCGCCAAAGGCAACATCTTTGCAGGCAATTGTGCGAAAACGGAAGATGCACAAGCAATACCTACAGCAACAAATAAACTAGCCAGTAAAGATTTCTTCAAGATAACTCCTAATTGAGTGAAGGATTTAGAGGGACCCCAAAAGAAGCCTCTAATTCATTGTAAACAGGGATTGAGTCTTGTCTTGTGCGGTATCGAACGATAACCCTTCACAGTACTCATATTTGGTAAATTAACCCTACATCACCCAACCATAACCCTCTTAATCCATTGATTTCCCTAGATATCCTCATAAAACCTTGGACCCAAGCCTCCCAAGAGGCTTTTCGGATTCGCAAAGCAGTGTTTATTGACGAGCAAGGAGTTCCTGAAGACATGGAACTAGATGAGTTTGATGCTGCGGCACACCATGTGCTTGCCTTCTTAGGGAACCAGTGCGTAGGGACTGCCAGACTAGTAGATTCAGGACGGCAGTCTTTTCAAATTGGCCGCATGGCAGTATTGCCCAGTTTTCGGGGTCAAGGTATTGGCTTGGAGATCTTAAAAGCCCTGATTGATCGAGCGAAGTCTTTAGGTGCGAGCGCCCTCACCTTGCATGCCCAGGTATCCGCCATCCCGTTTTATGAAAAACTAGGCTTTCTTGCTCAAGGGCCTATGTATGAAGAAGCCGGCATCCCTCATCGTAATATGATGCTCATATTGCCTAAATCAATTTAACTCTTTATGACCGCCCTTTCCACATCCAGCGCCTTACCCTTTATTCATATTCATCGGGTTTGTTACTCCGACACAGATGCTGCTGGCTTTGTGTATCACGGCCGTTATTTAGAAATTTTTGAGCGCAGCCGTGCAGAGTGGTTAGCGCAATACAATCTCAGTCCCACCAAGTTGATGAATGAGCACAATATGGTGATGCCTGTGCGCGAACTGACGATGAACTTTTACAAGCCAGGTCGCCTTGATGACATTCTGTATATTGACCAAACCATTGAACACCGTGGTCGCACACAGGTTTCAATAAAACAACATGCCCAGAGAAAGCTGCTGGACAGCGAAGAATTGCAAGTCATTGCTAGCGCTACTTTGCATATTGTTTGCGTAGATACAACTACTCTGAAGCCAAAGGCTTGGCCGGATTGGTTTTTCCCCAATCAGTAATGCGAGTACTGGAGCACGATATGTCTGATGGAAAATTGCTAACCTTCGTTAAAGATCTGAGCTTGCTCTTGGAGCAAAAGCCAAGCGAAGACATTGTATTTACTAAAGGCAAAAAACTGTTAGAGCATCTGATTGCCGTTGATGATTGGTTGCCCGCTGAATTCACCAAACCACACCCACAGTATTACCAGCAATATTTACTCTATGCCGATCCCTTGGATCGCTTTTCCATTGTGAGTTTTGTGTGGGGTCCGGGTCAAAAAACACCCGTGCACAATCACACGGTTTGGGGCATGGTTGGTCAATTGCGTGGCGAAGAAAAAGGGACGCCTTACTATCGCCAAGATGACTCCAGCTTTCAAGCTGGCGAGGCCTGCATCTCTCCTCCAGGCCATGTTGATACCGTTTCACCCAATACGCACGATATTCATGTTGTCGAAAACAATCTTCAGGATCAAACATCCATCAGTATTCATGTGTATGGGGGAAATATCGGACGAATCCATCGCTCCGTGTTTGATCCAATCACTGGTGCCGAGAAATCATTTGTATCGGGGTATGCCAATACAGTCGTGCCCAACCTCTGGAATCCAGCCTAAATAGGTAAATGACTTAAAATGGAGGCTCTTACTGCAAACGCTCCAGCGTGGCAGCTCACCCCATTGACCGGGATAGTCGTTTAATTGAATACGGGTCAATACTTTATTGGCCCCCTATGTTATTTACAGATCTTGGTTTATCAGAGCCCATTCTTCGCGCTATTGCTGAAGAAGGCTATACCAGCCCCACCCCCATACAAGAAAAATCGATTCCTGCCGTCTTAAAAGGCGGCGATCTTTTAGCTGCCGCCCAAACTGGCACAGGAAAAACGGCTGGTTTTACGCTTCCTATTTTGCAACGTTTAAGCAGCGCCCCCAAATCTGGCGGCAAAAGATTGTTGCGCGTATTAATCTTGACCCCCACTCGCGAGTTAGCTGCTCAAGTCCAAGAGTCTGTTGTGACTTATGGCAAATACACTGGCCTCAAATCCACCGTAATTTTTGGTGGTGTTGGCGCTAATCCGCAAATCAAGGCGATTGCTGGTGGCTTGGATATTTTGGTTGCGACGCCAGGTCGCTTGCTTGACCTCATGTCACAAAATTGTGTCTCGCTCAATGACATCGAAATCTTGGTGCTCGATGAAGCTGACCGCATGCTTGATATGGGCTTCTTACGTGATATTAAAAAAATCCTAGCTGCCTTGCCTAAGAAGCGTCAGAATCTTTTATTCTCAGCAACCTTCTCTAGCGAAATTAAACAATTAGCTGACAGCTTGCTCAATTCTCCTGCGTTGATTGAGGTAGCACGTAGCAATAGTGCTAATGAAGCCATTGCTCAATTGATTCATCCGGTTGATAGAACTCAGAAACATCCCCTTTTAGCCCATCTGATTAAGGGTAATGATTGGAAGCAGGTGCTGGTCTTCACCCGCACTAAGCATGGCGCAAATAAGTTAGTGACTCAGTTAGAAAAGGATGGCATCACCAGTATGGCCATTCATGGCAATAAAAGCCAAAGTGCTCGTACCAAGGCATTAGCTGATTTTAAGGCCGGTAAGTTAACTGCATTGGTTGCTACCGACATTGCTGCACGTGGTATTGATATTGACCAACTCCCTCACGTAGTGAACTACGACCTGCCAAACGTTTCTGAAGATTATGTCCATCGCATTGGACGTACTGGTCGCGCAGGCTCAAATGGCGTAGCAGTTTCCTTGGTCTGTGTTGATGAACATCAAATGCTCAGAGATATTGAGAAACTCATTAAGCAAAAATTGCCGCAAGAAGTGATTACCGGTTTTGAACCAGATCCGAATGCCGTTGCTCAACCGATTCAGTTGCGCAGTCAACAACACCAACAATCTCGCAAGCCTAGGCCTGCCGGGACAGGTGGAGCCCCAACAAAGCGCAGTAGCCCACCCAAGAGAAGCTTTAATCGCTAATTGGCTCGTTACAATATCCATTATTATTTTCATTACCACTTCAGCAAGCTCATATGACCACATCACGTCGCTCAGCCATCAAAACCATTGTGGGTACTTTGGCATTACCAACGCTCAGCCCAATTGCTTCTGTACTTGCTCAATCTTCACTCGAGTGGACTACTTATGAGATCGTGACTGAAGTCGATTTAGAGTCGCCTAAAGGGATGGCGCAAAGTTGGGTTCCATTGCCACTGGTTTTGGATACAGCTTATTTCCGCACCATCGCCATCCGTTCAGAGGCAAGCGATCCTAAAGCAGCAACCCAAATGTATGAGACTCCCGACAAGCAAGCACGTATGGTGTGGACAAAATGGGATTCTGCAGCAACTACTCATAGCGTCAAAGTTTCTATTTTAGTAAGCACCCGCAATCGCAACCTAGAACTCTCAGTACCAAACCCCGCACTCAAGCTCTCCAAAGCAGAGCAACGCTTTTGGACCCGCCCCACTAAATACTTACCTACCGATGGTATTGTGAAAGCAAAAGTGCAAGAAGCACTTGCCAAGCTACCGACCAACGCCAGTGATGTTGATAAAGCCAAGGCAATTTATAACTGGGTAGTAGACAACACCCATCGCGATCCAAAAACACGGGGTTGCGGTCAAGGCGACGTCAAGCTCATGCTCGAAACCAATAATCTTGGTGGCAAATGTGCTGATATCAATGCCGTTTTTGTAGCGCTAGCGCGTTCAGCCGGCTTACCAGCGCGTGATGTGTACGGCATTCGGATTGCAGATTCTGCACGTGGCTATAAGAGCTTAGGTAAGTCTGGCGACATTACTAAAGCACAGCATTGTCGTGCCGAGTTCTACGCATCAGGTTATGGCTGGATGCCCGTCGACCCAGCAGACGTTCGCAAAGTGATTCTTGAGGAAACTGGTGGCTTAGCCGTTACCGATCCAAAAGTGATTGCTATTCGTGACTACCTCTTTGGCAACTGGGAAATGAACTGGATGGCCTATAACTACGATCATGACATCGCACTGCCAGGTTCCAAGCTCGGCAGTAAAGGTGACATTCCATTCTTGATGTATCCACAAGCTGAAAATAACGAAGGTCGCTTCGATTCGCTTGATCCAGATAACTTCAAGTACAAAATTACTAGTAGACGCATTGGCTAATGCTTTCTTAAGAAATGTGATGAAGTTGTCTCTATTTAAGCCAGCCAGAGTATTTTCTCTTGTACTGGCTTTTTCTTTTCTAACTTTATTAAGCTTTGCAGTCAGGGCAGAATGGCGCTCTGCAGTTCAGCTAGGCCTCTCATCAATAGCCCCATCTCTACAGCTGAATACCCTCTCTGGTAAAGCAGTGGATATATCCAGTCTGAAAGGTAAAGTGATTGTGGTGAACTTTTGGGCCAGCTGGTGTGAGCCTTGCCGTGACGAATTTGAAGAGCTCACTCAGCTCCAAGAAAACTATGGCTCTAAAGGCCTTGTCGTTTTAGCGGTGAACCTTGCTGAAATGAAACCGCGTGTCATGCAGTTTTTAAAAGGTAATGGCTTCTCTGAAAACAGTCTTGAAATCTTGCTTGATCGTAATAGCATTGCCTACAAGACCTGGAAAGCCCGTGGATTACCAACTACCTTTCTTGTCAGTAAAAGCGGCAAGATTGAAGGGGTTTGGATTGGCGCTATTGAAAACGTCGACAGCAATGAAGTTAAAGACAAAATAGAAACTCTGCTACACCAATAAACTGACGCCACCCTGTATCTGATACCCTCGCTATATGAATACCGTGAACGCAGTAAATTCTCCTACCGAACCACGCCTGACCTCACTCTCCCATGGCGGAGGCTGTGGCTGCAAAATTGCTCCTGGCGTCCTTTCTGAAATCCTCCAGAACGTTCCTCAGCTCCCCTTTCCAAAAGAGCTGCTGATTGGTATTGAAACGTCTGATGACGCTGCCGTGTATCAAATCAATGAATCTCAGGCAATCGTAGCGACAACGGATTTTTTCATGCCCATTGTGGATGATCCATTTGATTTTGGAAAAATTGCTGCCACGAATGCCATAAGCGATATCTACGCAATGGGTGGTACACCCCTATTCGCACTTGCCTTAGTCGGGATGCCGATTAAAGTCTTATCCAATAAAACGATTGCCCGCATTCTAGAGGGTGGTGCTGAAGCCTGTCGAAGTGCTGGTATTCCGATTGCCGGTGGACATACGATTGATTCTGTAGAACCCATTTATGGACTAGTAGCCATTGGCATTGTGGATCCCAAGCGCGTGAAGAGTAATGCCAGCGCCAAACCAGGGGATGTATTGATTCTCGGCAAGCCACTAGGTGTCGGTGTTTTATCTGCGGCACTGAAAAAAGATCTTCTGGGGCTCGATGGCTATCGAGAAATGATCTCGAATACCACTAAGCTCAATTCTGCTGGACCTGATTTAGCCAAGCTTTCTGGTGTACATGCCTTAACTGATGTGACTGGGTTTGGTTTGGCTGGTCATACTCTAGAGCTCGCGCGAGGCTCCAACTGCACCGCGCATATTGACTGGAGCCAAGTGCCCCTGCTCTCCAATGTACAAATGCTCGCTGATGACGGTGTTATCACTGGTGCATCAGATCGTAACTGGCTTAGTTATGGCGATGAAGTTGGCATTCCTGCAGATTTCACACCTGCGCAACGCGCTTTATTAACTGACCCCCAAACCAGTGGCGGCTTATTAGTATCGTGCAGCCCTGAGAGTGTTAAAGAAGTCTTAGATATCTTTAATCAACATCAATTCCTGGGCGCCCGTGTCATTGGTCAAATGAGCAAGCGTCAAGGAAAACCGCTAGTTGTCTCTTAAGGTGCTACTTTATTGATTCTTTTAAATTAAACACGCTCGAAAAATCTAACTGGCCGTTACCTGCTTTACTGTGATTCTCGTAAAGTTGTTGTGCTAATTGTCCAAGAGGAATACTAGCCTCTAGGTTTTCTGCATTCTCAACCGCCAAGCCCAAGTCCTTCAGCATGAGATCGACACCAAAACCACCAGCGTAGCCTTTTGAGGAGGGCACATTTTCCATAACACCCGGACAAGGGTTGTAAAGCTCTAATACCCAGTTACGACCTGAACTCTTAGCCATGATGTCAGACAGCATTTTGGGATCCATGCCATTTGCGATACCCAAACGTAGTGCCTCACTTGCTCCTAACATCTGAATCCCTAACATCATGTTGTTGCAGACTTTGACGGTCTGCCCCGCTCCATGAGCCCCAGCATGAAAGATGTTCTTACCCATCTTTTCTAATATGGGACGCGCGGACTCAACAGCCCCATTTTCGCCGCCGACCATAAACGTTAAAGTGCCTGCTTGCGCACCTGCAGTCCCACCTGAGACTGGCGCATCAATCATGGCAAAGCCTTTTGTTTTAGCAGCGCCAGCAACCGCTTGAGCTACCTTTGGTGAAATTGTTGAGCAATCAATCAGCAGTGTTTTAGGATCTGCATTTGCCAATAAACCAGCATCGCCAAGATATAAACCCTCCACATGACGAGAAGCAGGCAACATACTAATTAAGACATCAGCATCTTTTGCGGTGTCGTTGGCTTTAGCTGCAACACTGCCCCCGGCAGCTGCAAAGATATCAAGCTGACTCTTGACTAAATCAAAGCCTATAACTTGATGCCCTGCTTTTAATAAATTCAGGGCCATTGGTAAGCCCATGTTGCCAAGCCCAATAAATCCAATTTTCATATTGTTCTCAATTTCTTAACATTGTTTATTATTTTCTAGAGGCCAGGTAACTTACCCCCTCCGGTCCATAAGACTCAGCATGTACCTCGCTAAATCCCAGCTCAAAAAAATCACCCGTCTTGTAGGTTCTATTCTTTCCATGAATAGTGATGTCGATACTACCCTGAATCACGAGTGCCCTTACTTCAAACGGATGCTCGTGATTGCCGAGCTGACCGTTGGAGACCTGCTGAACCTCTAACGGCTCAGGAAATCCGTCTCGCTGAAGTAGGAGTAAAAATTGCTCTGTATTCATGTTCTCACTATAGCGTGGATATACTCTTAAAGCATACGGCAATCTATATTAGGAGTCATGATGGTAAAAGTCATTGGACTAATGGAGCTCATGGATCAAAACGCCTTTGAGCAATACCGCTCCCAAGTGAGCCATACGGTTGAGCTCTATCAGGGCTCCATCAAAAATCGTGGTTCAGTTGTAGAGCTATTTTGGAACGAGTTACAGACTGAACCTTTTAGCACTTTTGTGGAACTCGAGTTTCCTGAAGCACAAGATGCTCATGCCTGGGCCAATAGCCCTGAATATCAAGCACTGGTACCTATTCGCAGCAAGGCAATGAAACTGACTTTGTTTAGTGTTGCCATCTAAGTCAATCGGTAAAGATATTCTTTGCCAATAAAAAAGCCTAGCTCCTAAAAGCTAGGCTTATCAATCCGTCTGGAGTGAGAATTACTTCTTAGCTTCCATTGCCTCTTTAGTAGCAGTGATTTCTTTACGACGCTCTTTGCAGGCGCCAGCGATTTCTTGCAAGGCCTTACGTGCGCGCGCAGCAGATGCCTTAATACCTTTTTCAATGAATTTTTCGTTTTCAGCTTTGTATGTTTCAAAAGCAGCCAACAATGTATCGTGTTGTGACATCTCGTCTCCTATTAACAAATGAATATTTATACTGACAGCGAAGTCAGTATATCCCTATAAAAACCATAGAAAATCGCCCCCTAAATCAGGGATAACTCTTATATTTGCGGGTTAATTCAAAATAGCCCTGCTAAAGCAAAATTGCCCGAAAAGGCCAAAATTACCCAGAAAATCGCATTTATTGCCTATCTTCTGTCAGATTGGGTTCTCCGCTCACTCCAAGATAAGCCCTTCGGTAGCCGCCAGCTAACATCCTCCGCCCCTCAATAATTCAGGGCAGAGCCAGATTAAAAGATAATGATTCCATAAAAAATTTGAGGGACAGTATGACCATGCAAACCAAAAACCATGCCTTTGTTCGTAACAAGCTTCTCAATAAAGAAGAGATTGCATTCTTAGATGTGCGCGAGGAAGATCCTCATGCGCAAGAGCACCCTCTCTTCGCTGCTAACCTTCCCCTTTCCAGAATAGAGATTGATGCTTTTGCAAAGCTACCAAAAAAAGATGTATCTATCGTCACTCTAGATGATGGCGAAGGTTCTGCCCAATTGGCTGCGCAACGCCTAATCAATCTTGGCTACACCGATGTATCGGTTTTTGCCGGAGGTGTTCAAGGTTGGAAGACGGCGGGTGGTGAGGTGTTTAAAGACGTCAATGTTCCCAGTAAGTCATTTGGTGAGTTTGTAGAATCCAAGCGCCATACCCCCTCTTTATCGGCGCAAGAAGTAAAGCAATTAATCGATAACAAGGAAGATGTTGTGGTTGTAGATGTGCGCCGTTTTGATGAGTACAACACGATGAGTATTCCAACAGGCATCAGCGTTCCTGGGGCAGAGCTGGTACTGCGTCTCCCAGAATTAGCGCCCAATCCAAAGACCAAGATCATTGTGAACTGCGCAGGCAGAACCCGCAGCATCATCGGCACGCAGTCATTGATTAATGCCGGCATTCCAAATGAGGTAAATGCCTTACGTAACGGCACAATTGGCTGGACACTTGCAGGCCAAGAGTTGGATAAGGGGCAAAGCAGAAAATTTCAGGAAGTCAGCGATCATACAAGAAACGAAGCGGCGGTCCGCGCTCGTAGCGTTGCTGATCGAGCAGGCGTCAAGCGTGCCAGCCTCAGTGATGTACAGACATGGCAGGCCCAATCTGATCGAACTACGTACTTCTTTGATACACGCACTCCCGATGAATATGAAGCAGGCCACCTTCCTGGCTTTAGATCGGTGCCAGGCGGACAGCTTGTACAAGAAACGGAAATGGTTGCTCCAGTTCGTGGTGCACGAGTAGTTTTAGTAGACCCCAGCGGTGGCGGAGTACGCGCCAATATGCCCGCATCTTGGTTAGCGCAAATGGCTTGGGATATTTACGTTCTCGATGGAGTTAATACTTCCGATCTCACCGACACAGGGGTTTGGAAAGCCCCCCTGCCCACTCTTCCAATAATAGAGAGTATTGATGCAGAGACAGCATCCAATTGGCTTAAGAGCGATAGCAATACGATTGCAATCGATTTCAGCACGCATGCCAACTACGTTAAAGGACATATTCCCGGAAGCTGGTATGCCTTACGCTCACAACTGGCTGAGGCAATGAAAAAAATTCCCCAGGTTGATCGCTATGTCATTACCAGCTCACCAACTGAATTGAGTCTTTTTGCTGCGCAAGAATTACAAGCTTTCACTAAAGCTGAAGTACTGGTTTTAGAAGGTGGTAATGCGGCCTGGATAAAAGCAGGATTGGAACAAGAGAAGGGGCCGAGCCATTTAGCCTCCCCGCCTCTAGATCGCTATAAGCGCCCCTATGAAGGCACTAGCGTAGATCCTGCAGCGATGCAGGCTTATCTTGATTGGGAGTATGGTTTAGTGGAGCAACTGGGCAAGGACGGAACCCATCACTTCTGGGTTCTTTAGGTCCTTGCTGTTGTTCTCAAAGCCTACTGATTGATCAGTTAAGCAATCTTATTGCGGATGATACCGATGCCGGTGATGTTGGTTTCCATCACATCACCTGGCTTCATAAACTCTTGAGGCGTTCTACCCGCACCAACACCGGAAGGCGTGCCAGTTGCAATGATGTCGCCAGGCAGTAATGTTAGGCCACGCGATAGCTCAGCAATAATTACTGGGATCTTGAAATACATTTGCTTGTAACTAGCATTTTGCTTTTCAACACCATTCACACGGCAAATAATACGAGTGTCATCCAAATTGACGCCACCTGCAGTAACTACCCAAGGACCCATCGGGCCGTGACCATCTAAGCTCTTGCCTTTAAACCATTGACCGGACTGGCGTTTTTGCTGAATATCACGTGCCGTAGTGTCGTTGTAGGCAGAATAGCCAAAGACATAGTCCATAGCATTCTCTTCAGAAATATTCTTACCCTTTTTACCAATCACCACCGCTAGCTCAGCCTCCCAGTCAATCATGGTGGAAATGCCAGCATCATAAGGAATGTTGTCGAACGGGCCATTCATGGTCTGCGTGCCTTTAGTAAACAAGACAGGAACCTTTGGGTACTCCTTTACTGCAGTATCAGCACGATGCTTGAGGCCCTCTTCAAAATGGTCTAGGTAATTCCAGCCCACACAATAAATATTGCTTTGTGGCTTAGGAATGGGTGACAACAAAATCACAGTATTTACATTTGCTAAATGACTGCTACGACCTTTAAATAATGTCGCTAACTCTAGCAAGCCTTTGTTACCAGAAGCAGCCAATGAAATCATTGAAGTAGGATCAAAAGAGAGTGGGACTTTTTGACGAGCAGCTTCTGCGGGAATATCAACCACCATACCATCATTGGTAACCAAGCCCAATCTTGAGGTAGCGCCCATTTTCGGCAAAAAGTTGGCAATTCTAAGACCTGCTTTACCAGTCAATGGCTCCACCACAATCGGCGGTTGACCATCACCAGCAGCAATTGCATTAGAAATAAACATGCCACTCATAGCAGCAGTTGCGCCCAATTTAAGCGCATCCCTCCGATTTGTATCCACAGCGTCTCCTTCGATATTTTGTTTTTAATGTTTGATTAATACTCATGCGTTGTTTATTAAACAATCTGCCGTAAATATTAATACCAAACACAGTTCTTAGGCGAAATATTGTAAATATCGCTATCCTCTAGTAATGTATCCCTTGAAGACTCAGCCCCTGTTCCGTCCAGCTGTTTGCCTTGTAATCCTCCTCGGGCTTAGCGCCTGTGGACGAGAGACGTATACCACTTGGAGTTGTCACTCCCCTTCAGAATCGAAGGTTCCTATGGTGCTGCGGAAGGCTCAAATGGAATTTAAGGGAGTGGCACTGGATTATTGCGGTAGTTTGGGTACCCAGAGCTACTTTGATGGAAATTGCTCGGGCCACACTGATCAATCGAAGACCGTATTTACACCGTCCTCTGGATTACTCCTGATCAACAGTCAAGAGTATCAGTGCACCGCCTTATAAACGAATGGGAATGCATCAACAATGAACCGACTCAGCCCCAAGAAATTACTCCTCACCAAATGGACGGCAGTTAAACCGATTGCCAAGCAAAAGCATTTCTTAGTGAGTAAAGTAATCCTGCCCGAGCCACCAAATGAAAAAATTGAGTTCGTCGAAATTGAGGCGGTCTACTCCAAGCAAACCACGCAAATTGCTTGGCGCGATCTCACTAATAGCGAGCTATGGTTGCAAGGCTGGAAATGAAAAACCGCCCCAGTGATGAGGCGGTTTTATTTTTCCTTGGCTTAATCAGGACTATTCATCAGCCTTCTTTTTACCCCCGGATTTTTTAACTAAGTCATCGAGATTCTTTTCAGCAGTCTCGGCTACTTGGTTAACAATGCGGCGCCCCTCTTTAAACATGTTTTGTCCTGTCGTTGACATTTCATGGACTACCTTTGATAGCTTGTCAGCATGTGCTGGCATTTTATTTTCAGCATCCTCAAGCCAAGTTACCAAGGAACTACGCACTTTTTCAAGATGTTTCTCAGTCTCATCGGCAGCGCCTTCACCGAGGTCCTTTAAAACTGCTTTCACCTTCTTTTGGTATGCGGCCGCACGTTTTGCAGTTTCTTTGGCAGCCTCTTCCTGTAAATCTTTTAACTTACCTAAATCATTTTTAGCGGCCGATTTTGCGCTATCCAATGCGTTTTTCATACCCCACTCAATCTCAGCCAGATGATGCTCGCTTAATTTTTTTGCCGCCTCAAGCAAGGTATGCGAGTAATCAAATAATTCTTTGGCTTTTTCACGTTGCCATTTTTGAAGTTCTTTTGCATCCATTTTTACGCTCCTATAAACAAGGGTTAATAAGACTCTGATGATTAACTCTACGCCGAAATTAGCAAACTGCCAATTCTCCGAATTTACCGCATTAAAATGACAATATGAGTGAAAAAGTATCCATTTTTGAGGCTATAGGCGGCATAGATCAAATTGACGCACTAGTAGACCGTTTTTATGATTTGATGGCCCTGGAACCCGCTTTTGAGGACCTCAGAGTCATGCACCCTCAGGATCTCTCAAACTCCAGAGAGAAACTCAAATTCTTCCTTACCGGCTGGATGGGGGGTCCCGATATTTACTCCCCCAAGTATGGTCACCCCATGCTGAGAGCTCGGCACCTACCATTCAAGATTGGTTTAAAAGAGCGAGATCAATGGCTTGCATGTATGTATAAAGCCATGAAAGAGTGCGGAATAACGGGTGATGCTGCGCAGAAACTAGAGGAGTCTTTTCTCAACACTGCAGATTGGATGAGAAATCAACCCAACCAATGATATGGTCATTGCATTGAAAAATCTGCCTAGTGTTATTCGCTAAACTCTAACGAATAGTTATTTTATTAAAGCAAATGATGATTGAAAGCTCCATGCAACTCCTGAGTGATCCCAATGCTTGGATTGCCTTTCTGACGCTCTCTGCCCTTGAAATTATTCTTGGCATTGACAACATCATTTTTATTAGCGTTATTGCTAACAGACTCCCTGCAGAAATTCGGGAGAAAGTTCGGCGCTTTGGTCTTTTATTTGCACTAGTCACCCGCATTCTTTTATTGCTGAGCTTGTCGTGGGTGATGAGTCTTACAAATCCCCTCTTCACAATTGCTGACCATCAGATTAGCGGTAGAGATTTAATCCTATTGCTCGGTGGCTTCTTCCTTATCTGGAAAGCTTCTAAAGAAATTTATATTGAAGTAGAGATTGGTGAGCAGGAGAATGAGCAGGGTGACTCTCCAGAGAAAGACGGCGCCAAGTCAATGCTTGCTTTATTTATTGGCTCTGTTTTACAAATTGGCTTACTAGATATTATTTTTTCTCTTGATAGCGTGATCACCGCAGTAGGTATGGTGGATCAAATTAGCGTGATGATCGCAGCGGTTCTCGCCTCGGTCATGATCATGCTGATTGCTGCTAAGCCCATCGGGGATTTTGTACAGTGCCATCCTTCAATTAAAGTGTTGGCCCTATCGTTTCTGACGGTTGTAGGCGTGGTGCTGATCGCGGAAGGAATGGGCGTTCACATTCCCAAAGGTTATGTTTATGTGGCTATGGCATTTTCTCTATCGGTTGAGCTCTTAAACATCCGCTCGCGCGAAAAAAAGAAGTAGCCTAAGTAAACTCTGATTTACGAAAACTTATAGGGATTGCGCGCAGACAAAACCGCTCGCCCAAGCCCACTGAAAATTGTGTCCGCCTAAATGGCCGGTGACATCCACACACTCACCAATGAAGAATAGTCCGGGATGCTTGCGCGACATCATCGTTTGTCCGTCGAGCTCTTTGGTATCCACCCCACCTAACATTACTTCTGCTTTTTTCCAACCCAAAGTACCTGCTGGCTTTACAGACCAGTTCGTTAGCAACTCCTTAAGAGCTTGACGATCTTTTTTGGAGACCTCGGCCCATTTGCGACCGCTTAAATTGCGCTGGTCTGCAAATGCTTTAGCTAACCGCTGAGGAAGCACGGAGGCTAAAATGGTTTCGGTGAGCTTTAAGTGATTCTCTTTATTATTAAAGAGCTCATCGCAATTAAATCCTCCGGGTCGCTCAATTGTCCCAAGCCAATCAATATGAATGGGTTCGCCCTCCTCCCAATAACTACTTGCCTGAAGAACCGCAGGGCCTGATAGGCCTTTATGCGTTAGGAGCAAATCCTCAGTGAATCTACAGGCACCGTAACGATGTCCCTTAGAGCCAGAAGCGATTCTGACTGGAACAGCTAAACCGGCCAACTCACTCAGATCACCGAACTTGTCTGCGGTAAATGAGAGTGGCACCAAGGCGGGCCTTGGTTCAATCACGTTCAGAGCAAACTGCTTAGCGATATCTAATGAATAGGCCGTAGCTCCGATGGCAGGCACTGGTAAGCCCCCAGTTGCCATGACTACTGACTTGGATTTTTCGGTGCCCGTATTCGTTTGAATTAACCAACGATCACCTTCTTGCTCAATAGCTTGAACATATACTGGATGACGAATAGTCACCTTCCCTTTAGCGCATTCTGCAAACAACAGCTCAATGATTTGTTTGGCAGACTCGTCACAAAACAATTGGCCCTGGTGTTTCTCATGGTAATTAATACCATGGGATGTGACCAGCTTGATAAATTCTGTTGAAGGATATCTAGCAAGCGCACTTTTAACAAAATGCTGATTAAGAGATAAGAAGTTAGCTGGGCTACTATGAAGATTGGTGAAGTTGCAACGACCGCCACCACTAATACGAATTTTCTCGCCAAGTACCTCTGCATGATCCAGAACAAGTACTTTTTTTCCTAGCTGCCCTGCAACTCCCGCACAAAATAAGCCGGCTGCTCCGCCACCGATAATGATGGCATCCCAAGCTTTACTCATGGACTACTCAAAACGATCAATGATGTCAGATGAGATATTGAGTTTTCTCATGTGAAGTTTGGTATAGGCTTGGCGGAAATTCTTAGTCATCGAGATCATGACTGATGCGGTCCATGCAAAGGAAAACATTCCAGAAAAAGCGATGATGACGGCCAGCATCTTCCAGCCATCAGGAAGAATGTCTTCCATGAAACCCATTGCGGTATAGGTGCTGCCGCTAAATAGAATACTTTGTCCCAATATAGGCAGTAACTTGAACGCGTATAAAGCAACACCCCAAATCAGTATTTCAGCGATATGGGTCAAGAATAAGCAGAAAACACTCAGGTAAAAACAGAAAGTTACAGCAGAGTATTTTTTCTCAGCCAAATACAGAAAAGTTTTCACTTCGTAGCGCTTAGCAATCTGTAGCAACACCACTCCATGAAAAACCATGACCAATAAGAGCATGATCCCACCCAAGAGATAGCCCGGAAGATCTAGAGATGTTGCAATACTGGTTTGCGAAGGATTCATAGGGAAGATTTTACAGGCGAGTACTTGTTAGCCCAATTGATACCAATCCTGGATCACCTGCCAAGCTTCCTGGGCCGTCTCCGAGAAGTGAATAGTTTCCATGTCTTCCTTGTCAATCACTCCAAATTCCACCATATGATTGAAGTTAATCACCTCATTCCAGTAGGCGCTACCCACTAATATCACGGGGATACGGACCACTTTCTTGGTCTGCATGAGAGTGAGCACCTCAAACATCTCATCAAAGGATCCGAAGCCCCCAGGGTATACAACGATCGCCCTGGCACGCAACATAAAGTGCATCTTGCGCAGTGCGAAGTAATGAAACCGAAAACTGAGTCCTTGACTAATGTACTGATTAGGATGCTGTTCTCTAGGAAGGCTGATATTAAAGCCAATAGTTTTATCGCCCACCTCAAATGCGCCTCGATTAGCGGCCTCCATAATTCCAGGGCCCCCTCCCGTGCAAATATGAAGCTTGTTAGCGTTGCTCTCTTGAGTAGCGTTGTAATGGGCTACTAAAGCCCCGAAATCTCGTGCTGACTCGTAGTACCTGCTATGTAAGAGTGCTTTATTAGCAGCAGCAATCTCCCCCGCATTCTTTGCCCTTTTCTTTAGAGTCAATGCCTCAGCATGACTAATAAATCGAGTTGAGCCAAAGACAGTAATCGTATGCTCAATACCCTGCTCATTTAACAGCACATTCGGCTTGAGTAACTCCAACTCAAATCGAATACCCATAGTCTCTCTTCGAGCTAAAAAGGCTTCGTCATCAAAAGCAAACTTATAAGAATCTTCTGAATCATCCTCTGCTATTTGACTCTTATGAAGATTTAAAAAATCAGTAATCGTTTGCGAGTTATTAATCGGGAGCTTCGGACTCATATTGCAACCTTCGAGGGCATGTGTAGGCTTATCTTAACCCGCACACTCGATTAGTGTTAATACCTAGTTCCATCAAAGAATATGCCCTCTAGGGCTTGTTGGGATTTACCTAGTAGTAAAGCCGAGTTAATATTGGCAGAATTTCAACCAAATCGAAGGAAAAGCAATGAGCAATCGTTCAATCATCATTATGGTACTGGTCTTAATTGGTGCCACCGCCTACTTACTTCTCAAAGGCGACGGTAACGTTGATATGGGCGGTGAAAAGCATGGTGCAGAAGCTGCTCATATGGAAGAGGCTAAGAAAGATGCGCCTGCAGCTGCTCCTGCAGCCCCTGCAGCTGCTCCTGCGGCTGATGCTAAGAAGTAATTTCTCTTTTTGCTGATAAAACCGCGGTCAGCCGCGGTTTTTTTATCTCCCTATTTTAATGAAGCTGATATTTTCCTCGCTCCTATCGCTTACGCTTTTGTGTATGTCGCAACTCGCTACTAGTCAATCATCTAAGACCATGAAAACCATTAATCAGCCCACCCCATCTTCTTTTGCGCCAACTGGTGTTCTGCGTGTGGGTATTAATTTAGGAAATCCGGTTCTTGCTAACGAAGATCCAAACTCAAAAAACTTATACGGAGTGACGATTGATATTGCTAATGAAATTGGAAAACGCACTTCATTGGCCGTGCAATTAATTCCTTTTAGATCAGCAGGAGCAACAGTAGATGCGGTGAAGACTGGAGAAATTGACTTAGTCTTTGTGGCGATCGATCCGGTCCGCGGGGCTGACATCAGCTATACCCCAGCCTATATTCAAATTGAAGGGGCTTACATGGTAAAAGCCTCATCCCCACTCAAGACAAATGATGAAGTAGATGCTGCTGGCAATGAAATTGTAGTTGGTAAAGGTAGCGCCTATGATCTCTACCTGACGCGCGAGATTAAGAATGCCGCCCTAATCAGAGCCGCAAGCTCACAAGCAGTCATTGATGACTTTATGTCTGGAGTAGGAAATGTTGCAGCGGGCGTCAAACAACAGCTTGAAAGTGATGCTAAGCGCTATGAAGGCTTGCGTATGCTTCCCGGTCGTTTCATGGTGATTAATCAAGCGGTTGGTATTCCAAAGGACAGATCCAACTATCAAGGTACTAGCACCTACTTAAGCAATGTCATTGTAGGTTTAAAGCAATCTGGATTTGTGGCTGAGGCTTTGAAACGTCACAATATCCAAGGCGCAAAAGTAGCCGACTAAATTAAGTAATTAAATTAGCACTGATAAGTATGCAAACGCTCAGGAATGATGACGTTTTCCCAATGTAATTCATCCCTGATGCATTTAGCCAATACAGAAGATGATTCAGGTTCACCATGCACTACAAATACGGTTTTTGGTGGCCGCTCAAATCCCCTAAGCCAATCTAATAAGCCAACTTGATCAGCATGGGCAGATAATCCCCCAATCGTATGTATTGAGGCCTTGACAGGTACATCCTCACCAAACAAGCGGACTTTCTGCACTTTGTCCACCAAACGCCTCCCGAGACTCCCGTAAGCCTGGAATCCAGTGATCACAATGGCATTTTGCGGGCGAGGTAAATTACTGGCTAAGTGATGAACTATGCGACCAGCATCACACATACCGCTCGCTGAAATAATGATTGCCCCACCCTTAATCTTATTCAACGCCTTTGACTCTTCCACGTCTGCAATGAAGCGAAGATCTACCGCGTCTTGATTATTTTTAAACCAAGTAAAAGTTTCCTGGGAGTTCCCATCTAATTGTGAGAAAAAATGTTGGGTTAAATGAGTAGCTGCAGTGGCCATGGGCGAATCTACCCAAATACTTAAATGAGGTAAACGCCCTCTTTTAACCAAGTCAATCAAGAGAAATAAAATTTCTTGGGTGCGACCTACCGCAAAAGCAGGCATCACTACATTGCCGTGCGCGCTCATAGTTGAGGAAATCACATTGACCAACTCGTCTTCAGTATCTTGCAAACTACGGTGCAGCCTGTCGCCGTAGGTTGATTCCACAACGACTACATCAGCATCCTTAATCAAATCGGGGTCAGGCATTAAGACTTTACCCTTCATACCAATATCACCAGAAAAGACGCAACGCTTTTTCTGGGCATCATCCTCGGTGATATCCATTACAGCAATGGCTGAGCCCAATATATGGCCTGCATTACGAAACTCCAGAGATACTCCTGGTGCCAATTCCGTCACTTGTCCATATTCGAGCGGCTGAAACTGATTCAAGGTCATTTCGACTTCTTCCCTAGAATACAAAGCCACAGGAATCTCTCCATGCCACTTGCCTGCCTTGATCTTTCTTTCTGCCCTCTCTACATCTGCGCGCTGCAAATGGGCGCTATCCAGTAACAGAATTTTCAATAATTCAAAGGTAGCATTTGTACAGTAGATAGCACCTGAAAAACCTTGAGCACATAGACGAGGTAATAAACCGCTATGGTCGATATGCGCATGCGTTAGCACCACAAAATCAAGCTCCTTTGGCGCGAATGGTAATGGCTCGAGATTCTTATTGGTTGCCTCGCGGCCACCCTGAAACATTCCATAGTCAACCAGGAAATGCCTGAGCTTTCCAGACAGCATGCACTCGACCGAATGGCGCGAACCTGTTACCTCTCCTGCTGCACCAAAAAATTGGATCCTCATATGTTTAGCATACTCTTTCCTATAATTAGCTCAACACTGCCGAAATCAGAGCGATACTATTCAAATGAATCTGGAACCCGTTACCTTAGACACCCTAGAGCTAATAAAACGACTACGGCGCCAGCCGTCAGAACATAAAGGCAACGCAGGCAAAGTCGTTTTAATGGGCGGCGCACCGGGAATGGCTGGTGCCCTGATTTTGGCGGGCAATGCATGCTTACATCTAGGCGCAGGCTGGACGATCTTAGAAATCTTAGACCCTGCCTCAGCAAGCGCAGATCTCAATCAACCCGAGCTCATGGTTCGCCTAGCTACAGAAGATATTCATTCAACACTAAATACAACTCAGCCTGATGTTCTTGCTATTGGCCCAGGTCTGGGCAAGTCAGCCTTAGCGATTCAATGCCTGCGTGCCGCACTCTTGTACCCAAATATTCCCCTAGTGATTGATGCTGATGCCCTCAATTTGATTAGCGACTCTACTGAGTTGCTCGAAAAACTACAAGTTCGCAATCAAGCCATTCCAGGGCTCACTGTACTCACCCCTCACCCTGGTGAGGCTGCAAAGCTTTTGAAGACCACAACAGAAATTGTGCAATCAGATCGTGTGGGCGCTATTCAAGAGTTAGTTAAGCTCACGCAATCCATTGTGGTTCTCAAAGGACAACATACTTTGATTGCCTCCCCACAGCATTCGCCTGTTCAATGTCTTGCCGGCAATCCCGGCATGGGCACAGGTGGCATGGGGGATATTCTGACGGGAAGCATTGCCGCTATTGCCGCTCAAGGAATTCGGCATCAACTAGATCTGTGGCAAGCCACTGGGATTGCAGTTGAGCTCCATGCCTGCGCGGCAGATAGCTTAGTACATAAAGGGGTTGGTCCAATAGGCCTAACGCCCTCCGAGACTATTTTGGAAATGCGGGCACTTCTCAATAAGCTGTTATAAATCGTTATGCATTCAGCAAGCGCAGCACATCATCACCAGCGTTACCTCTATGGCATTTTGATGGCCGGAGTAGGCTCTATGCTGTTTTCTGGCAAAGCTATTTTGGTAAAGCTCGCTTTTGGTTATGGTGCAAATGCAGAAACGCTTTTAGCCTTACGGATGCTCATGGCACTCCCCTTATTCTGGGGAATCTTCTGGTGGGAATCCCGCCGTAAAGCGATGAGCCCGATCACCTGGCTTGATCGCGCTAAATTATTTTTCCTCGGATTTTTAGGTTACTTTTTATCAAGCTATATCGATTTCTTAGGACTGCAATACATCTCGGTTGGCTTAGAAAGAATTGTTCTTTATCTCACCCCAACTATTGTTTTATTAATCTCCTATTTTGTTTTAAAGAAACCGGTGTCTCAACTACAGTGGTTCTCACTTATCGTTGGCTACATTGGGGTTTTTATCGTCTTTATTCAAGATGCGAGCTCGACCGGCATTGGTGCTTGGTTGGGCATGGCTCTCGTATTTGGTAGTGCCTGCTCCTATGCGGCCTACATGATTGGTGCAGGAGAAATGGTGAAGCGCATTGGGAGCGTACGCTTGGTCGTCTACGCCAGCTCAGCCTCAGCGATCTTGAGCATCGCACAGTCAACGATCCACAACCCACTCGCTATATTTGAGCAACCTCTTCCAATTTATTGGTTCAGCCTACTGAATGCCAGTTTATGCACGGTCATTCCAATGCTGCTGATTATGATCGCCATCAACCGTATCGGCTCTCCTCTAGTGGCTCAAGCTGGCATACTGGGCCCAGTCTCCACGATCTTTATGGGATATTGGATTCTGGCGGAGCCAATCACTTGGACACAAATCAGCGGCATGACTCTGGTGATGGCCGCAATGTGGCTGTTAGTGCGCAATGATGCGCCAACAAAAAAGTCACCAGACCCCAAGAGATCTGATGACTTCGATGGTGCAGAACCCCTGAATTAAGGGGTAATGATTTCTGTGTCTTACTGAGCTGCGGCTTCAGCTGCTGCTTTAGCTTTCTTTTTAGATTTCTTTTTCGCTTTTTTCTCAGCTTTCTTTTCTTTCCTTACTTGTTTCTTGGTTTTTTTATTGACAGACTTCTCCGCTGGAATAGCGGCAGGTGCAGCCACTGGAGCTGCAGCAGGTACGGCTACTGGTGCAGGCGCAGGAGCTGGGTCAGCAGCCATTACAGAAATAGGGGTGATACCAATAGCAGCAGAAATCAGGGTTGCCAAGCTCAAGCGCGCGATACGAGAAATCATGTAATTCTCCAAGATAGTTTGTGGATAATTTAATAATACTCAAAAATTTGAGAAAAATGCTTCATTTATTTAAAGGTTGCTCATGAGTAATTTTCCGGACGACATCTTTACCGAGCCCCAAGGCTACTCAGTCAATACCCTGGAACAACTTGGGCCCTTGACTGGTATGGCCGGGATCTGGGAAGGCATTCGCGGCTTAGATGTAAAACCCAAAGCCGAAGGACCAAAGAAGCAGGCTTATGTAGAGCAAATTGAGCTCCAACCAATTGATCCCCAAACCAATGGCCCTCAGCTGTTTTATGGCTTGAGATACCATACCCACATCACCAAACCCGATCAAGTAAAAACCTATCACGATCAAGTGGGTTATTGGCTATGGGAGCCTGCAACTAGTAACGTCATTCATACGCTGAGCATTCCTCGAGGCATGATTACGATGGCTTCTGGCAAAACCGCTGCCAATGCAAAGCAATTTGAATTATTCGCAAAGGAAGATGATCGCTGCGCAGGTATCTCCTCTAACCCATTTCTGGATTACGCATTTAGAACGGTAGAGTTTCGTATACAAGTGTCAATCAATGAGGATGGCACTTGGTCTTATGAACAAGACACGGTGATGAAGATTAAAGATCAAGCAGCGTTATTTCATCATGTTGATAGCAACACTTTGCACAAGATAGGAGACGCCACTCCCAACCCCCTAGCTAGATAAATGCATTCATCTCCTTAGAATGCAATAAAGGCCATCAAATGATGGCCTTTATTTTTTAATGCCGGACTACTTGAATTGCTTAAGCAGGTTGCGCCTCAGTCTCAGTAATTTTTTCTAATGCGGTAGCAAGATGTCCAACTGTGCGATCAACATTCGCCAACTTCTCTAAACCAAACAATCCAAGACGGAAGGTGCGGAAATCTGCACGCTCGTCACACTGCAAGGGAACGCCTGCAGCAGTTTGCATACCCAGGGCAATAAACTTCTTACCAGATTGAATATCAGGGTCCTTGGTGTAGCTTACGACCACGCCAGGAGCCTGAAAGCCCTTGGCAGCTACTGAGCTATAGCCCTGTGAGACTAATAGGTTGCGCACTTTGGTGCCCAACTCTACTTGCTGATCCTTTAATGCTGCAAAGCCAAGAGATTGAGTCTCCTTCATTACGTTACGCAAAATCTTTAAGGCATCAGTAGGCATGGTGGTGTGATACACATGACCACCTTTTTCATATGCCTCCATGATCTGAAGCCACTTTTTGAGATCCATAGAAAAGCTGCTGCTTTGGGTCGCATCAATGCGCTCGCGTGCACGATCGCCTAGAGCGATTAATGCGCAGCAAGGGGAGCTGCTCCAACCCTTTTGGGGTGCAGTAATTAATACATCGACATTGCAAGACTTCATATCAACCCACATTGCGCCAGAGGCAATGCAATCCAATACAAACAAACCATTTACAGAGCGCACTGCCTCACCAACTGCCTTGAGGTAATCATCTGGAAGAATGATGCCGGCCGAAGTTTCTACGTGCGGCGCAAAGACTACCGCTGGTTTTTCTTTCTTGATGAATGCAACCACTTCCTCAATTGGAGCTGGTGCAAATACCCCCTGCGTTGAATCTTCCAACTGATGGCCTTTGATCACCGTAATATCGTTGGTAATGTTCGCTAAATCAAAAATTTGTGTCCAGCGATAGCTAAACCAACCGTTACGCAAGACTAAGCATTTTTCATTGTTGGCAAATTGGCGAGCTACTGCTTCCATACCAAAAGTTCCACTACCGGGAACGATGACTGCAGAACTAGCGTTATAAGCATCTTTAAGGACGCTAGAAATATCCACCATCACGCGCTTGAACTCTTCAGACATGTGATTTAAAGAGCGGTCGGTATACACAACCGAGAACTCTAATAAACCGTCTGGATCAACATTGGGAAGTAAGCCTGGCATAGTAATTTCCTAGGGATTTCTGTGGTTAGCCCTAAATGATACTGATTTAAGGCCCTCTTGGGGACTGGAAACCCAAAACCCTGCTGAAAAGGGCATTTTTGCCCGTTTTGCTAGGCTTACCCTGCTCTTTTAGAGGAGACCACAATACCCACTACTATCAGCGCAAAGGCGAGTCCATGAAACAGTTGGGGAGGCTCACCCAGTATGGCAGCCGATAAAAGCGCAGTAAACAAGGGGATGAAATTAGCAAAAAAGGCGGCAACTGTAGGTCCTGCTCCGTTGACCCCTAGACCCCAGCAGCGATAGGCAATTAAGGATGGTCCAATTGCCACAAAGAGAATTAAAGAGGCGGTCCACCAATTCAGATCCAGAAAAGCATGACCAGCTGCGATTTCAAAACCATCAAAAAATCCTGTCCACAATAGGCCGACTGTTACTTGTGCCATTAAAAATTCAGCCCATGGCCATTGACGCTCTGTACTGGATCCCGGACGGCTTAACATCCAACTATAAAACGCCCACAAGATAGTGGCCAGCATGATTAAAAGATCGCCCACTACCATTTGCATAGACAGCAAGGCCGCCAGATCTCCACGGGTAAGGACAATACCAACCCCCAGCAAACTCACGACTGCGCCAATCATCTGCAAGATGCTGGGCTTTACCCGATAAAACACTGCACCAATGAATAACATCCAGATGGGCATACTGGCGCCGATCAGAGTGACGTTAATGGCTGTGGATGTTTGAAGAGCAAGATATAACAGTACGTTGTAGCTGCCTACTCCGAATAAACCCAAAAGCAGGAAACGCTTCTTGTTTTGCCACAAGGCGCTTCCCGACATAAATACACGCCAACCCAAGGGAAGCAAAAGCACGGCAGCCAATCCCCAACGGACTGCACTTAAGGTGATGGGGGAGATGCTTCCTACCAATAATCGCCCAGCAATTGCATTACCTGCCCATAAAGCGGTAGCGGTGAGCAGGTAGGCGATTGTGGCGAAATTCAGCTGGTGCATTCAGGGGCTTATTGGGGAAGTAGTCATTGGAGGCCCTCAAGCAAGGGATACCCTAGCATTGTAGAAACAAATCCCCGGTATTGCTAAGATAGAGCTTAAATTAAGCATTTGCTTCAACAAAATAGCATTAAACAGAAGGATACATTGTGGCAATCATTACCAATATAGAAGACTTGCGAGTCCTCCATCAAAAGCGCACCCCCAAAATGTTCTATGACTATGCCGACTCAGGATCATGGACCGAGTCAACATACCGCGCTAATGAATCCGATTTTCAAAAGATTAAATTGCGTCAGCGTGTGGCGGTCAATATGACCAACCGCACCACTAAGACAACTATGATTGATCAAGAAGTCGCCATGCCGGTGGCACTCGCGCCCACAGGCCTTACTGGAATGCAACATGCCGACGGTGAAATTCTGGCAGCCAAGGCCGCTGAAAAGTTTGGTGTGCCATTCTGTTTATCGACTATGAGCATCTGCTCAATTGAAGACGTGGCAGAGCGCACTACAAAACCATTTTGGTTTCAACTCTATGTCATGAAAGATCGCGGCTTTATTGAGCGCTTGATTGAGCGAGCTAAAGCAGCCAAATGTTCTGCGCTAGTGTTGACTTTAGATCTGCAGATCTTAGGTCAACGTCATAAAGATTTAAAAAATGGTTTATCTGCTCCACCCAAATTGACCATTGCTAATATGATCAATATGGCAACCAAGCCACGCTGGTGCTTGGGCATGGCGATGACGCCACGCAGGACTTTCCGCAATATCGTTGGTCACGCTACTGGCGTGGGCAATATGTCCTCACTGTCTTCCTGGACCGCAGAGCAATTTGATCCAGGTCTCAATTGGGGTGACGTGGAATGGATTAAAAAACTCTGGGGTGGAAAGCTGATCATTAAAGGCATCTTAGATGAAGGCGATGCACGCTTGGCAGCAAACTCTGGCGCGGATGCTTTAATTGTTTCCAATCATGGCGGTCGTCAATTAGATGGCGCTGTCTCCAGCATTCAGGCCTTGCCTGGAATTGTGGAGGCTGTTGGTAAAGATATTGAAGTATGGATGGATGGCGGCATTCGCTCAGGTCAAGATGTTTTAAAAGCCTGGGCCTTAGGCGCACGTGGCACGATGATTGGTCGCCCTTTCCTGTATGGCTTAGGCGCCATGGGTGAGGCTGGTGTAACCAAATGTTTAGAGTTAATTCACAATGAGTTGGATATCACCATGGCATTCACAGGCCATCGCGATATTCAGAATGTGACTAAAGATATTTTGTATCCAGGAACCTTTTAAATTTTTCCCATTCTCAACTACCCTCTTGCTGTCTTTGTCGTCTCACTTCTAGTATTTGCCTTCTGTGTTTGGTTTGGATATGCCGCCCTGAGTCGCTACCGCACAAAAGATACTGAGACATCCGCAGATCTTGGCATTATTCAAACAGCAACCTTAACCTTGCTAGCCTTAATTATTGGCTTTACCTTCTCAATGGCGATTAATCGGCATGATCAGCGCGAGATCCTTGAAGAAGGAGAGGCAAATGCCATTGGTACTGAATTCTTAAGAACTGATCTCCTGCCGCCAAAAGCAGCTGCCGCTACCAAGGAGCTTTTACTTCAATATGCAGATCAACGTATTTTGTTTTACTCAAGACAGAGCCCAGAAAAGATTGAAGATATTCGCAATAAAACAGATCAGCTGCAAACTGCCCTCTGGAATGAGATTCTGCCAACCGTTCGCACGCAACACACTGCTGCTATTGCATTAGTTGCCTCCGGCATGAATGATGTTTTGAATTCTCAAGGCTATGTTCAGGCAGCTTGGTGGAATCGCATCCCCCTTACCGCTTGGGCGTTGATGGCAGCAATCGCGATTTGCGCCAATCTCTTGGTTGGATTTGGCGCACGCAATTTTGAGAAGAACATCGGCCTATTCATGATCTTCCCGTTTGTCATCTCAATATCTTTCTTTTTGATTGCGGACATTGATAGTCCAAGAGGCGGGGTCATCCGCATTGAAGCGAGAAACTTACTAGCACTAAAAAACAACCTCATCCAACAGATGAAAATCGCCAGCCCTTCTATCAGCAATCAATAAGCTTCACCCTAAAGGCGGTCTAGATGAAACGTGTAGTAGATGTTTTTAAAAATCGGGGTCGTGAACTAGTGTGGACTTACGTCATCCACCTTCAGAATGACGAGGAATTCCATCCTGGGCAGCTAGATTTCGAAGTTGAAGCTCTTAGACTCTCGCAAATAGACAAGCGTGGCCCAGCAAATGAGCTCAGTGCGAAAGTGAGACTCAATAACTGAGTCTGAATTAACGCCCTAAAGGGCAAAGTCCCTGACATTAAAAATGTTAATGAGATTCATTATCATTTGCGATGAATTCACTTAACATCCAAATGTAATGCCAAAAACTAAATACCACCCTGCATCCATATTCTTCCATTGGTTTGTTTTCTTCCTGCTTATTGCTGCATTTGCAGTGATTGAGCTCAAAGGACAATTTCCCAAGGGAAGCGAACTTCGTGAGTTGTGTAAAACGGTCCATGGGGTTATTGGTCAGCTCATTTTTATAGCCATAGCTCTTCGCTTGATAATTCGTTTAACTTATGGCGTTCCCGAGCCCACAAACCCAAAAACAGCATTCATTTCATTAGCCAAGGCGATGCATTGGCTGCTATATGCCCTGCTCTTGATATCACCCATCTTTGGCATCTTGTATTTCCAGTATGGCGGTAAAGAAATCCACTTTTTTGGCTTGGTGTGGCCTCAGCTAATTACCCCCAATCCAGAGATGAAAAAAGTTGCGGAAGGGATCCATGAATTTTTAGGAAACGCACTCTACTTTTTGATTGGGATTCATGCTTTAGCAGGCTTGTGGCAACATTACATCGTAAAGGACGATACACTTCGTCGTATGTTGAACAAAGTTGATGTCTAAAATGAAACCTCTCTCTAAAAAAGCCAAGATGGCAATCGGCTGGACAGTCTTGATGACTGTCGTGGGCACCGCGATGTTGCATCAATGGCAATTTTTTGCCATGGGTTGCGCATCACTTGCTATGTTGCTCGTAGCCAATCATTACGATCTTTTAAAAGACCCCGAAGACAAAAAATAATCCCGCTTTATTAAGAGCGGGATTCATTAGTAACCACCCCAGAATTTGGGGTTTCTATTACAGAGTTGGGTAGTCTGTATAACCCACTTCTTCGCCACCATAAAAAGTAGCGCGGTTATATGGATTTAATGTGGCACCCTGCTGGAATCTCTCCGCTAAATCTGGATTGGAAATATAGAGGCGGCCGTAAGCAACTGCATCAGCCAAACCATCCTCTAACACCTTCTCACCCATAGCCTGATCATAGCCGCCGGCAGTGATGAATTTTCCTTGGTAAGCAGCACGGAACATCTCTGAAGTAATCGGAGCATCTTCCAAGACTTGATCCCCGCCACCAGCGCTAGTTGAACGTGGCTCAATCATATGCACATAAGCCAAGTGATAGCCATTGAGCTTCTCAATTGCGGCAGTGAACAACGCTACTGGATTGCTATCCCCCATATCGTTGAAAGTACCGTATGGTGAAAGACGAACTCCTACTTTATCGCTTGAGAATACTTTGCTGACAGCTTCGATAACTTGACCTAATAAGCGCAAGCGATTTTCAATAGAGCCGCCATATTCATCTGTACGCTGATTGGTCTTATCTTGCAAGAACTGATCCAACAAGTAGCCGTTAGCTGAGTGAATCTCAATACCATCAAAGCCTGCAGCTTTTGCATTTTGTGCCGCCGCCTCGAACTCTTTGAGCAAGCGAGCGATATCCTCCAAACTCATCACTGTTGGAGTTTCATAGTCATGCAACTTCCAATCTGCGCCATAGGTTTGGCCAGCCGCTGCAATGGCGGAGGGCGCCTCAGGCACACCTTGCTCTGGATGTAAGGAAGAATGGGAGATACGCCCAACGTGCCACAACTGCGCAACAATCGCACCGCCCTTGGCATGGACCGCCTCAACAATCTCTTTCCATGCAGCAGTTTGTTGCGCTGAATAAATTCCAGGCGTCGCTGGGTAGCCCTTACCCAGCGGAGAAATCTGTGTTGCTTCAGTAATAATGAGTCCGGCACTTGCACGTTGTGCGTAATATGTTTTCGCTAACGGATTAGGCACATCACCATCTACCGCACGCATTCTAGTAAGTGGCGCCATGACTAAACGGTTTTTTAAATGAAGTGCCCCGAGATTTACCGGAGTGAACATAATTTCTTTGCCTGACATTTGCTGCCTTTTAAGTAAGTAAAAAGAGGATTGACTGTAACAAGAATTGATAAATTTTGCTGAGCATGCGATTATGCCGACCCAAATTGTTCGCGGATGCAATCTGCTAGCGCGTTAAATTCTTGAGTATGTGCGGTAGAGGGACGCGCAACCAAGGCAATGACCCTCTTGGGTGCTGGTGAGGCCAACTCTTTTGCTACTAACTCAGAGTTATTTAATAGACTACTTTTGACCGCCATCCCAGGAAGTAGAGCAATCCCAAGTCCAGACTCCACCATTTGCAATAATGTCAGCAAACTAGTGGCCTCCATCCCTTCAGCTTTACGAATGTCGGTGCGCTTGCATGCTTGCAAGCTATGCTCTCGCAGACAATGCCCCTCCTCTAGCAATAAGAGTCGCTCAGCCATCTTGGCAGGCAAGGTCACTTCTTTTCCCTTCAGGGCCGGGTCACCTTCTTTTGCAACCAACCAAAAATGATCGTCAAATAATTCTTGAACAAGTAGACTTTCTACATCATATGGAAGCGCTATCAAAGCAAAATCCAATTTATGTTCAGCTAATCTGGAAAGTAGATTGGCAGTGAGATCTTCTCTGAGTGTGATTTTGAGTTCTGGAAAACGCCTGCGTATTTCCGGAAGCACTGTTGGCAATAGAAATGGTGCGATCGTTGGTATGACGCCCAAACGAATTGTGGCAGTCATGGGTTTGCCAGTTGCGCCCGCATACTCCACTAAATCTTCAGATGCTGCCAAAATGAGCTTGGCACGCTCTAGAACCTCTAATCCCATTGGAGTGATGGATACATTCTGCCGATCACGCTCTACCAAATGTATTCCCAATGCCTCTTCCAACTCCTTGAGGCCGGCACTTAAGGTCGACTGACCGACAAAACAGGCTTGGGCTGCGCGCGTGAAATTGAGCTCTTTAGCCAATGCAACGAAATACCCTAACTGCCTTAAAGACGGTAAATAGGCCATTTTCACTCCATTATCGAATAATTAGATTAATACTATCATAATGATTGATTGGACTGATCAATAAATAAGGCGCACACTGCATTCATGGTTGAGAAAGCAACAAAGAAGACTCAACAAACTGTAGGTAATTTAAAAGGAATCAAAATGGCACGCCCAGAAATCAACACTATCCAAAACTTAGAGTCCGCCTTTGCTGGTGAATCCATGGCTCACATTAAGTATCGTTACTTTGCCAAATTAGCCCGTGCTGCAGGCGATGAAGAAACCGCAAAGATCTTTGAAGCTACCGCTGACCAAGAAGTGATGCACGCTTTTGGCCACTTAGACTTGCTCTACCCTGCTGGCACTGTTACTCCAGCAAGAGCCTTAGAGATTGCTATTGAAGGTGAAACCTATGAATACACTGAAATGTATCCATCCTTTCGGAAAACGGCAGTAGAAGAAGGTAATGCTGCAGCCATTCAAGAAATCGATGAGCAAATTGCAGAATCCAAAGAGCATGCGGAGCAGTTTCAGGCGGTATTGGCTAAAGCAGCAAAACGCTTTGCTGCTTTAGCTAACGTTGAAGAGCGTCATGCAAACCATTACAAGCAAGCTTTGGAAAAAGCGAAGGTTTTTGCAGCCCAATAAGACTGGCCCAGAAAGAATTAGAAATTAAATTTAAAATCAACAGACTATTTAAGGAATCAAAATGAAAACTTACCAATGTATCGTATGTGGCTATATTTACGACGAAGCAAAAGGGATCCCAGAAGATGGTATTCCGGCTGGAACACTTTGGGCTGATGTCCCAGAAGATTGGGAATGCCCTGATTGCGGTGTTGCAAAGGCAGACTTTGAGATGGTTCAAGTAAGCTAAGACAACTTCAGCATTCCATTACCCTTTATTTACTCATTCCTTATTTGGAGAGCCCAGCTTTGGATCAAACCACCCCCCAATCCCAATCCGCAATTGTCATCATTGGCAGCGGCTTGGCTGGCTACACCGTTATCCGTGAAATCCGAAAATTGGATAAAGCAGTTCCAATTACGCTGGTAACCCGTGAGCCTGGTTATTTTTATTCAAAGCCCATGCTTTCCACCGCTCTTGCGAGCAAGAAAGAAGCGGCGCAATTAATCTCTACGCCAGCGGATGGCATGGCAACGCAATTGGAGATGACAGTATTAGGTGAGTGCGATGTCAGATCAATTCATCCTAGCGCACAAACCATTCAAACCAGTAAAGGCGAAGTGCCTTATGGAAAACTGGTAATGGCATTGGGTGCCGATCAAATTCGCCTCCCACTTCAAGGAAATGCTGCGAACGAAGTCATCACAGTAAATGATTTAGAAGACTATGCACGCTTTCGCAATGTAATCACTGGAAAAAAGAAGATTGCTATTCTGGGTGCAGGCCTCATTGGCTGTGAATTTGCCAATGATCTTGTGCTGGGTGGTTATGAGGTAGATGTGATTGACCTAGCTCCACAGGCCCTGGGTCGCCTCTTGCCCGAAGCTGCAGCTCTAGAGCTCCAGGGGAAACTGAGTGCAGCCGGTGTGCGTTGGCACCTTTCTACAACGGTGCAAGCGATTGATCGTCACGAAAACTCTTTGCAGGTCACATTAGCTAATGGCAACACAATCTCTTGCGACGTATTTTTATCAGCTGTTGGTCTAAAGCCCAGAATTGAATTAGCTAAAGCAAGTGGCATTAGCACGGGAACCGGCATTCAGGTAAACCGCGAGCTCGAAACCAATATTAAAAACATCTTTGCCATTGGAGATTGCGCAGAGGTCGACGGTTTAGTTTTACCTTACGTCATGCCGATCATGCAAGCAGCAAGAGCTTTAGCACCCACCTTAACTGGGCAAGCCACTGCACTTACCTACCCTGCCATGCCGGTGATGGTCAAAACCCCCGCATTAGCCACTATCGTCTCTCCGCCTGCTAAAGGCGCCGAAGGTAAGTGGACTACAACACCTGTTGAAGGTGGTCTGGAGTCTCGTTTTGAATCTGCTGATGGCAAGTTATTGGGCTTTGTATTAATGGGAGCCGCCACTGCACAACGTGGCGCCCTCACCAAGGAGTTGCCGGCTATTCTGGCATAACCCCACCCCAGATTCATTTGATGGATCAAACAAAAAGGCCCGCATTGCGGGCCTTTTCTTGATGTAGCTGGTGGTGATTAAGAAACGATCACGAACCAAGTAGTGTTGTGTGATTGAGCAACCATTAAGAACAACATTGGTACAGATAGCAATGTGTTCAAACGGGATGTCAACATTGCCACGCGAGCAGATTTTGCTTTCACATCAGCTTCAACAGTCACGATACCAAGAGCGCGCTTTTGATTTGGCCAAATAATGAACCAAACGTTGAAGGCCATTACTAAAGCAATCCACATACCCAAACCGATTGCACGGAATGGGGCTTGTAACGTGAAGGCTTGATGCAGGTAACCATTTAAAGCGGCAACAATCAAACCAGTTAGTACAGTAAACAAAGCTGCATAACGGAACCAGAACAACGCTGCTGGAGCAATCACTTTGCCAATTGCTGGCTTTTGCTCATCAGGAATCTTTGGCATTGAAGGAATTTGCACAAAGTTAAAGTACCAGAGCAAACCAATCCACATCACACCAAACATCACGTGTAACCAACGGAAAACAAATGGCAGTTCAGCAGAACTAAAGTTGCCGCCTAAAGCCAAAATTATCAGAGCGAGAAGGACAAAACCCGCAAAAACGGTACGTCCTAAAGAGGTCAAGATTGATGCCATGAAGGGATCTCCTATGAGTAATAATGGGTCTAACTATAAACGATTCTGATAATTTTGTATGTGAACTGCAAAATCCAGAATTCTTAATAAAAATAGAGGCTTGGCTCTTATTGGGCCGTCCAACCGCCATCCATATTCCAAGCCACCCCACGAACTTCAGAGGCATCTGGCCCACAGAGAAATACAGCTAAGGCTGCCAATTGCTCTGGACTCACAAATTCTCCAGATGGCTGCTTCTCCGATACCAAAGCGGTCTTTGCCGCTTCATTGGAAATACCTTCACGTTCTGCGCGAGCATCTACCTGCTTCTGAACTAGCGGAGTTAAAACCCAGCCCGGGCAAATTGCATTACAGGTAATACCAGTGCGTGCATTTTCTAGCGCAGTAACTTTAGTGAGGCCCACAATGCCATGCTTAGCGGCAACATAAGCCGCTTTCTGGGTAGAAGCTACTAAACCATGCACGGAGGCGATATTGATAATGCGGCCCCAGTTGCGTTTTTTCATACCAGGTAGGGCATGGTGCGTTGTATGAAATGCCGAACTTAAATTAATGGCAATGATGGCATCCCATTTGTCTGTTGGGAACTCTTCAATGTTTGCGGTGTATTGAATACCCGCATTGTTGATTAAGATATCAAGTGAACCAAAACGCTTTTCGGTTTGCTTAATCAGATCCTCAATCTCAGCAGGCTTGCTCATGTCTGCGCCATGGTAATCAACCTCTACTCCACAGGCTTTAATTTGGGCAATGGCTTCATCTTTCTCGCCAAAACCGTTAACCATGATGTTGACGCCTTGTTTGGCTAGTGCAATAGCCATTCCCAAGCCTATACCACTAGTGGAGCCAGTAACTAGGGCTGTTTTACCTTTTAATGTGGACATATTATTTACCGTATCAAATTGACTAACGGGGCTTTCCACTACCTTATGGGCCCCAAAACTTGATGTTACAGGATGTGCTGAACCACCCCTGAAGCCTATGCACCAGGGGCGACCAGAATCTATTCAAAGCTAGATTTTCTTGAGAGCCCGCAAGATCTTTTCACAGGTGATGGGCTGATCAAAGACTGCTGCATTCAATGGCGCAAGGGCATCATTGATCGCATTTTGAACTGCGCCTGGGGCTCCAGCGGTACCAGCCTCACCCGCCCCCTTGGCGCCTAATTTTGAGGATTGGGTAGGCGTCTCTACGTGAGCCACCTCAATATCTGGCATTTCATTGGCCATCGGCACCAAGTAATCTGCCATGCTGCCATTGCGCAACAATCCGCTTTCATCATAGAGACACTCTTCGAATAGAACGCCACCAATACCCTGAACGATTGCACCGCGCACTTGTTCATTAACCAACATCGGATTGATCACGCGTCCACAGTCTTCTACCGCCCAATGCTTCAATAACTTTACAAAGCCTGTATCAGGATCAACCTCAACGTAAGATGCTTGGACCCCATTCGTAAAGATGAAGGGATATTCTTTTTGAGTGTAGTGGCGTGTCACCATAAGATCTGCAGAAAATCCAGCTGGCAAAGTATCAGTGCGGAAATAACCTACTCTACCTACCTCACTAAATGGCAATAATTGCTCGCCAGTCGTTTTGTCCAAGATATAACCGCGACGTGCAGTTAATTCTGTAACTGGTCGATTCAAAATTGCGCCCGCAAGTTTAATAATATTTTCTTGCAGGGCTTGAGAAGCCAAGAGAACGGCTTCACCACCGACACCAGCCCCGCGCGAAGCCCACGTGCCACCGCCGTAAGGAGTGACATCAGTATCACCAGTAATAACGCGCACTTGATCGATTGAAACACCGACAGCATCAGCCGCAATTTGGGTATAGATACCTTCAGTGCCTTGGCCTTGTTCACCAACACCAATCAGGACCGAAACCACACCGCTAGGATCCATACGAACCGTGGCACCATCCTGAGAGGCAATGCGTGCACCACCCACGCCATAGAACGCAGGACTTGGATTGGTTAGCTCAATTAATGTCGCAAACCCAATGCCGCGATAGATCCCTTTTTTGCGCAACTCAGCCTGCTCTTTACGCAATGCGGAATAATCCATCATCTTTTCGATGGTTCGCAAGCATTGCTCATGGGAGAGAACTTCTAACTTGATTCCGGATATCCCGGAGCAAGGATAAGCATCATCTGGAATGACGTTACGTTTACGGAACTCCAGCGGATCCATTTGTAATTTTTGTGCAGCCAAATCTACCAAGCCTTCAGTCACAGCACAAGCAATCGGATGACCTACACCACGATACTGACAAGTTGGGGTTTTATTCTGAAATACTACATTCAACTTAGCGCGATAGTTTTGATGCTTATAAGGACCGCCAACCAAGTTCACCACCTGATTACCTTCAATGGCACTAGTTCTAGGGAACATGGAATAAGGACCAATTGCAGTCAGATCATCAATCTCAAAAGCCAAGATATCGCCTGCTTTATTGGCGGCAATGCGGCCTTTAATGCGATGCTCACGCGCATGAATATCACTGGTAAATGATTCAAGACGATCTGCAACAAACTTCACAGGACGCTCAAGCATCATTGACAGCCCTACGGTAGCGAAGTCATCTGGATAGGCGTGAACCTTAATACCAAAAGATCCACCTACATCTTTGCAAATGACATGCACGTCTGATTCGGAAAACCCAAACTGACGGCAATATAAATCTTGCATCATGTGTGGTGCTTGCTGCGAATGGTACACAGTGAGGCGGCGATCACCTGGGTTGTAATCTGCAATTTGACAGCGCGGCTCGAGCGTTACCCCGGTATGCCGACCAAATCCAAAGGTGGCTTCTGCAACTACGTCAGCTGTTGCAAATACCTCATCCACATTGCCAACATCCAGGCTGCGGGTAAAGCATAAGTTATCACCAAGATCCGGATGAATCACTGGCGTATCTGTATCAAGCGCGGTTTCCATGGAAACTACTGCTGGCAACTCCTCCCACTCAACGTCGATATGCTGCAGAGCATCTTCTGCCTGAGCTCTTGTTTCTGCAACCACCGCTACCACCGGCTCACCCTGCCAGCAAGCACGGTCAATGGCTAATGCGTGTTGCGGGGCGGATTTCATGCCAGCTAAGTGACCTAAAGTGGCTACCCAAGGCTTACAAATTTTTGCCATTTGCAGGCCATCAACTACTGCAAGTACTCCAGGCATCTTGCTAGCATGCTCTGTATGAATTTTGCCGATTTTCATGTGCGCTACTGGGGAGCGCCAGAACACCACGTGAGCCATACGAGGCAATTGAATATCGTCAATATAAGTGCCCTGACCTTCAAGCAGACGACGAGCCCCATGTCTTGGCTCGCTATGACCAATGTATCGCTGATCGTTTGTTACAGGGTCTAGCACCATCCCCTTTAAATCACTTGGCTTATTCATAATGCGTTTTCCTCAGTACCTTAGACGTTAGCAAGGACAGGTTTAATTTTTAAACCCTTAGCGCGGGCATCTAATACATCAACAATCGCATCGACAATGGAATGGTAACCAGTGCAACGACAGTAGTTACCAGAGATCCATTCCCGCACTTGTTCGCGACTTGCTTTTGGTTGCTTCTCAATTAACTCCGCCGCAGCCAACAACATGCCAGAGGAGCAGAAGCCACACTGCATCGCGTTGTGGCGCATAAAAGATTCTTGTAGATCTGCCAAGACGCCGTTTTTAGTCAGGCCCTCCACTGTCTCGACCACGCTGCCATCTGCCTGAACCGCCAGAAATAGGCATCCACGAATGATTTGCCCGTCCACCTTGACGGTACAGGCCCCGCACGCCCCCTGCTCACAACCCAAGTGAGGGCCTTTTAAATGCAAGTCTTCACGCAAAAAATCCACCAGATGTCTGCGTGGCTCAATCTCTGCGTTGACGAGTCGACCATTCACAGTCATTGAAATTTTTTTCTTCAAACTCATTTTGATCTCCGAATTCTTTTGCCAATGCTTGCTACTTAAGCGTTAAGCAATCATGTGCTTGAGTCCACGCTCAAGTAATACACCAATTAAATGCTGTTTCGCTTCCGCGCTATTTGTAATGTCTGCAATTGCCTCGATTTCATTACGTGCTTCAGCTGCAGCTTTAGCAATTAATTCATCGTTGAGCTTTTGACCATTGACTAAATTCTGCGCCTTGTTTGCCATTACTGGCGTAGCACCAACTGAGAAGAATGTAAAAGCACATTCCGTTAAAACATCGCCTTGCTTTTGTGCGATTGCAGCCAGACCCGCAACCGCATAGTCGCCATGTCGTCTAGCCAGCTCATGAAAATAAAAAACCTCTTGCTTGCTAGCCAATGGAATCTCTGTAGCAACCAAAATTTCATCGGGCTCTAAAGAGGTGGTATACAAGTCAATAAAAAAATCATTTGCAGAAATTCGACGCTCACCTGCTGGACCATGAATTACCATGGTGGCGCGCAAAGTCAAACTACACGCAGGCCATTCAGCAGCTGGGTCGCCGTATGCCAGTGAGCCTCCCCAAGTACCGAGATTACGAATGGCACGATGAGCAATATGTGGAGCGGCAGCTTTTAAAAGTGGGGCATGTATTGCGACTAATTCTGAATCTTCAATTTCGGTATGGGTCACTAGAGCGCCAATACGCAAACTATCACCAACCACTGAAATACCTTTAAGTTCAGCGATATCAGTAATATCAATCAACACCGTTGGCTCTGACAAACGCATATTTAAAGTAGCTAATAAAGTTTGTCCGCCCGCAATTAATTGCGCATCATCGCCGCCCTGCTCAAGCAAAGACAGAGCCTCTTGTAATGCCTTGGGCTTTACATAATCGAATGCCGCAGATTTCATTAAGTCTCCTCCACCACCAATGTATTTAGCTTTTTAGCTTTTTAGCTTTTTAGCTTTTTATTTTTTGCGCTACTTTTTCATTCATTTTTTTACTGCTTTTTTATTTACCACTAGCGTCTGACTCCAACGCCACTGTCTCCCCGCCTAATTCCTTCGCAAACTTCTGAAAAAAATCGTCTGCAATCTTTTTTGCCGATGCGCTAATTAAGCGACCGCCAATTTGACCTAACTTGCCGCCTATCGAGGCTTCGGTCGTATACGAAACCAAAGTGCCGCCATCAGCCTGCTTGAGCTCCACTCGTGACTTACCTTTGGCAAAACCAGCCGCTCCGCCAGACCCTTCAAAGGCCATAGAGCAGGACTGGTCCGGAATGATGTCGCTTAAGAGCAATTTACCGGCAAAACGGGCTCTAACAGGCCCAATCTTGAACATTACCTTGGCATGAATCTCTTCTGGGGAGATACGGCTAATCTCCTCGCAACCAGGAATGGACTTGGCTAACACGTCAATATCGTTCAAACCCTTCCACACATCAGGGATTGGAGCGGATATGAGTTGCTCGCCATTTAATTCCATTTGATCTCCTTGGGGTTTGTACGAATAGAGTCTTATCTACCAATTGTTCAACAATGTACCATTATTTAACTTTTGGTCAATAAGTCCAAATTCGGAT
>CAITHY010000021.1 GCA_903892315.1 uncultured beta proteobacterium | reverse complement strand
GCGTTAAGAATGAAGGCGTACTCCCAAAGCTTGCGATTAAATCCAAATTGCCAACCAAGCTCCTTACACGCCCAGTTCTTAAAGCTATCTTCAAAAAACTGGTTAGCACCAATGAGTTGACTCACTGGCCTGGTAAATGACGGCATTTGGCTTGACGAGGGAGTATTAGAAGCCCCCTGCAATTTTTTCTTTAGGCGGGCGAAGGAATTAGCAAGTGAGGACATTAACTCTAGCTCTTTATGAATGGGGTATCTCACGGACTCTAGCACATTCTGGTGGGGCTTTAAACGCAGGAGGGCGGCAAACAAGATATCTAACTGACTAGTTGATGAGATTAAATCGGGTGTCATTAATCCGTTTTTTTGACCAGCACGCATTTGTGGTGGACTATATGTGTAGCATCCAAAATCAGGCAGATAGTTTACGGATGCCCTTTACAATTGGCTTTTCATCGATAAAGTTTCGCTTACGTACATGCCAAGCCTCCAAAGTCATTTAACTGCTCAAAAGTATGGGCTATTTTTATGAGGCGGTTCGTTGCAGCAAAGCATATCAATTTACTGCGTAGCTTGTGGCGCTATCGTGGTTTTGTTGCTAGCACGGTGGCGCGAGAGTTTCAGGTGCGCTATCAAAATTCCTTGCTTGGAGTACTGTGGACGGTACTGAATCCACTGGCCATGATTTTGATTTACACCTTGATTTTTTCGCGCGTGATGCAAGCGAGGATGCCTGGAATTGAATCGCCATTTGCCTATAGTATTTTCTTGATGTCGGGCTTATTACCTTGGGGCTTGTTTTCTGAAATATTGATGCGAAATCAAAATCTATTTCTAGAAAATGCCAATCTATTAAAAAAAGCCAGTTTCCCCAAAATTTGTTTGCCAGTCATTGCTCTTTGTAACTGCTTGGTCAATTTTGCAATTGTTTTTTCTCTATTTTTACTATTTTTACTATGGGATGGACATCTAGCTGGTGGACCACTGCTCGCATTTTTCCCAGTACTCTTATTGCAAATTGCTTTAGCGGTAGGGCTAGGATTAATTTTGGGTGTTCTCAATGTTTTTTTTCGAGATATTGGCCAATTTTTTAATATCTTTTTGCAGTTTTGGTTTTGGCTAACCCCGATTTTGTACAACATTAACCTGCTCTCTGAACAAGTACAGCGCTATCTTGAAATGAACCCAATGACTCCGATTGTCAAGGCATATCAAGCGATCTTTGTTCACGCTCAGATGCCTGACTGGCACAGTCTTTTATATCCCTTGTTGTGCGCTCTAGTCTTAAATGTACTGGCCTTAAGGTTGTATCTGCGTCGCTCTGAAGAAATGGTGGATGAACTGTAATGGGACAAATTCAGGTACATCAATTAGGGAAATCTTACCGCCAATATCCCGGGCGTTGGTCTCGCCTTTTGGAGTGGCTCGATCCTCGCTCAGTCAAGCGCCATTCAACCAATTGGATTTTGCGCGGAATAAATTTTGAGGTTCAGCCAGGCGAAGCCGTTGCCCTTGTGGGGATGAACGGCTCGGGGAAAAGCACCTTACTAAAGATGATTGTGGGAACTTTGCGCCCTTCTGAAGGAGGGGTGCAGTTAAATGGATCTGTAGCAGCGCTTTTGGAATTGGGGATGGGTTTTCATCCCGATTTTACTGGTCGTCAAAATATCATCATGGCAGGACAATTGCTTGGATTGCAAACGCATGAAATCAATGAGTTAATGCCGCAAATTGAAGCATTTGCAGAAATTGGTCACTACATTGATAAGCCGGTGCGCGTGTATTCCAGTGGAATGCAAGTGCGCTTAGCCTTTAGTGTAGCTACAGCAAAGCGTCCAGATATTTTGATTGTAGATGAGGCGCTTTCAGTAGGGGATGCCTACTTTCAACACAAGAGTTTTGAGCGTATTCGTGAGCTCAGAGCGCAAGGCACTACCTTATTGTTGGTCTCTCATGACAAGGCATCTGTGCTCTCGATTTGTGATCGAGCGATTTTGTTGCATGGCGGTGCAATACAAATGCAGGGGGTGCCAGAAGTGGTGCTTGATTACTACAATGCGTTGATTGCAGCAAAAGAAGATTCACTTATTGAGCAGCACCAAGTAGGCGATAAAGTCCAAACGATTTCTGGCTCTCGAGAGGCGCAGATCACGAGAGTATGTTTACTTGATGAGGGCGGCAGTACCACTGAGACCGTGACAGTAGGCCAACCCGTTTCTTTAGAGGTTGAGATTACTGCTTTACAGGATTTGCCCGAGCTTGTGGTGGGTTATCAAATTAAGGATCGCCACGGCCAGTGCGTCTTTGGCACGAATTCTTACTACTTAGATAAGGCCCTTGTTGCAGTTACTCAAGGCAGATCTTTGTCTTATCACTTTGATTTTCTTGCCAACTTAGGTGAGGGTAGTTATTCAGTGACTATTGCGCTGCATGCCTCCCATTCGCATACTGCACACAGTTACGAATGGCGCGATCTAGCATTGGTGTTTACGGTCATCAATAGCGACCGGCCAACGTTTGTCGGTACCAATTGGATGGCGCCAACCTTGAGGATCACATCATGATTGATGCGTTTTATGCGACCTTTGAAAGTGAGTTACGAGGCTCACGGGAATTGATTAAGACTCGTTTGCGAGCCTACCTCCCTTTTTTACAGGCGCTCTTAAAGCTCGATGCACAACCGGTGGCGTTAGATTTAGGGTGCGGTCGAGGAGAGTGGCTTGAGTTACTCGGGGAGCAGGGCATCCGCGCTAGCGGGTGTGACCTAGATGAGGGAATGTTAGATGCGTGTCGAGCACGCGGTCTTGAAGTCCAATTAGCTGATGCCCTGTCAGTATTAGCGACGATGCCTAATGAGACGTGTACTTTGGTCTCTGGTTTTCACATTGCCGAGCATTTACCTTTTGCAGATTTACAAAAACTGATCACAGAGGCGCTGCGAGTGCTCAAGCCTGCAGGGCTGCTCATTTTAGAGACGCCAAACCCAGAAAATTTAAGTGTTGGCGCCAGTTCTTTTTATATCGATCCCACCCATGAGCGCCCTCTACCGCCCGATCTCATGGCATTTTTATCACGTTATTCAGGTTATGCCCGCGCCAAAATTGTGTACTTACAAGAAGACCCTCAGATTTTGCAAAAAGAGCATTTAACCGTTTATGACATAGTGCAAGGGTCAAGTCCTGATTACGCCTTAGTCGCGCAAAAAGGCGGTGCCAGCCAGGCGCAATTGAGCTTATTTGATGCCGTGTTTAAACAAGATTTTGGAGTGACCTTAAGGACACTATCGCATCACTACCAAGCGCAAATGGATCAACAGGTCCTGCGCGTCCAGACGCAAGTAGATGCACTAACGGCTCAATATATTGCGCTGTTAAATAGCAGCTCATGGCGCATGACAGCGCCACTACGAAGAGCAAAGGCTACGTATGTAGAGTTGCGTAGTGATGTGAAAAATTATTTTCGCCAAGCGACTATTTCACTATCAGTCTGGATTTTGCGAAAACCAGTATTAAAGCGATGCGCGTTGCTGTTGCTGAAGTGCATTCCAGGCCTGCAGCATCGTCTTTTGCATCTTATTAGCTCTGGTGCAATGGGCGCTCCATCCTTGGGCGATCAGCCCTTCCTCGATCCGGATTTAGCGATTAGCTGGGATGCGCTTAGTCCCAGCGCTCAAGAGCTCTATCGAGAACTGCAAACTGCATTTAGTGCCAAGAAGGATCGAGCCTAATGCGGATTGTGATTGACTTGCAGGGTGCTCAAACCCAAAGTCGCTACCGGGGAATTGGCCGATATTCTGTGGCCTTTGCTAAAGCGATTGCGCGTAATCGTGGCCCTCATGAAGTTTTGATCGTATTAAGTGGACTGTTTCCAGAAACCATTGAGCCACTCAAGCAAGAGTTT
>CAITHY010000020.1 GCA_903892315.1 uncultured beta proteobacterium | reverse complement strand
CTGCGGAAAAAACCAAACATGATGTAGTGGGAAAATAGAAAGTGTTAATGAAAATATATAGGAATGATACTCTCGTCCCATGAAACTTGATGATGTCCAGCGCATTGCGCACCTATCTAGGCTTGAGTTAAACCAAGCAGAAGCCGAGGCAGTTTTGCCTCAATTACAGGCTATTTTTTCCTTGGTTGAGGAAATGCAGGCCGTTGATACAAGTGGTCTTGAGCCTTTGGCTCACCCGATCCTTTTTTTGCGGGATTTGGCCCAACCCATGCGTGTTGATCAAGTTACTGAGTCAGACCATCGGACCGAAAACATGCAATCAGCCCCTGCTCAGCATGAGGGCTATTTCTTAGTGCCAAGGGTGATCGAATGAGTTGGCACAACACCCCTATTGCCCTAATGGCAAAAGCACTTGCTGCAAAAGAGATATCCAGTACCGAGCTAACCCAGTACTTTTTAGACCGTATTGAGGCTGGAAAACAGTGGAATGCATATCTTGATGTGAATGCTCACTTAAGCTTAGAGCAAGCAAATAAAGCAGATAAGCTCATTTCCTCCGGCAAAGCTGGAAAGTTAACAGGCATCCCCGTTGCGCACAAAGATGTCTTTGTAACGCGTGGTTGGAAGTCAACGGCTGCCTCCAAAATCTTGGCTGGGTATCAGAGTCCTTTTGATGCCACCGTGGTGGCTAATTTGGGAATGCCCGATGAAAACAACCCCCATGGTGCCGGCATGGTTTGTCTGGGCAAAACCAATATGGACGAGTTTGCGATGGGCTCCTCTAACGAAAATTCTGCCTTCGGACCGGTATTAAACCCCTGGAATGCTGCTCACGTAGCAGGAGGCTCATCCGGTGGGTCAGCCGCAGCTGTAGCCGCCGGTTTGGCTCCGATTGCTACTGGCACAGATACGGGCGGCTCCATTCGTCAACCAGCGGCATTTTGTGGCTTGACCGGTATTAAGCCGAGTTATGGTCGCGTGTCGCGCTACGGGATGATCGCCTATGCCTCTTCGCTCGATCAGGCTGGCCCCATGGGCAAGACTGCAGAAGACTGCGCTTTGTTGCTATCTGCAATGTCTTCGCATGATCCGCGTGACTCGACTTCTTTGGCCGATTCTGGAGAAGATTACGGTCGATACCTCAAACAACCTTGGAAAGAAGGCGGTGCCAATCCCGCAAAACCATTAGAAGGTTTACGCGTTGGTTTGCCAAAAGAATTCTTTGCTGAAGGTTTAGCTGGCGATGTTGCTACAGCGGTTAATGAGGCAGCCAAGCTTTTAGAAAGTTTAGGCGCTACATTAATTGAAGTGAGTTTGCCAAAAACCAAACTCTCTATTCCGGTGTATTACGTTTTGGCACCAGCGGAAGCATCAAGTAATTTGAGTCGCTTTGATGGCGTGCGTTATGGATATCGTGCTAACGAATATCGCGATCTCAATGATATGTATGCCAAGTCACGTACCGAAGGTTTTGGTGCAGAAGTAAAGCGCCGCATCATGATTGGAACTTACGTTCTTTGTCATGGTTACTACGATGCTTACTATCTTCAGGCACAAAAAATTCGTCGCATTATTGCGGCAGATTTTCAAGCGGCATTCAATCAATGCGATGTCATTCTGGGGCCAGTAGCCCCTGATGTGGCATGGCGTTTGGGCGAGAAATCAAAAGATCCTGTGCAAATGTATCTAGAGGATATTTATACGCTTTCAACAAACTTGGCAGGTTTACCAGCGATGAGTGTTCCATGTGGATTTAATGGCATCAACTTACCGATTGGTATGCAGCTCATCGGCAATTATTTTTCTGAAGCGCGCTTGTTGCAAGTGGCTCATCAATATCAGCAAGCCACCGACTGGCATTTGCGTCCAGCAAGTGAGGTGGCATGATGCAATGGGAAATCGTTATTGGTCTAGAGACCCACGCGCAGTTACAGACCCAGTCCAAGATTTTTAGTGGCGCAAGTACGCGCTTTGGCGCAGCCCCAAACACACAAGCATGCGCAGTGGATTTAGCGCTACCGGGTGTTTTGCCCGTCCTCAATCGCCAGGCTGTTGAGCATGCAATTCGTTTTGGTTTGGCCGTAAATGCGAAGATTTCGCCGGCGAGTATCTTTGCGCGCAAAAACTATTTCTATCCTGATTTACCGAAGGGTTATCAAATCAGCCAGATGGAGATTCCGGTGGTTGTCGGCGGGTATCTTGAGATCTTGGTAGGCGATGAAGTCAAGGTGGTTGAACTCACTCGCGCTCATATGGAAGAGGATGCCGGTAAATCAGTTCATGAAGAAGGCTTTACGGGCCCTCATGGCGAGCCCTCTAGTGGCATTGATCTGAACCGTGCTGGCACACCACTCCTTGAGATCGTGACCGAGCCAGTCATGCGCAGCGCCGCTGAGGCTGTTGCTTATGCCAAGGCTTTGCATGGCTTGGTGGTGTGGCTTGGAGTGTGTGACGGCAATATGCAAGAAGGCTCTTTCCGTTGCGATGCGAACGTTTCGGTTCGACCAAAGGGTCAGGCCGAGTTTGGTACCCGTTGCGAAATTAAAAACTTGAACTCTTTCCGCTTTTTAGAGGAGGCCATTCAATACGAGGTGCGTCGTCAAATCGAACTCATTGAGGATGGTGGCAAGGTAGTTCAGGAAACGCGGCTATATGACCCTGATCGCGGTGAAACCCGCAGCATGCGTAGCAAAGAAGATGCTAATGACTATCGCTATTTCCCGGATCCGGATTTGCTGCCCGTAGTGATCGATGCTGCTTGGATTGCGGATGTGCGCAGCAAGATGCCGGCATTGCCCGCTCAATTGCGCGAACAGTGGCAAAGTGAATTTGGCTTAAGTGCATACGATGCACAGTTGCTAACGCAAGATCGTGACACTGCAAAAGTGTTTGAAGAATTACTGGCAATTGTAGGTAAGCCATTAGCCAAGGCAGCAGCTAATTTAATAGCAGGAGAATTTGCTTCCTCATTAAATCGTGCGGGCATTGCTACAGCCGATGCGCCATTAAAAGCAGACCACTTAGCACCATTATTGACACGTGTAGCAGATGGCACGATCTCCAATAAGATTGCCAAAGATATTTTTGCGATTCTTTGGGAAGAAGCTATTGCAGGGAAGGCCATCAGTACGGTTGATCAAGTGATTGATGCCAAGGGGTTGAAGCAGATTAGTGATAGCGGCGCCATTGAGGCCATCATTGATCAGGTGCTAGCGGCCAACCAGAAGTCAGTTGAAGAGTTCCGCTCAGGCAAAGAGAAGGCGTTTAACGCCCTCGTTGGTCAGATCATGAAAGCCTCGCAAGGCAAAGCAAATCCTGGTCAGGTAAACGAGCTCTTGCGTAAAAAACTAAGTTAAGAAAGAAATACATGAGTGCAATCGATCCCAAGCAAGCCGAGCAAGAAGAGTTAGTTGCTGAGTGGTTGCGCATAACCCCAGGCTTCTTTGAGCGTTACGCTGATCTCTTTAATGAGATTCGGATTAAGCATCCGCATGAGGATCGAACGATCTCTTTGCAAGAGCGTCAAATGACGGTATTGCGCACACAAAACCAAGAGCTTAATCGTCGCTTAAGCGAGATGCTGCACTTTGGTAGCCGTAACGATAAAACCCAACAAAGTTTGGTTGCTTGGTTGTTACGTTTAATGAAGGCTAACAATAAAGCGGATGTAGAGTCTGCAATTACCTCAGGCTTGGCACAAGTGTTTGAAGTAGAGTTTGCGCAATTGTTATCGCCTAACTCTGCTTTTGGTCCTTGGGTTGATACACCCCTATGCGGCTCTGCTAAAGAGTTGGCAGCAGCAAGCATAGATTTGTTAGCAACTCAGATAACGATTAATCCTGAATGGCAAAGCTTGGTAGCTATTGGCCTTCCTTTGGGCAAGAGTATTGGCGCCACTCAAGCGTCTGCTGTATTGCTATTAGCCAGCAAGGATGAGTCCCGCTTTACGGCAGATATGGGTGCTTTTTATTTGCGCCAGATTGCTGAGCTCACTGCTGCAGCTTTGGATCGTATCCAAGCTTATGAAATTAAAGTCGACTGAACTACATCCCCTCATGCAGGAGTATTTGCATGAGCTACATGTGTTGCGTCAACTCTCGCCGCATACGCTTAAAGCGTATGGCATGGATTTGAGCGATCTCCAAAATTTTTCCTTGGAAGATTCCATTGAATTATTAAAAGTGAGTAACGGCCACGTGCGTCGTTGGGCTGGCCGCTTGCACTCCAAAGGTAAATCCTCAAGGAGTATTGCGAGAGCGCTTTCTGCATGGCGCGGCTGGTATGACTGGCTTACTGAAAAAGATTCTAGGCGTGATGCACGTGCTGGCAAGGTCACGAGCAACTTGGTTGCTAATCCAGTCGATGATGTGAAGGCGCCGAAACGCTTGAAGTCGCTACCTAAGGCGCTATCAGTCGAGCAGGCCCTCTCTCTGGTTCATCAGGCAGTCAAAGAGGCTGAAGAAAAAAAGGATTTGGAATCCATTCGCGATGCTGCCATTATTGATTTGTTGTATTCCTCAGGCTTACGTCTTTCAGAGCTCTTAGGGATTGATGTTATGCAAAGCAAAGATCGTCAGCATGAATCTGCTGGCTGGTTAGATTGGGATGCTGCAGAAGTGACGGTATTGGGTAAGGGTGGCAAACGACGTTCAGTGCCTGTGGGCATACCTGCAATGAAATCACTTGCTGCATGGCGAGAGTTGCGCAATGCCGGAAATTACTCAGAAGAATCCATTGCCTTGTTTTTATCGGCAACGGGCAAGCGTTTGTCGCCGCGCACTGTACAAGCGAGATTGCGCACTTTGGCTATGCGCGCCGGCTTACCTACCCATGTACATCCTCATATGATGCGCCACAGCTTTGCAAGCCACGTGCTGCAATCCTCACAAGATTTACGTGCGGTTCAGGAGATGCTGGGGCATGCCAGTATCGCTAGTACCCAAATTTATACATCTTTAGATTTTCAGCACCTAGCTCAGGCATACGATAAAGCGCATCCCCGCGCAAAGGCTGGCAAAGGCTGAGGAACTCGGTAAGATAGAAGGTTCCCGCTTTGGGAATTGTTGGCTTTTAGATTTTGATTGGATCATCCATGGCATTAATTCCGGTAACGATTTTGACGGGCTTCTTGGGAAGCGGTAAAACCACTTTGCTTAAACACATTCTGACCGAGGAACACGGTAAAAAAATTGCCGTGATCGAAAATGAATTCGGCGAAGAGAATATTGATAACGACATCTTGGTTCAAGACAACCAAGAGAACATTGTGCAGATGAGCAATGGTTGTATTTGCTGCACGATTCGTGGCGATCTCGTGGATGCTTTGAATGAGCTTTGGGAGCAACGCAAAGATAAAAAGATTAGCTTTGATCGGGTTGTCATTGAAACCACCGGCGTTGCCAACCCTGGGCCCGTTGCTCAGACATTCTTTATGGATGACGATGTTGCTGACCACTATGTTTTAGATGCAGTGGTGACTTTGGTGGATGCCAAGCATGGGCAGCAACAGCTTAATGAGCATGAAGAAGCTCAGCGCCAGGTTGGCTTTGCTGACCAAATCTTTATTACTAAGACTGATTTGGTTACCCCCGCTGAAGTAGATGCCTTGCGTAATCGGCTCATGCATATGAACCCTAGAGCGCCTATTGCAGGTATTTCTAAGGGCGTGGTGCCCTTAAACGCCGTCTTGGACCTCAAGGGCTTCAATCTCAATGCCAAGCTAGATATTGATCCCCATTTCTTGGAGCAGGATGATCATGACCACGAGCATTGTGGGCACGACCACGGACATGACCATGATCACAGTACCTGTGGGCACGATCATAGTCATGATCACCAGCACCACGGCCATGCTGGCCATACTGATCGCATCCAATCCTTTGTTTTTCGTAGTGATAAACCCTTTAATCACAAAAAGCTGGAAGACTTCCTTGGAGGCATTTTGGAGGTATTTGGCGAGAAGATGTTGCGCTATAAGGGCGTGCTCTATGTGAAGGGAAGTAGCCGAAAAGTGGTGTTCCAGGGGGTTCACCAGATGATGGGCAGCGATTTAGCCGGTCCATGGGGCACAGAACCCAAGCAAACCCGAATGGTCTTCATAGGCATCGATTTGCCCAAGGACACCCTATTGGCTGGGCTTGAGGGCTGTTTGGCCTAGGAAGATTCGGGTACAATCCGCCGCCACGGTCCATATTGATGAATATTAATAAAAAGGCCGTAAAAGTTTGGCAGAATGAGGCAATAATGCTTCAAATCAGGAAAGAATGAGATGACGGTAAAAACAGCAACAAAACCAGCGACTGCTGCAAAAGCTAACAGTAAAGCTACAAGCACTAAAGTCGCAAAAGGTGCTCCATTAACTGAGGCAGAATTGCTTAAGATGTCCGACAAGGACTACATGAGTGCTGCGCAGTTAGATTTTTTCCGTCAGAAACTACTCACTCTTAAAAACGACATTTTGAAGAATGCGTCTGAGACAACAGAACATCTGCGTGAAAATATTTTGGTTCCTGATCCTGCCGATCGTGCAACGATCGAAGAGGAGCACGCATTGGAATTGCGCACGCGCGATCGTGAGCGCAAGTTGCTCAAAAAAGTAGAGCAAGCATTAGCGCGTATTGAATCCGGTGACTATGGATGGTGCGAAGAAACCGGCGAGCCAATCGGCCTGAACCGTTTAATTGCAAGGCCGACAGCCAATTTATCTCTTGAGGCTCAAGAGCGTCGTGAACTCCGTCAAAAATTATTTGGCGAATAAATTTTAAGTAGCGATGACTAAGCATTTACCAACAACTATTAGTGATATCTCTCCTTTATTAAAGGCGGAGATTCTTGCTGAAGCGCTGCCTTATATTCGCGCGTATCACGGCAAGACCATTGTGATTAAGTACGGCGGAAACGCGATGGTGGAGGAGCGCCTCAAAGAAAGTTTTGCGCGTGATGTCATTTTGTTGAAGTTGGTTGGTATGAATCCAGTGGTGGTTCATGGCGGCGGCCCACAAATTGACGAGGCCTTGAAGAAGATTGGCAAGACCGGTACTTTTATTCAGGGTATGCGCGTCACTGATGAAGAAACCATGGAAGTGGTGGAGTGGGTTCTGGGTGGTGAGGTGCAGCAGGACATTGTGATGTTGATTAACCACTTTGGCGGCCAGGCTGTTGGCTTGACTGGTAAAGACGGTGGATTGATTCATGCCAAGAAAATGAAGATTCCTAGCAATACAGAGCCAGGCAAGATGGTTGATATAGGCTTTGTGGGTGAGATCGAGGCAATTAATCCTGCAGTGGTTAAAGCCTTGCAGGATGACGCATTTATTCCGGTGATTTCTCCAATCGGCTTTAGTGAAGAAGGCCAGGCTTACAACATTAATGCAGACTTAGTGGCTGGCAAGATGGCTGAAATCCTGCACGCAGAGAAGTTAGTCATGATGACCAACATTCCGGGTGTAATGGATAAAGACGGTAAGTTACTGACAGATTTAACTGCACGAGAAATTGATGCGCTTTTTGCTGACGGCACTATTTCTGGTGGCATGTTGCCTAAGATTTCCTCTGCATTAGATGCTGCTAAGAGCGGTGTGAATTCAGTGCACATCATTGATGGCCGCATTGAGCATTCTTTATTGTTAGAAATTCTGACCGAGCAAGCTTTCGGCACAATGATCCGCTCTAGATAAGTAGATAACTATGAGCGAGCCCTTGGAATCAGGAAAAATCAACGACAGCAACGCTGACGCTGGTAAAGCTCGTAAGCGCCCACGTCCAGGTGAGCGTCGTTTACAGATTCTGCAAGTGCTTGCCGAGATGTTACAAAACCCAAGGGGTGAACGTATTACTACCGCCGCATTAGCGGCCAAGATTGAGGTTTCAGAAGCGGCCCTATATCGACACTTCGCTAGTAAAGCGCAGATGTTTGAAGGCCTGATTTCTTTTATTGAGCAAACTGTTTTTGGATTAATTAATCAAATTAATCAAAAAGAAGAATCTGGCCTTGCTCAGGCACGCGGCATTTTGCAAATGCTTTTATTCTTTGCTGAAAAGAATCCTGGCATGACTCGTGTTTTGTTGGGCGATGCTTTATTGCAAGAAGATGATCGTCTTCAAGAGCGTATTACTCAAGTGCTTGATCGTGTCGAAGCGTCTCTTAAGCAGGCTCTGCGTATAGCCCAAACCCAAGGTGGGAATTGGGCTCAGCTGGGCCAAGAGGAGGTCAGCATTCGTGCGGCCATGTTGATGAGTTTTGTTTTAGGTCGTTGGCATCGCTTTGCCCGTAGCGGATTTAAGAAGCTGCCAACTGAAGCCTCCGATGTTAGTCTGCGCCTTCTCCTGTCAGAATGAGCGAGCTACACCTCTCTAGAAATACTATTCATTTTGCCGAGCCCCTGCCTTTGCAGAGTGGCGCCATCTTGTCTGGCTATGATTTAGTCATTGAAACTTACGGCAAGCTTAATGCTGATAAAAGTAACGCTGTACTTGTTTGTCATGCGCTCAATGCATCTCATCACGTAGCTGGCCCCAGTCCAGAAGATCCAAAAGATATTGGTTGGTGGGACAACATGATTGGCCCGGGTAAGCCGGTAGATACCAATCATTTTTTTGTCATAGGTGTAAATAATTTAGGCTCTTGTTTTGGCTCTACTGGGCCTATGAGCATGAATCCAGCAAATGGCAAGCCATATGGCGCTGATTTTCCAGTCATCACAGTTGAGGATTGGGTAAATACTCAGGCCCGCTTGGCAGACAAATTAGGCATTCGGAAGTTTGCTGCTGTGATGGGTGGAAGCTTGGGGGGCATGCAGGCTATGGCTTGGGCCATTCAGTTTCCCAAACGGATAGACCATTGCGTTGTAGTAGCATCGACCCCAAGGCTGAGCGCACAAAATATTGCTTTCAATGAGGTGGCACGGAACGCCATTCTGTCGGATCCTGATTTCCATGGGGGCAACTACTATGAGCATGGCGTTGTGCCAAAACGCGGCTTGCGTTTAGCTCGCATGGTCGGCCACATTACCTATTTATCGGATGATGACATGGCGGAAAAATTTGGACGAGAATTGCAGCGCCCAAATGGTGAGTCTAATGACTACCGCTTCAGCTTTGATGTTGAGTTTGAGGTTGAAAGTTATTTACGCCATCAAGGCGATAAGTTTTCAACCTACTTTGATGCCAATACCTATTTACTAATTACGCGCGCACTAGATTACTTTGATCCTGCGCGTCGTTATGAAGGCAGTCTGAATCGCGCCTTAGCAGAAGTGCAGGCTAAGTTTTTGGTTGTGAGCTTTTCAACCGACTGGCGCTTCCCGCCTGATCGCAGTCGCGAAATTGTGCAATCCTTACTGAGCAATAAGAGTGAGGTGACTTACGCTGAGATCGATGCGCCACATGGACACGATGCTTTCCTGCTAGATGATGAGCGTTATCACAATCTCGTGAGAGCTTACTTTCAGCAAATGCGCGAGGTTCAAGCATGAGCAATTTCAATCAGCGTGCCGATTTTGCCGCCATAGCCAATTGGATTGCACCAAACACTCAAGTACTCGACCTCGGTTGTGGCGATGGTAGTTTCTTAGAGTTTTTGCAGAAACAAAAGCCGGTCCACGCTTATGGCGTTGAGATTAATGATTCCCGCGTACTCTCTTGTGTACAAAAGGGCTTGAACGTGATTCAGCAAGACTTAGAGGGTGGCTTGGCACTCTTTGAAGATGGTAGTTTTGACACAGTCGTGCTGTCGCAAACTCTGCAAACCATTCATCAAACGGAAAAGATTTTGCGTGAGGTAGTTCGTGTTGGCAAAGAGTCCGTGATCTCCTTTCCAAATTTCGGTCATTGGTCTCATCGCTTGGCTGTGGGTCTAGGCCGTATGCCGGTATCTAAGAGCCTGCCTTACCAGTGGTACAACACGCCTAACGTGCGCGTGCTCACCGTTGCTGACTTTGAGAAGTTGGCCTCAAGCCTTGGCCTGAAGGTGCTTGATCAATGCATCTTGCATGAAGGTCGTCAGGTTACCTTGATGCCTAATCTATTTGGCAGTCTCGCCTTATTCCGCATTCGTCGTGCCTAGGATAAAAATTCAAAGGTGTTAACCGCAGTCCAATCTTGGTTAAAAGACTTTCGGGTTTATCTTGAATGGCCTTGTTTACGCATGCTCTTCTTGGGCTTCTCCGCAGGCCTGCCTTTATTGCTGATTTTAGGAACATTGAGTTTTTGGTTGCGCGAAGCCGGCATTGATCGCAGCACCATTGGCTACTTAACCTGGGTTGGTTTGATCTACGCCTTTAAGTGGGTTTGGGCGCCTCTGGTAGATCGCCTGCAAATCCCGCTCCTCACTAAATTGTTTGGCCGTCGTCGTAGCTGGCTGCTCTTTGCACAAGTGCTCATCATTCTGGGTCTTGTTAGCATGTCAACTCTAGACCCTAAGCTGGCCCTTAACTCTATTGTTTGGTGCGCGCTATTGGTAGCATTTGGCTCTGCTACCCAAGATATCGCATTGGATGCTTTTCGTATTGAGTCAGCCAAGAGTGATCACCAGGCGGCTTTAGCGGCGACCTATCAAACCGGATATCGGCTTGCCTTGATCTGGGCTGGTGCCGGCGTTCTTTGGCTTGCTGCTCGGGCTGAAACGGGCAGTGGCTATGATGCAAGTGCATGGCAGTTTGCTTATCTCTGTATGGCGGCTTCGATTGGCGTGGGCGTGATTACTACTCTTTTGAGTAAAGAGCCAGCAAGATACGAACTGTCTAAAGTGCTCAATGCTAAAGCCTGGCTCTATCAAACTTTAGTTGAACCATTTGCTGAATTTATTACGCGCTATCGCTGGCATGCTGTATTGATTTTGTCCTTAATTGCCATCTATCGAATTAGTGATGTCGTGATGGGCATCATGGCGAATCCGTTTTATGTTGATATGGGCTACACCAAGGATGAGGTTGCTGCTGTAAGTAAAGTGTTTGGGGTTGTAATGACTTTGGTTGGCGCCTTTGTCGGTGGCGTACTCACACTGCGTTTTGGTGTTTTGAGAATTTTATTTGTAGGCGCAGTTCTCTCAGCGGTGAGTAATGTATTGTTTGCCTGGTTGGCAACTCAAGGTCATGATTTGCATGGCTTGATCTGGGTGATCTCCGCAGACAACCTCAGTTCTGGTATCGCGAGTGCAGCCTTTATCGCTTTCTTATCCTCGCTTACCAATATCCGTTACTCAGCTACTCAGTACGCTTTGTTTAGTTCGATGATGTTACTCTTGCCTAAATGGTTGGCGGGCTTCTCAGGAGTGTTTGTTGATAACTTCGGATATCCGGCATTCTTCTACGGTACCGCCATTATTGGCGCCCCAGTCCTACTTCTTATTTGGGCAACGATGCATTTCAAGATCGTTCAGATCAAAAAAGATGGAGAGTAAGAGGGGTGGCAATTTCCCCCATTACTTGTTAAATCTTCCAGTCGTAATCTACGGTAAGTGGTGCGTGGTCTGAAAATTTCTCTTCTTTGTACACAGCAGTTTTCTTAGCTGTAGTAGCAATGCCGGGGGTAGTGATGTGATAGTCGATACGCCAGCCAACATTCTTTGCATAGGCTTGACCTCGATTGCTCCACCAGGTGTAGCAAGTTTCCGTTGCCTCTGGTTCAAGTTGTCGATAGACATCCACGTAACCTACTTTATTAAAGAGATTGGTAAGCCACGCGCGCTCTTCTGGCAAGAAGCCAGAATTTTTGAGATTGCCTTTCCAGTTCTTCAGGTCAATTTCTTGATGGGCAATATTGACGTCGCCGCATAAGACGATTTCACGACCGGATTTTTTTAGGGAAACGAGATGTGGCAGAAAGCTATCGAGATAGCGGTATTTAGCCTCTTGTCGTTCGGGAGAGCTGGAGCCTGAAGGCATATAGACCGAAATCACAGAAAGCCCTTTAAAGCGGGCCTCTACATAGCGCCCCTCCGCATCAAACTCGTCATTGCCATAGCCGTACAAGACTTCATCTGGTTTGTGGGGCGTATAAATACCGCAACCGCTGTAGCCTTTTTTCTCGGCATGGTGGAAAAAGCCGTGCATGCCGTCAGGGTTCAGAATGGCATCCTCCAGATCATCGCGCTGAGCCTTAAGCTCTTGCATGCAGATGAAGTCAGCCTTTTGCTTTACAGCCCATGGCAGAAAGCCTTTTTTGACTGCGGAACGGATACCGTTGAGGTTCGCGGAAATGATGCGTAACATGTAGGCCTATGAGCTCAAATAATTCAAATCAAGATAACTTTATTCGTTTTGCCTTAGAGGCAAAGGTTTTGTCCTTCGGGGAGTTTAAAACTAAAGCGGGAAGACTCTCGCCTTATTTTTTTAATGCCGGTGAATTTAATAACGGGGCACGTTTGAGCGCCTTAGGTCGTTACTATGCCAAAGCTTTGCAAGAATCCCAGCTTCAGTTCGATATGCTGTATGGCCCCGCTTATAAGGGGATTACCTTGGCGGCTGCCACAGCCATTGCGTTGGCGGAGGATGGTATTAACGTTCCTTACGCTTACAACCGCAAAGAAGCAAAAGATCATGGAGAGGGTGGCATGCTGGTTGGTGCCCCAGTTAAAGGTAAGGTGGTCATTATTGATGATGTGATTTCAGCGGGAACCTCAGTCAGAGAGTCCGTTGACCTTATTCGTAAAGCTGGTGCAGAGCCTGCTGCTGTATTAATTGCTTTGGATCGTATGGAGAGATCAGGAACCGCAACCGAGATTGGTGATCAATCTGCAGTGCAAGCTGTTGAGCAAGAATTTGGTTTGCCAGTGATTGCGATTGCGAACTTGGCTGGCTTGATGTCATTCTTGACAGCATCAAGCGACACCCAGCTAACAAATTATTTGCCGGCAGTGAAAGCCTACCGCGATAAATATGGAATCTAAGGGAGGCCGCTTTTAGATTGTTGTTTCGCCTTCGAAGACGGTAACCGCTGGGCCGGTCATGATGACGGGCTGCACTAAGCCATCAATCATTCCGCCCCATGCAATCTGCAAATCACCGCCACGGGTATGCACTTTTACTGGTGAATCTAGTAAGCCCCTGCGAATGCCCGAAACAACGGCAGCACAAGCGCCAGTGCCGCAGGCCAAGGTTTCTCCAGCACCCCGTTCAAAGACGCGTAATTTGATTTCATGGCGATTGATCGCTTGTAGGTAACCCACGTTTACCTTTTTGGGAAAGGCCGCAAACTTTTCAATTTCTGGACCCTCTTCTAATACGGGCGCACTATCAACATCACCAACTACTTGAACTGCATGTGGATTGCCCATCGAGAGAACACCGACTAAGCTCTCATGAGTAGCAGGATGATTTAAGGGGATTGCGTACAGTGTTTCTTGAAATTCTTGAACGCTCGCCAAACCAGTCGCATTAAATGGAATATGGCTGTGTTCGAAAATAGGTGCGCCCATATCCACTTCTACCTGGCCGTCATCATGAGACTTGAGGGTGAGAAGAGTGTGAGCCACTTCGACTCGCAAAGGATTCTTATTGGATAGACCTTGATCCAATACAAAGCGCACAAAGCAGCGTGAGCCATTGCCGCATTGCTCTACTTCACCGCCATCCGAATTAAAAATGCGATAGCGAAAATCAGCATCTGGGCGCGTGGCTTTTTCAACCAAGAGAATTTGATCTGCACCAATGCCAAATTGACGATGGGCTAGGGCCTGCCATTGAGCCTTGGTAATACCACTCAAGTCTTGATCGATGCCATTGAGCACAATGAAATCATTGCCAGCACCATGCATTTTGGTGAAGCGTAGCTTGCGTACGGGATTGTTGGTATTGGTGCTCAAAATATTTCCATTTAATCGTAAAGGCTGGGTTCGCCTTCGGGCCTGTGTTTAAAGCGCTTGTGAACCCAATAGTACTCTGCTGGTCTTTCTCGAACAAGTTCCTCGATATATTGATTTAAGCGAGCAGTATCTTTTTCGACATCATCGCTAGGAAAGTTTGGTAATGGCTCACTGATATGACAGGTATAGCCTTTACGGTCTTTGTTCAAGGTGGTTGTCATCAAACATACCTCAGCCCCGCTGAGTCTGGCCAGGCGAGAGACGGAGGTAATGGTGTTGGTCTGTATACCAAAGAAGGGCACAAAGATAGAGTCACGCGGTCCTAAGTCAATATCGGGTGCAATAAAAATAAAGTTGCCTGTTTGAATTTCTCGAATCAGATCGCGCAAGCGGCTTTGTCGTTCAATGGACTTTCCGCCAAAACGATTCCGCCACTCAATCATTTTTTGGTTGAAGAAAGGGTTCTTCATATTTTGATAAAGCCCTGCGCCACGCGGCCAGTCGTAATGATTGGCCAATACTGACAGCGCCATAAAACCACCTTCAAGCCCAACAAAGTGTGGATTAATCAGTAGGCGTGGCTTGCGATCTCCTAAGGTGATCGCCGATTCAATGGTGACGATGTCAGTAATTTGTTTGCTACTACCAAGCCAGATGCGACTCCTCTCGAGCACGCTACGGCCAAATAATTTCCAGTGCTCAATCGCCAGATTATCAAGTTCTTTTTCGCTGAGATTGGGAAAGCACAAACGTAAATTAGTCCTCACTACATGGGTGCGGCTATTTGGAATATGGGCAGCAAGCCAGCCTAGGCCATAGCCCACATGGACGGTAATCGTATAAGGCAGGAAAGCAAAGAGGCGCAATAGACTGAGCCCCAAGAAATTGAAAAGGTTTTGTAACCAGGTCATTTCAAAATTTTATAACTAATTGCTTGGTGGCAATTCTGCACCAGCGGGATGCTTATAGCGGTTGTATGACCAAATAAATTGTTCTGGCGCAACTAGAACTGCATTTTCAATAGCAACGTTAAGTTCTGCGGCAGCAATATTGGCATCTTCAGATAAGGGTGCAAGACGTGTTGCTTGCATGAGCCATCCTCGGCCAATAGCTTTGCGCTTAGCGGTAAACATCACCACTGGCGTGTTGTTGCGATTGGCAAGACGTGCCGGCAATGGTGTTGTATAGGCAGTGCGCCCAAAGAATGGGACCCAAACACCTTCGCCGCTACTAGGCACTTGATCCGGAAGAATCCCAATCGCTTCGCCACGGGTGAGGGCTCTAGTCATTTGGCGTACGCCATGGAGGTTGGTCGGCACAAAATGCATGTTTGGATAGGCGCGACCCTCTTCTACTACTTCATTGAGCCATTCTTGGCGTGAAGGTCGATAAAGAATCGTTGCTGGAAAATGCTGGGCAAGTACGCGTGGGATGATCTCAAAGCCACCGAGGTGAGGGGTCAACATCACTAAGCCATGCCCTTCGCCAATGGCTGCTTCCACCACATCCCAGTTTTGTACTTCAACTAGATTCAGTGCTTTTGCAGGGTTACGCCAAATCCATAGGCTGTCTGAAAACAGCATTCCAGAGGCTCTCACAGCGCTCCAAAGTTTGAAAGAAAGCCCCCGTGCATTAACAACAGCCTCGTATTGGGGTCTAAAGAGCGAGCGATATTGCTTGGACCCAAGATAAGCCAGCATGCCTAAACAGGCTCCAATCACTTGCACAGGCGCAAGAGGAAGCACAGCAATCGTATTCAGGCAAAGCTTGAGAAGGAGTTTTCGCACCCCATAATGATATTCAATGCCGCTCTTAGTGTGTGGATTTCAGCGCGTCTTGCTGATTTAGGCATTTTTCGGATAGAATCACCCTATCGCTGAGTTAAGACAACTTGCAGAGCGATTCATAAATTTTGCTAAAGCGTCGCCGTTGTAGTTCCTGGCACGTCGAGTTGTCCCAATGATCGTGTTAATCAATAAAGGAATATGCAATGGCAAATGATTACTTCTTTACCTCAGAATCCGTTTCTGAAGGTCACCCCGATAAAGTAGCAGACCAAATCTCTGATTCGATTCTCGATGCCATCTTGGCTCAAGATCCAACAGCACGCGTTGCTGCAGAAACTTTGTGTAACACCGGCTTAGTGGTATTGGCTGGTGAAATTACCACTAACGCTAACGTTGATTACATCCAAGTTGCACGCAATACCTTGCGTGAAATTGGTTATGACAATACTGCTTACGGTATCGACTACAAAGGTTGCGCAGTATTGGTTGCTTACGACAAGCAAAGTCCAGACATTGCTCAAGGCGTTGATAAAGCCCATGATGACGGCTTAGATCAAGGCGCTGGCGACCAAGGCCTCATGTTTGGTTACGCTTGTGATGAAACTGCAGAGCTTATGCCTTTGCCAATTCATTTGTCACACCGCTTGGTTGAGCGTCAATCACAATTGCGTCGCGATGGCCGTTTGAACTGGTTGCGACCTGATGCAAAGTCACAAGTGACCTTGCGTTATGTAGATGGTAAGCCCGACTCTATTGATACTGTGGTGTTATCTACACAACACGATGAAGAAATTTCTCTCGAGAAATTGCGTGAAGCCGTGATCGAAGAAATTATCAAACCAGTGTTGCCTAAACATTTGATCAAAGGCGCCATTAATTTCTTGGTAAACCCAACGGGACGTTTTGTTATCGGCGGCCCACAGGGTGATTGCGGTTTAACTGGCCGCAAAATTATTGTGGACACCTACGGTGGTGCAGCTCCACACGGCGGTGGTGCTTTCTCTGGTAAAGATCCATCTAAGGTTGACCGCTCTGCTGCATACGCTGGCCGTTATGTTGCAAAGAACGTCGTTGCTGCTGGTTTGGCAAGCAAATGCTTGATTCAGATCTCTTACGCGATTGGTGTTGCAAAGCCAACTTCAGTGATGGTGAGCACTTTCGGCACTGGCAAGATTTCAGATGAGAAGATTGCTCAATTGGTTTCTGAGCACTTTGACTTGCGTCCAAAAGGGATTGTGAAGATGTTGAACCTTTTGCGTCCAATTTATAAAAAGACTGCTGCTTATGGCCACTTCGGTCGTGAAGAACCAGAATTTACTTGGGAGCAGACAGATAAAGCGCCTGCATTACGTGCAGCAGCAGGCCTGTAAGTAGGAAATACGCAGTTTGTAGGTGTATTGAGGCGAAATATGCCGTAATTGTTTACAATTACGGCATACCTTCAAGGAGCGTTGCAAGGAATGCTGAGACCCAGCACTTCCCCAGGCTTGAAGGGAGTGGACTCCTAAACGGAGTT
>CAITHY010000019.1 GCA_903892315.1 uncultured beta proteobacterium | reverse complement strand
GTAAAGACTACAGCCTCTTTCATTTGCTCGGTAGTGAAGTTATCAATGAGGATACTTTTTGCACCAGCATTTAATGCTTGCTCTAATTCAGCAAAGTTTTCCACTTCAATCTGAATATCCACCCCAGAATGTAAATCTGCTGCGGCTTTGAGTGCAGCGGCAATGCCACCGGCGGCAGCAATATGATTCTCCTTAATCAGAATACCGTGCCATAAAGCAAGGCGTTGATTTTGGCCGCCGCCAACTCGCACTGCATACTTTTGCGCTTGGCGCAGGCCCGGTATTGTCTTGCGCGTATCTAATACAGCGCAACCCTGAGGATTTGGGCTTGCCCCCGCAATCGCATCAACGTGTTGACGGGTAATGCTGGCAGTCCAAGATAGGGTTTGCAGAAAGTTAATGCAAGGGCGTTCAGCAGAGAGTAGCGCCCTTGAATCAGCTGTGATGTCGCAGACCTTGGTATCGGGCGCCATCATATCGCCCTCCATGTAGCGCCAAGTGACGGTTGCGTTCGGATCTAATTTCTTGAGCGTACCTTCGAACCAGTCAACACCACAGAGCACTGCTGCTTGACGCACGATGAGCTGTGCTTGTACAGACTTACTGGGGACCAGCTTCGCCGTCCAATCATTCTGACCAATATCCTCCATCAGCGCATCATGAATATTGCGTTGACGGGCTTGCTCTAAGGTTTCGTTGTAATCAAACATATTTTTTAAGCTGCACCAATATTCTTGACAAAGCCATGTTGCGCTTTAGCAAGTAAGTCAGGATGATTGGCCGTGAAATCCAGCATACGCTCAATACAGCCTAATGCCTTAATTCGAGTGGGTTCTTCGATAAAGATTTCACCAGAAGCATTCCCCAGGCAATCTAAAATTCCTTGTAAACCATTCATGGCCATCCAGGGGCAGTGGGCACAGCTCTTACAGGTGGCGCTATTACCGGCTGTAGGGGCTTCAATGAGTTTCTTATTAGGGGCTAACTGGCGCATGCGATGCAAAATGCCATTGTCGGTAGCCACGATATATTCAGTAGCAGCGCCTTCAACCACGGCCTTGATCATGGCCGAAGTAGAGCCCACAACATCTGCCAGATCTACTACGGCTTGTGGCGATTCAGGGTGAACCAAGATCATGGCATTCGGATGAGCTGCTTTAAGCATCTCTAGTTCAACAGCCTTAAATTCATCATGAACAATACAAGCGCCGTTCCATAGCAACATATCCGCACCAGTTTGCTCCTGAATATAGCGACCTAAGTGACGATCGGGTGCCCACAAGATTTTCTTGCCCTCCACCTTGAGTTGATGAACGATTGCTAATGCACAGGAGCTAGTGACCATCCAGTCGGCTTGTGCTTTGACAGCAGCGCTAGTATTGGCATAGACCACAACAACGCGATCAGGATGTGTTGCACGAAACTTCGCAAAGTCTGCAGCATCACAGCCTAAGTCTAAAGAGCAGTTAGCATCTAAGTCTGGCATGAAGACACGCTTCTCAGGGCTGAGAATCTTGGCAGATTCACCCATGAAGCGCACGCCAGCAACAATCAAATTCTTGGCAGGATGATTCTTGCCAAAGCGTGCCATCTCTAAGGAGTCGGCAACAAAGCCACCAGTCTCTAATGCTAAATCTTGAATATCACCATCAACGTAATAGTGAGCAACCAAAGCGACATCTTTTTCTACTAGTAGCTGCTTAATGCGAGCAATGACCGCGGCTTTCTCAGGACCCGCAAGGTGGGGCGGGACTTTAGCCCATGCTTGGGCAGTACAGGTAACCCCAGCGGAGTCTTGCTGTGGGTAATCAAAGGCAATCGGGGCGCTAACTATTGAATTCATATGAAATCTTAAACGAGACGAGCTATTTTCACCTGAATTTGCTTAACCTCAAGCATGGGAATGTTGGGTGTTCATATAAGGGAAAAATTGATATAAACGATATAATTTAAGCATTATTTATCAAGCACTTAGCTTTATTTAGTACCCTCATTAGCACTTTTTAGGCAATCTATTTTGATTTGCAAAAATCATTATTCGCTCTAGCGATCATGGCCCTACTCTCATCGGGCCAAAACCCGCTCTACAGCTCTACTGCCAGTCAAAGCCGATGGCACCACAGCCCAGCCTCGCGCTTGGGTGACTGCAAGCTATAAATTTTGAGCATAAACAGCTGGCTGCTGGGCAAATACCAACCCCGATAATATCAATAAAAGTAGGATTTATTCCATATAAATCATATAGATATAAATTTTAAATGATGAAATCTTTCCGGAATCTTGAGTGATCCATTTCCTTTTTGAGTCTTATCGAAAGGGATTCTGTGGCATCCTCGCCTTGATGACGAAAGGGTTCATCCGAAATGGTTCGGCTTAAGGGATTATTGGCTTAAAACTTATTCTCGGAGCTACTCCTCCCCCTGTAATATTTGGTAGTTTTTCAGGTTTCCTGCGTTAATATAAGGGCTTTTCGGTCTGTAGTGAATAAAATCGATAACAATACAGTGGTGGTTCTATTGAACCAAGTAGCCAGCGGCAACATTAAGGCTGCGACACAACTGTTTTCTTTGTTCCAGGGCTCGGTATACGCTTTTATCCGTCTTAAAGTCCCCAATGATGAGGCGGCAGAAGAAATTCTTAACGAGACCTTTATGATCGCCTTGACCAAGCCAAGCCAGTTCGATGCTAGCTCTGAATACACCACTTGGTTATGTGGCATTGCGAAAAATTTATGTAGAAATTGGTGGCGAAAAGAATCAAGCTCACGTGAGCTTTTCTCTGGTCAAGATCTTGATGGGTTGCCTTTGGAATATTTAGAGGATCCAAACCCTTCTGTATTAGCCAATATGGAGCAAAGAGAGTTGCAGCAAATGCTAATGACTTGTATCGAAAAGCTACCTGATCCTCAGCGTGAGGCGATGTTCTGGGTCTTTTATGAGGGCGTGAGCCTAGATGATGCTGCATTAAAAATGGCATGCCCACCAGGGACTGTTAAAAGCCGTCTATTTCATGCTAGGGCAAAAATTGCGCAATGCGTAAAGCTTGCTTTTGGTTTAGGGGGCGAGCGTGGTTGATCGTCAGACTCCTTCTGATCGGGCTTTAGATAAGCGCCGATTTGATGAGGCTATTGCAGCCTATATTGCGGGCACCTTAAGTTCTGAGGATCAACTATTTTTTAGTCAGTATTTGGCAGATCACCCAGAGGCAGCATCTTCAGTTTTATTTGCCACTCAAATAGCCAATGCTGTGCGGCAGATCGGCTCAGAGCGCGATCAAGTAAAGGCTGCAACACAATTTACCAAGTCCCTTCTTAGTAGTAAATTTAAAAAGCCGGTGAGAAAGAGTGGTGTTAGTGCGCCTAAGCCCTTTTTTACTTATAAACCTTGGATGGCAGTCTTTCTTTTACTCTTCTTTTTGGAGAATGGGTTTTTATTCTATGAAAATAGATCACACCACTTAGTGAACTTATCTGAGAATGGTGGCGGGATTATTATGGCCCAAGCAGATGCTCGATTTGTGCTCAATGATAGGGCACCATTGGATCAATTTTTTGATGTTGCGCAAAAATATAATGCTGTCATCATCTACTCTGAAAATACCCCTAAAGGTCCAGAAATCCACATTGATATGGAAGACGAGTCCCAGGTCTTGGCATTGGCTGACGAGCTTGCCAACAATGCGGTTATAAAACCTAGCGAAACAAAGATTGCAGTTTTAGAATTTGGGCGTCGCGCTTGGGTGCAACGCGTAGACGCCAAACCACAGATGTTGGCCGTTAATCAAACATTGGGCCATTAAAAAATGCTCAAACACAGACCAATGAAAAGCTACTCCTGCATTCTGTTGCCGCGTTTTGCTGTCGCAGTAAAGTGTTCCTATGCTTTCTTGGCTGCTTTTATTCTTTGTTCTGGATCTGCTAGTGGCATTACCTTGGAAGAATTGACTCGCCAAGGCTTAGCCTCATACCCATCAGTCTTAGCAAAACAATCCAGTAGAGATGCTGCCCAGACCGATGTTACTGCTGCCAAGTTGAGGTTTTTACCAAGCCCATCATTTAATACACAGCGAAACCAAGTCACTTATGATGGGGCTTCAGGTAGAAATCTGCCATCAACAACCGCAACTATTAGCCAGCCATTACTGCTAGATGGCGGCATTATTGCGGGCTACAACAAAGCAGATGCTAAGTTAAGCGCGGCTGATTTTTCTTTGCTAGAAACGCGCGAAGATATCAGTAGGCGCATTATTGGCGGCTATACCGAATGGCTTAAGGCTTACTTAAAAATTTTGGCGCTAGAAGAAAACGTCAAACTTCATGAGCGCTTTGCTGGCATGATCACGCGTCGCTATGAGCAAGGTGTCGCATCTGGCGCGGATCGTGACTTGGGGATCTCTCGCTTAATGCAGGCGCGCGCAGATTTAGACACCCAACACTCTCTTGAGCAGACCGCTTTAACGAGTTTGTCTGAGCTGGTGGGTGAGCCGCTACGACAATCTGATTTGGTCAATAGCATTGCTAAGCCAGTCAAAATTCCTGCGCGTGCTGTCGGCATAGCCCAAGCACAACTGCAGAGCGTCACAGTTCAGCGTTTTAAGTATGAGGCTGAAGCTGCCGAACAAGAGGCAAAAGAAATTCGTTCCCAAGCATTGCCGCAGCTGAGCTTTCAAATGCAACGTCAAGTGGGCAATGCAATATTGCCTGGATATCCAAGCTATAACATGGCTGGTGTTGTGGTGAACTATGTTCCAGGAGGTGGTTTTTCTAGTGCGGTAGCTTCAAGCGCCGCTTTTGAGCGCGCAAAAGCAGCTATGCTTCAAGTGGAAACTGCAAAGCGTGAATTAACGGATCGCCTCAATGCCGATTACAACGAATATGAGTTTGCGCTGTTGAAAAAGGAAAGCTTGCAACGTTCAGTCGACTTGACTAGCGACATTAGCGCCTCTTATGACAGGCAATATTTAGTGGGCCGTAAAAGTTGGCTTGATTTAATGAACTCTGTGCGGGAGCAGGCTCAAACCAAGGTGCAATTTGCGGATGCTGAAGGAAGTCAGATGAGCGCCAGCCGTCGCCTGATGATCTATATTGAAGGTACCCAGGTATACGAAACTCCAGTGGATTCTTTGGCTAAGCCTGAACTGGGTAAAAATAAAAATTCAAAATAACAAAAAATACAAAATCAATTCATCTCCTTATGAACCAAAGCAACCCTAGTGCACCAGAACCTACTCAGACCGTGAATGTGTCACAGGCGGGCGTTGCATCTGCGCCTCATGGGCCGGCGCCTGATGCAACCCAGGGTTTAGCGTGGGCCATTAGTTCGATGGCCCGCATCCAAAGTAAAACTGTTGATCGCTTGCGCTTACATGAGTCGGTAAGCGATCACCAAAGTGAATTAGCGGCGCTAGCTTTAGTAAAACCCGATGGCCCTGAAGTGGCGGGATCGAACTTTGCCCAATTGTGGCAAGACGTTGTGCGATCGGTGGTTAAAGCAGCCGGCCTTGAAAGTATTGAAGTGCAAGAGGAGCCAGATGCAGCACGCTTGCCGGCATTAACCTGGCTGCCAGGGGCAGGGTGGGCGGTAATTCGTAATCGCACTTCGGACAATCAATGGCTCTTAGATTTTCAGGGGGTTATGCGTACCATTCCTGTGGACCAACCATTGGCGTGCATTCGCTTGATTCTGGCTGATAGCCCGATTGGCGACCACAGCAATCCTGCAGAGCGCATGATTCGGGAAGAGTTTTTAAAGCAAAAACCGATCCTGATGGAATCGGGTTTGGCGGGGATTTTGATCAACTTGCTCGCTCTAGGTGTTTCGCTCTACTCCATGCAGGTTTACGACCGCGTGATACCTACGCAGGGGTACTCTACTTTGGGTGTGCTTACCCTTGGCGTAGCGATCGCCTTGGTTTTTGATATTGTCATCAAGTTCGCGCGCTCATATCTAATGGAGAGTGCCATCACTCAAATGGATAGCTCGCTATCTCGTCAAATCTTTGCACGCTTTTTAAATGTCCGGCTTGATCAGTTGCCCGGTAGCGTAGGTTCTTTATCCGCTCAATTGCGCGGTTACGAAACTATCCGCGCATTTTTGTCAGCTTCGACTTTTTATCTTTTTGTTGATGCGCCATTTGGTCTCTTTTTTATTCTAATGATTGCTCTAGTGGGTTCGCCCATTGTCGCTTTAGTACCATTCGTCTTTTTGCTCTTAGCGCTGGCATTTGGATTTGTGATGCGTGAAAAAATTGATGCGCATGCTGCTAAGAGTACTGATGCTACAAATAAAAAGACTGGTATTTTGGTTGAAACCATCGAAGGTGCAGAAACTATTAAATCAGGTGGTGGCGCCTGGAATGCGCTGTCTAAATGGATTGATACGAATGATGAAGCGCTAGTGCACGATATGGCATTGCGCAGCATTAGCGAAAAGAGTAATTACTTGAGCGCCATGTTGCAGCAAGTGAGCTACATTGGTTTAATCGCTACGGGCGCTTACTTTGCGGCTGAAGGGCATCTGACGATGGGCTCATTAATTGCCTGCTCTATTTTGAGCGGCAGGGCAATGGGGCCGGTTACTCAGATACCGGGCTTAATGGTGCAAGCAGCGCATGCTAAGGCTGCGCTGAAAAATTTAGAGCGCGTCTTTGCACTAGAGTCCGATAATCATGCAATTGAGCGTCCACTCATACCGCAATCGATACGCGGTCAATACCATTTAGAGCGTGTGCGTTATGCCTATCCCAATGCGCCCAAGGCGCTATTGATTCAAAACCTGGTAATCCAACCGGGGGAGAAGATTGGGGTGGTTGGCCCAGTTGGTGCCGGCAAGTCTACTTTCCTGCGCATTCTCACAGGTATGCATCAGGCAGGGGAGGGGCGAGTCTTGCTCGATGGTTTAGATATTGATCAGATCTCTCGGCAGTTTTTAAGTGAGCGCATTGGTTATTTACAGCAAGACCACCGCTTATTTAGTGGCACATTGCGTGAGAATTTGCTAATTGGCATTCCAGACCCAGGCGATGATGTGCTTCGCAATGTCGCCGAGCAAACGGGTTTGCTAGCAGTAATCGCCAATCATCCTAAGGGCTTAGATTTGATGATCGCTGAAGGGGGAAAAGGCCTTTCTGGTGGTCAACGCCAATTAGTCGCCTTTACTCGCCTATTATTAAGTAAGCCCAATATCTGGCTGCTAGATGAGCCTACTGCATCAATGGATAACGCTACCGAACTGCGCAGCATGACCGCCCTTAAAACGGAGTTGCGCCCTGAAGACACAATGGTGCTGGTGACACATAAGCCACACTTGCTGGCGATGACCAATCGAATCATTGTGATTGCGCAGCACCAAGTCTTGATGGATGGTCCTCGCGATGAGGTCTTAAAGAAATTGTCTGGCACTGCGGCGCAGCAAAATGCGCCAGCTACTTCAGTAGCCCAGCCAGGAGAGACTGCAACAGCGCAGCGAGATACCCCGACTAACACTGCGCAAGATAATTCCAATAATCCTAACAATGCTGCGGGAGCCTGATTTAAATGACTAACCGCTACGAAAAAATAAAAGCCGCGATTAAGACTAAGGCGATCGAATTGATGCCGGTAATTGAGGCCCACTGGGCAAAATGGCAGCCTAAGTTACAACCGCATTGGGATCGCTTTCGCAATACCGTAGAAAAGCTCTTTGCTTTATCGGATCACTCTGCAATGCGTGCTCCAAGGATAGTCTTGCGCTTGTGCATTGGGTTTTTTGTATTGTTCTTTCTTTGGGCCACTTTTTTTCATATAGATCAAGTGGTTAACGCTCAAGGACAAGTCATTGCCGACTCAAAAACCCAGATCTTACAAGCTGCTGATGGTGGCGTACTGGTAGAGATGAAGGTCAAGGAGGGTGATGCCGTAGAAAAAGGTCAAGTGATCGCCATTTTAGAAAAAAACCGTGCACAGGCTGCTTACTATGAAAGTTTGGGTAAGGTTACCGCTCTACGCATGACGGTGTGGCGCTTGCAAGCAGAATTGGCTGAAAAAGACCTCAGTTATGACCAAGCCCTTAAAGACAAGTACCCCGTTTTAGTTGACACCCAGATGAATTTGTATCAAAAACGTCGCCTTGCTTATTTGGAGCAGGTAGCTGTTTTAAAGGACAACGTGAAGCTAGCAGACCAAGAACTTGCCATGAATCTTCCTTTGGAAAAGATGGGTGATATCAGCAAGGCAGACATTCTCAAACTCAGACGCACAGTCAATGAGGCTAGAGGAGCTCTAGCAAATCAGAAAAATAAGTATTTTCAGGATGCCAGTACCGAATTGAATAAGGCTGAGGAAGATCTCAATGCCCAAGAGCAGACCTTGGCTGATCGTGAGCAACTTTTGGAGCACACTGATATTGTTGCGCCAGCCGCCGGTATCGTTAAGAGCATCAAAGTCACCACGCTCGGTGGAGTAGTGCGCCAAGGCGATGAAATCTTACAAATTTTACCCACAGAGTCTGATTTGATCATTGAGGCTAAGGTCAAGCCATCCGATATGGCCTATATGAAGGTAGGCCTTCCAGCCAAGGTAAAGCTCGATGCCTATGATTACTCCATTTTTGGAACCATGAAGGGCAAAGTTTCCTATGTTTCAGCCGATACTCTTACCGAAGACACTAAAAACGGTCCTTTGACCTATTACCGCGTCAAGGTCAATATTGGCGAGAAGGACTTCTTGGGAAGTAGATCCAAAGATATCGAAGTTCGCCCGGGTATGACCGCCACTGTCGATATTAAGACGGGCGATCGTACGGTACTCTCTTACATCATGAAGCCCATCACCAAAACCCTTGGCGGCGCATTTGGTGAGCGTTAAGGATTTCGTTATGCACTAATATAGTGCATAACGATTATTATTTGTATATTGCCCTCAATATATTAAAAAAATTGAACTAAATCCTTGATGGGGACATAAATGGCATAACTGCCACTTGTCTGATTTTTCTGATTCTTTAGTGATTCCATAAAACCACTAAATGTGAATTTAATGCACCAGAAAGTCCCTTTTAAGGCATATATTGTTACAATCAAGAAATCTATAACTAGGAGTTATGCCTGTGCCCGCAATTAAAGTGATTGTTAAGTCCCCCAATGGCTCAGAGAAGTCTTATTCTCCGGATCAGCTTGTTGGATTAAAACTACAACCCGGCTCCAAGTTAACAGTCGTTAATCAGGCTTCAGGTCAAAAAGTTGATAAGTTGCTTTTAAAGCACAAAGGTAATGATCTAGCCATTGAGGTAAGCGGAGAAGGGGAGTTGGCTGCAGTTCCTGACTTCTTTAAAGCTAAGAATGTGGAATTTTTCCCTGCGGGCACTATTGGCGCCTCTAGTGTGGCTGATGCGGCTGCTAATGGAACAGGTTCAACTTACCAAGTCATTAGCTCTTCAGATAGCAATTCTGGGACAGTGTGGACGGCTGTAGAGGGGTCTGATCTTGTTAGCGCATCAAACGAGAGTGGTGGTCTTAGTACTGCGCAAATTACTGGCATTGCTCTGGGTGGCTTAGCCCTCGCTGGCCTTGCGGCCGGTGGCGGCGGTGGTGGCGGCGGTAGCTCAGGTGTTCCATCCGTTTCTGGCGTGGCAGTTGATGGGCACATCGTCGGCGGTAAGGTTTATTTGATAACAAGTAATAACACCAAGATCGATACAGGCGTTCTTACCGACGCCAATGGTAAGTTCTCCATTCAAAATCCAAATCATTACATCGTGCAAATTGAAGGTGGTATTAGCTCGGATACAGGCCTTGCGAACACGATGGTGCTAAGGGCGCCAGGATCTTCCTCTAGCGGCTTTGTAGTGACACCGATCACTACCTTGATTCAGGCGTACATGGATAGTCATAGCGCCGATAATCATGGTGCTGGGGTGACTGTAACTGATGCAGAGACCAATATTCAAAATGCCTTAGGCATTACCGGATCAGTTGATTTATTAACATTAGATCCATTTGCAGTTGGTGTTGACTCCACAGTAGCTACCAATGTTCAAAAGGCGGCAGCTGTTGTCGCTAGCGTGGTGAGTTTAGCAGCGACCCAAGCTTCAACCGTTGTAGCCAATATTGTTGCCGGCATTAACGACAGCACCTTCACAGCGGCTCATCCGCTTGATCTTACTAACTCTACTAACGTCAGCACAGTCTTAAATGGCGTTACTACTGTTACTCCACTTGAAGTGATTACTGTTACTACTGCAATTAATGCTGCAACCTCTGTTGCTCAGGTTGGCCAATCGCAAACAAACGCTGCGGCAACCTTTGTGGTTACCCAGGCCCAAGATGGGTCCATTACTTTTAGTGGAACTGCGACTGGTGATATCACGATCTATGTTGATCAAAGTGGAAATGCCACATTTACACGTGGTGCTGTTGCTGCAACTACCACGGTCAGCAATTTCTTCTCCCACGTTGAGACATTTAACGACCTTGATGGTGCGGTTCATACTAGCCAGCAAATTAATTCTGCTGCAGGTGTTGGATTGATTGTCAATCTGACTGGCACAAGTGGTGCTGATCAATTTATTATTGATGCGCCAAGTGCAACAAATATTACCTTCAAGGGTAGCCTTGGCGGTCAAGTGGGCGACACTGTTGGTGTGATGGTCTCTGATCCACATGTTGGAACACAAGACGTTATACCTATGACCGTTAATACGGCCAATCTGTCTGGCGCAAAAGATCTAGGTTTCTATTTTGCGCAAACAGCCAAAAATACATCGGCAATTACTGCTGACGAGGTTGTTCTATTTGACCAAAATAGCGTGATCAATAGCAGTATTGATACTTTGATTGTGCGCAATGGTGCGGTAAATGATTTACTGGCCATTCATCCTCAAGGCATGACTTTGGACTTGATGTCTACAGGGTATGTCAGTCTTGCTGATGTTGCAAACGCGACTGCTTTTGTTAGCGCCTCAGAGACCGGCACGATCATTATTCAGTTGTCATCAACAAATGATGTTGCAACCTTATTGAGTAACTTCAATGCCAACACACATTTAAGCCTGATTGGCGTTACCGTTGATATCCAAATTGGAAATGGCACACCATTTACGCTGTCTAGTGTCGCTAATGATCAAACTTATTCAGCTTTAGCTACTGCGGTTGCAGCCAGAGAGGTTGGCGGTATTCCATCGCTTGCATCTGAAATTGCTGTATTACAAACGCAGGGTACTTCACAAGGCACAAGCATATCTAGTTTGGCTACGCGCGCATCTGCATTGGAGTCCGCTATAACTTTGCTGGAGGGCTCATCTACCCTCACTGGTTCTGTACAACAGCAAATTGCAGCATTGGGAACAACTCTTAATGCTTCGATCACCGCGTTGACCAATACGGTGAGTGCGGATGTTGCTTCACTGCAATCCCAAATCACCAGCAATGGTTCAAGCATTACTTCCTTGACTACTCAAGCAGGCTCTTTGAGCACTGCCTTGACTGCATTACAAGGTGTTGTGAGCTCTAACAATACTGCTCAG
>CAITHY010000018.1 GCA_903892315.1 uncultured beta proteobacterium | reverse complement strand
ATATTGATTTGACATGCTAAATCCCCAAGGCACATCCCCTATTGCAAAACCGATGGCTGCTGTTGCAGCCCCCGCTAGAGATGTTTCTGCTACTTTGCAAGCTAAGTTGAGCTTTAGATTATTTGCTCGCAAGGTTTGTGCACTTTTGCAGGCCGCCATTACACCGCCAGTTTTAATGAGTTTTAGACTGGCGCCATCAAGGGCCTTAGCCTTCACAAATTCCCCTATCTCATCTGTGCCATGGATAGATTCATCTAAGCCAATTGGAATTGGAGATTGCTGCTTGAGCAAGACGAAATCAGCCATTGCAGAATCTGCGTTAATTAGCTGCTCAGCAAATGACAGCTTGCACGCCTGCTTTGAGGTGCAAAACTGTATAGCCCCTTCTAATGACATGGCACCGTTAGCATCTACCGAAATGACGTCACCCTCTAGCAGATCTGAGAGCACCTTGACTCGACGTAAATCCTCCTCAACCGATAAAGAGCCAATCTTTATTTTCCAATGTTTAAATCCTGCTTCGCGAAATAATTTAGCGTCAGCGATTTCTTTTTCTAGTGAACCGCCAAGCATGCGCAGCAAGGGAATCTCGGCCACTTCCGGTGAAGCAACACCTACAACAAATGAGCGCAAATATTTCCATAGCGCGATCGAATTTTTCTGTGTATACAGATCAAGTAATGCCATCTCCAAACAAGACTTAGCTGATGGATTGCCATACAAAATTGCATCAAACAGTTTAGAAAAATCCTTAGGATCGCCCCACTCAATTGCACGTGCTTTTTCTACCAAATACTTTACGCTCGCTAATAGGCTCTCGAGAGTCTCACCAGTCATGAGGGGTGCAACAGATGCCTCACCCCAACCTTGGCGACCCTCTTCATCAGTGAGGCAAAGCAATACAGTTTTGGCATCCACAATCACTTCTTTAGCCATCTTGATTGGCTCAATGAGTGGAATTGAAAGCGGGAAGATGGTTGCCTGAGTGATTTTCATTTTTTTACACAACATTTAAATAAGAATAAACAATAAGAATACGGAGAACATTACATGAGAAAAATCTTTATTGCATTATCGCTAGTTAGCATTGGCTTTACCAATAGCATACAGGCGCAGAGCTATCCCACTCAACCCATCAAGCTAATCGTTCCATTTGCTGCGGGTGGGCCTTCTGATGTTTTGGCGAGAGGTTTTACTCCCAAACTTGGCGAAAACCTTGGTCAACCAATCATTATTGAAAACAAGCCGGGCGCAGGCGCTAATCTTGCCGCTGAGTATGCAGCCAATTCCAAACCCGATGGCTACACCCTTTTTCTGATGATGGTAGGCACCCAAGCGATTAACGAAACGCTTTACAAAAAACTGAACTACAACCTCGTTAAAGATTTTGCTCCTGTCAGCTTGGTCGCATCTTCATCGCTATTATTTGTAGCTAACCCATCGGCACCTTTCAAAACAATTCCAGAACTCATTGCCTACGCGAAAGCCAACCCTAATAAGGTTAGCTTTGCCTCATCAGGTGCTGGGACACCACTTCACCTAGGTGGTGAACTGTTTAATACGCAAGCGGGAACTGATATTCTGCATGTGCCTTATAAGGGTGCCGCACCAGCATTAACTGATGTACTTGGTGGTCAAATTGAAACTGCGCTTGTCGGTACTCCTGCAGCTTTACCCTATGTGCGTTCTGGAAAATTGATCCCACTAGGAATTACCAGCCTTAAACGCTCTCCAAGCGCCCCTGAAATTCCGGCGATCTCAGAGTACATCCCTAAATTTGAAGTTGAGCTTGTATACGCAATCGTCGCACCAGCAAAGACACCAAAAGTGATT
>CAITHY010000017.1 GCA_903892315.1 uncultured beta proteobacterium | reverse complement strand
GCTTGCCTAGCTCCTCAAGCCCCTCTTTGGTGGCCTCCACCTTGGCTAGGTAAAACTCCCCTTGCGGGCCACCTGGGGCTGCAGGAAGTTTGTCGGCCCCAACCATGACTACCCTACCCGTTATAACGGGGGTTGTATTGGCATTAAAGGCGCTAAATCTTAAATCAGCTATCTGACCAACCTTGACCTTATCAATCATATTGGGGGGAACCTGAGCATCGACTACCAAAGCCGATTCTGAAGGGACGATCTCAGCAACAACCTGCCCTGCAGGGACAGTGCCGCCAATCGTATTGACCTTGAGTCCGATGACAGTGCCAGCTACAGGTGCTTTAATAGCAGTCAGGTCGCGATCAAATGCCACCGCCTGAAAACGATCTTTCAGAGCATCACGTGTTTTCTGAATCTCAGCCATCTGCGTATCAATATCTTTATAGTAGGCTGACTGCATTTGATTTAACTGCAGTTCTGCATCTACCTTTTGGCGTAAGACTTGATTGGCGGTTGATCTAGAGACATAACCTTCCTGTGCAAGAGTAGCGTTATTTTTAGCCTCTTCTGACAGTGTGGCTACCTGAGTACGACGACCATTGAGAACAGCAACAATTTCTGCTCTACGAGTATCAAAGAGTTTTTGCTGAATGCCCTTCGCTTCTTCCACCCTAGGATCGCTACCAAAGCTATCTAACTCTGTTGGCCAAGTGATTTTCGTATCACCCTTGCGCTCTGCTTTTAAGCGTGCCTCAGTTACTAGCGCGCCTATATATTGCAGCTGTGCAGTAGACAGTTCTGCCTCTGCTTTTAACGGATTGATGCGTATCAGAACATCACCCTCTTTAACAACATCGCCATCTTTGACCAAAATTTCTTGAATAACGCCGCCGGTTGGATGTTGCAAGGTCTTGCGGTAACCGCTAACCATGACAGTGCCTTGGGTAGTGACGCCAGCATCTAATGGAGCAAAAGAAGCCCAGATTAAAAAGATGCCAAAACTTATTAAAAAGATCTTGGCAGCAGCACGACGAATCTTTGACTCTTCTACATTGACCGGAGCCATCGGACGATACTTAATCACATCAGGGTGATAGGGATTCCAAGCCTGAATCCAGCCCTCTGCTTTTTTATCAAGCTCTCTAAATTGAACAACTAGAGCATGGGTCTTGCTATTTTTTTTCTTATCCTCATCACCAGGAATGATGAGATCGTCATTAGCACTCATGAGCTCTCTCCTGGTTTTGAATCAACTTGTGAAATTACTGGGCCATCAGGAACGATATTAGGCTTGAGCACCTCAGAGGCAGATGAAGGTACTGGTGACTGCGTACCTGAGGTACTTGCCGCAGCCGACGTAGTAGCATCTGACCGAACAACAGGCGCATTATTGGTAGCCTCTTTTGCGACGACATCTTCTGCACCCGCATTGCCATCAGCCTTATTACCTGGGACAACTTGCAAGTTTCTGACGGCATTAATCATTTCATCCGCAGGGCCAAAGCCAACTTGTCGGCCATTACGAAGTACCAGCAAATTATCCGCCACGCTGACCAAGCGCGGACGGTGCGTCGTGATAATGACAGCTGAACCTTGAGACTTGAGGAAGGTAATTGCCTGAGCTAGCGCAGATTCCCCCACTTCATCTAAGTTTGCATTAGGCTCATCCATGACAATGTATTTAGGGATGCCATAGAGTGCACGGCAAATGGCTAGGCGCTGACGCTGACCGCCTGACAAAGCAAAGCCAGTTTCACCAAGCTCGGTATCGTAACCACCAGGAAATGACAAAATCGTCTCGTGCATTCCAATGAGCTTGGTGGCTTGCACCACCTTGTCAGGATCAACTTCACCTAAGCGCGCAATGTTTTCAGCAACAGTGCCCTCAAAGAACTCAATTTCTTGAGGAACATAACCAATCTGGGGGCCAAACTCGTCATGATTCCAGTTGGAGATATCTACACCGTCCAAACGTACCGAGCCTTTAGCTGGAGCCCATACTCCAATCAGTAATCTAGCAAGGCAAGTTTTACCTGCAGCGCTAGGACCCACTACAGCAATAGCTTGTCCAGGTTTAACTTCAAAATCCATCTCCACCAATACCGCCTTGTTATGACCCGGCGGCACAGCTGCCACCTGACTGACCACTAAGTGACCCATCACTGGCGGTAATTGCATTTGACTTTGACGACGCTCATCAGACATTAGAAGCGCATTGAGGCGATCGTAAGCTTGGCGAGCAGAAATAATTTCTTTCCAGTTCGTCATCAGCTTTTGAATCGGGCCAACTGCTTTAGAAATCAACATCGATGCAGCCATCACCATACCGCCGGTAATAAGGTTTTCCATCGCCAAGAATGCACCCAAGGCCATTTGTAGTGAGGGCAACATCTTATTCAGAAGACCAGCAATGCCGCCAGTTAAACCCGCAGCCTCGCTCGCATTGACCTGATGCTGCAAATATTTATGGTGCTGCGTGTACCAACGCTGACGGATTGCACCCATCATCCCTAGAGCCAGGGTTGATTCAGCATGACGTAGGCTATTGGTAGCTACCCTTGCGGCTTCAGCATTGGCGTCATTAGCCGTTTTAAGCACTGGGCTAGATACTTTCTGGGAAAAATACGCAGCAACTAGCATGATTGCTGAAGCAGCAAGCGCAAAGATCGCCAAGAATGGATGAAAGAGCGCGCCGATGATAATAAACACAATGCCAAATGGCGCATCAATGAGGGTTAACAAACCCTGCCCTGTTAAGAACTGACGCAAGGTTGCTAGGTCGCCCAAGAGTTGCTGAACGTTCACATTCTTGCGACCAACATAGCGCCTAAACGAAGCATCAAAAATATCAGCAGATAAGTCCCAGTCTAGACGCAAGGACAATCGCACCAATATCCGCGTACGAATCCACTCAATTGCTGACCAAAATATATAAAGGGCAACTACCAGCAACGTCAAAGAAATCAGCGTTACCCCACTGCGCGGGGCAATGACTCGATCCATCACATTCATCATGTACAGCATGGGAACAATTGATAAAAAATCAATTAAGGCGGTTAATCCAAAAGCAAAATAAAAGGTGCGACGGCAGTCATGTAAAACTGCCTCAATTGGCTTACGCTCGTTGGGCGCAATCGCTCCTGGGCCCCGAGCATTTGCCTGTGGGCTCTCATTTTCCTGAGATTTTTGAGTCGATGCAGCCTCTGCGCCATCTGGCGTAGCCTGCTGCTTGATCTCTTCTTTATCCATATCGCTCATATTTATACCCCATTACTTCGT
>CAITHY010000016.1 GCA_903892315.1 uncultured beta proteobacterium | reverse complement strand
GGGAACATGTTTCTACTAGATTTAGCTACTTTGTAAATGAGAACTATTCTCAAGTATAAGGTATATAATGAGAATCGTTCTTATTAATTGATAAAAGTGACAATCCTCCATGCATTTGGACCAGGTTGATTTAGATGCCACCTACCGCGTTTGTGCGGTAAATGCCCCTAAGGGCGCGCCTCAAATTAAGGGGCAGCTGGAGGATATCGGCTTCTTGCCAGGCGAGCAGGTCACGCTGCTCCGTAAAGGCTTGCTTAAAAAAGGACCCTACCTGGTCCGAATTGGAGCCTCCACTTTTGCATTACGTCAATCTGAAGCACGCATGATTGAAGTGGAGTCAGTGGCGCATGCCTGAATCCAAAATCCACTTTTTTCCTAGCGAGCCGCTAGTCGCGCTATTGGGTAATCCTAATTGCGGAAAGACGGCTTTATTTAACCTGCTAACTGGCAGTCGACAAAAAGTAGCTAATTATTCAGGTGTCACTGTGGAGCGCAAAGAAGGGCGTCTAACTCTCGACTCCGGAAAAAACATTCGCATTCTGGATTTGCCAGGCGCCTATAGTCTTTATCCAAGATCCTTGGATGAGCGCGTTACTTGTAATGTGTTGCTAGGGAGAGCGGAAGGCGAGAAGCGTCCTGACTTAGTGCTTTGTATATTAAGTGCCATGAACCTGAGACGCAATCTGCGCCTGGTTCTCGCCGCTAAGCGCTTGGGTCTTCCCTGTGTGGTGGTACTCAATATGCTGGATATTGCCAAGCGTCAAGGATTGCAGATTGATACTGCTGCACTCTCGCATGAGTTGGGCTTACCGGTAATCACGAGTGTTGGCATTCAATCTCATGGTGCAGATGAGATTAAGAACTTCTTATCAGAATTAGATTGGAAAAATCTCCACGCTTTACGAACTGGCACTACTGATGCCACCCTCGAAAATGTAGCTTCCCATATTGCCCATACGGAATCTGACAATGTGCAGGTTCAGCGTATTTTGCAGAACTTGGGCCTTGATCAAATCATTCCAGATCATTTCAGTGATCGCCTGGACGCGGTGCTATTACATCCCGTATTGGGACCCATCATTTTGGTGGCCTTGCTGTTCTGTATATTTCAGGCGGTTTTTAGTTGGGCAACGTGGCCAATGGAGCTAATTAAGACCTCTGTTGAATACCTCGGCACTCAAATTGGCGCGCTATTGCCGGATACTTGGTTGCGAAGTCTCTTGATTAACGGAATTTTGGCTGGCCTTGGTGGGGTAGTGATCTTCCTTCCGCAAATTTTGATTCTGTTCTTCTTCATTCTTCTGTTAGAAGAGTCAGGCTATCTTCCAAGGGCTGCTTATCTACTGGATAGGGTAATGGGTTCGGTAGGTCTATCGGGTCGTTCTTTTATCCCACTACTTTCTAGCTTTGCCTGTGCGATCCCGGGAATCATGGCAACGAGAAGTATCTCCAATGCCCGCGATCGCTTGGTGACTATCTTGATTGCGCCAATGATGACGTGTTCTGCACGCTTGCCGGTATATGCCTTGCTGATCTCTGCATTCATTCCAGAGAAAAAACTATGGGCTACGATTGATTTGCAGGGCTTGGTATTATTCTCACTCTATCTTACTGGCATCTTTGGCGCCATGGCTGTAGCTTGGATCTTGAAACGCTTTACAAGTGAACAGTTCAGAATGAATGCGCTCATGATGGAGTTGCCTAGCTATCACATGCCACGCGTTGGTAATCTCGCTATTAGCTTGTGGCAACGCGCAGAAATTTTCCTACGCCGTGTTGGCGGCATCATTTTGATCATGACTGTTGGACTGTGGATTCTGTCCAGCTTTCCACTGCCACCCGAGGGGGCTACGCTGTCACCGATTCAGTACAGCTTTGCCGGAATGATAGGGCAGGCATTAGCGCACGTATTTTCCCCCATCGGGTTTAACTGGGAGATTAGTATTGCTTTGGTACCGGGTATGGCAGCGCGCGAAGTGGTGGTGAGCTCACTGGCAACCGTATATGCCTTATCAAGCTCGAGCGCAGATGCGGCTGAGGCTTTGATTCCGCTTATCTCCTCGGGCTGGTCATTAGCAACAGCACTTTCACTCCTAGCCTGGTTTGTCTTTGCACCGCAATGTCTCTCGACAATTGCCGCAGTCAAACGTGAGACAGGAGGCTGGAAGATTCCGATCATTATGCTGAGTTACTTATTCGGATTAGCTTATATTGCTTCATTTATTACCTATCGAATAGCGATCTTCTTCGGGCTAGGCTAAGACTTATCTAGTAGTAGCTCATCTAGCTCATATTTTTGCTGCACCACGGCATAATTGACTGCAGTAATATCCCTTTTGTAGTGACATATCAGAAATAAAAGTAATTCACAAAAAAGCAAAAGGAGATTTGAATGAGTTCTCGTCGTCAATTTATGAAAACTGCTTCAGCAGCTGGCGCTGGTTTAGTGGCAGCGTCTACTATGGGTGTAATAAATGAAGCATCCGCACATCAAACTTCTGTTTGGGGTGGTGAGCCTTATACAGGCCCACGCGAAATGGTAAAGAATAGCAAAATCCTTGCCATCATGAATGCCGATGGCACAGAAACTTTAGGCGTAGTGACCGCTAAAGGTGTGATTGATATTCGTGCTGTCGCTAAGAAAATGAAAATTGCAGCACCAACAACCTTAGATCAATTACTACAAGAGGGCAATGCTGCAGGATTTAATAAGGTAGTAGCGAGTGCCGATAAATCTGGTGTGCCTTACTTAAAAGAATCCGATATTACTTTCGGCCGCCTCTTTAAGAACCCAGGAAAGATTGTGTGCGTGGGCCTGAACTATCGCCAGCATGCAGATGAGGTCGGTATGGCTCGTCCTAGCGTTCCACCATTATTTAATAAGTACAACAATAGCTTGGCAGCACACAATTGTTTATTGCAAATTCCACCGCCATCAGTCTCTTATAAGTTGGATTATGAGACGGAGCTCTTGATTGTGGTTGGCAAGCAAATGCGTAATGTCCCAGAATCTGCCGCCTTAGATTATGTGGCTGGTTATTGCACTTCCAATGACTTTTCATCACGCGACCTACAGATTGAGTTACCTAGCGGTCAGTGGATGATTGGTAAAACTTTAGACCAATACGCGCCGATTGGGCCATACTTCGTGACCTCAGATTTAGCTGGTGATCCAAATAATATGCAGGTTAAAACCTGGGTAAACGGGGAGCTGCGCCAGAACTCAAATACCTCTGACTTTATTCATAATACCCAGAAGATGTTGTCCTACATCAGCACCTATTGGACTCTAGAGCCGGGTGATATTGTCTTTACTGGTACCCCGCAGGGTGTGATCTTAGGAATGCCAAAAGATAAGCAAGTGTGGCTCAAAAAGGGCGACAAGGTTGTAAGTTCAGTTGGCCAACTTGGTGAGCTGAAATTTACGCTCGCCTAAACGAAGGAGTAGCCCCATCAGAAAAGCCACCCTAGGGTGGCTTTCTTTTAACTAACTCAACATGGGTTTACTTAACTAGCAACAAACGTATTTTCAAGTTTGCCAATGCCGCCCATCTCAACAACCACAACGTCACCATTGACTAAATACTTTGGTGGCTTAAAGCCGATACCAACACCCACCGGGGTACCGGTAGCAATGAGGTCTCCAGGATAGAGTGTGATACCAGCAGAAACCGTTGCAATCATATTTGGAATATCAAAGATCAAATCTTTTGTATTGGAGTTTTGACGTAGTTCACCATTCACCCAGCACTTCACAGAAATATCCTCGGCATCAACCTCATCAGCTGTCACTACCCAAGGACCCATAGGGCAGAACGTGTCAAAGCTCTTGCCTAAGAACCATTGCTTGTGACGTTGTTGCCAATCACGTGCAGTCACATCATTGATGGCGGTATAGCCCCAAACGTGTTTCATGGCATCTGCCTCGCTAATGCCCTTACCGCCTTTGCCGATCACAATCGTTAATTCTGCTTCATAGTCAATGCAGGTAGAGACGGCAGTCGGAATAATGACGTTGGTATTGGGGCCAGTCACTGACTCTGGTGGCTTAGTAAAGAAGATTGCGTGGCTTGGAATATCTTCGCCAGGCTTAGCGCTACCATCAAAGCCGCTATTAGAAAATTCTTTTGCATGCTCGTGGTAATTTTTGCCAACACAGAATATATTTCTGCGAGGTCTTGGAACAGGGGCGAGCAGGCGAATATCGCTCAATGCGTGCGTCGCAACTGGCTTGGGTAATTTACCTGCTAGGTCAGATTTGAGAATGGCAACAATACCCTCTTCACTCACATCCACACCCAGATCGAGTTCCTGCACAGTCTGCCCATCGGCTGACACTATCCCGACACGGGTCTTGGATGGTTCTTTTGCTAAAGAAAATGCTGCGTATTTCATGATTGCTATCTCCGTTGGGGTTATGACTACACCAACCCCTGTTGATTGTGATAATTCTTGTAGTAGGATTCAGAATATAAATAATAACGAAATTACATTTTCGAGACAAAAATGAGACAAAAATTCATACTCAGCTATGCGCTGGGCTGCATCGCAAGCGGTTTCTTAGCAATCTCTGCCTTTGCCCAGAACCCCGAGCCATGGCCTACCAAGGCGGTCACAATGGTGGTGCCATTTCCGCCGGGCGGGGTTGCTGATGCTGTTGCTAGACCGGTAGCTGAGGCGCTCTCCCGAATTCTGGGGCAACCTGTGATTGTTGAGAACAAAGCAGGTGCGGGTGGCGGTATTGGTATGGCTGCAGTTGCAAGAGCAAAGCCAGATGGCTACACCATTTTGATGGCGCTCTCTTCTATTTCTATTATTCCTGAAGCAGATAAAGTGGTGGGGCGCGAACCATCCTTTCAGTTAAATCAACTGAAACCAATTGCCCGTTTTACGGCGGACCCAACGGTTTTAGTGGTGAGGGCAGATAGTCCATGGAAAGATTACAAATCTTTTGTGGCGGCAATGCGAGCCAATCCTGGTAAATATAATTTTGGATCGTCGGGCAATTACGGAACAATGCATGTACCAATGGAGATGCTCAAATCTTCCGAGAAGTTCTATATGGTGCACATACCTTACACGGGTGCAGGGCCTGCTATTGTGGGTTTGTTGGGCGGGCAAGTAGATGCGATTGCGACTGGGCCATCTTCGATTGTTCAGCAAATCAAAGCAGGCAAAGTCAGGGCATTGGCGCATTGGGGTGATGGCAGATTGGCCAGCATGCCTGAGGTGCCTAGCTTAAAAGAAATGGGCGTCAAGATTGAGTTCTCTCAGTGGGCCGGCTTATTTGTGCCCAGCGCAACCCCAGATTACATCACCAATAAGTTGCGTGAGGCTGCTAAACAAGCTGCGAATGATGAG
>CAITHY010000015.1 GCA_903892315.1 uncultured beta proteobacterium | reverse complement strand
TACGGGTTTTGATGAGACCCCAGAAATCACTTCTAGCCTAGTAGATGGTTTTGCTAAAGATGGCTTAGTTAATTTAGTAGGCGGCTGCTGCGGCACGACACCCGATCACATTCGTGCAATTGCTAATGCGGTTGCCAAACGGAAGCCACGCGCTTTCTATCGCGAGAATGCGGAGGTACCAGCATGAGCAAGATAGAGAAAAAAGCGATGCCAGCAATGAAGCTTTCTGGCCTTGAGCCATTTAACGTTACAGCAGATGTTGGCTTCGTCAATATTGGTGAGCGCACCAATGTCACTGGGTCAAAAGCATTTTCTAGAATGATTTTGAATAATCAATTTGATGAGGCGCTTGTTGTGGCGCGTCAGCAGGTTGAGAATGGTGCACAAGTCATCGACATCAATATGGATGAAGCGATGTTGGATTCTGAGGCGGCGATGACACGCTTCCTCAACTTAATCGCTTCTGAGCCTGATATTGCTCGTGTTCCCATCATGATCGACTCCTCCAAGTGGAGTGTTATCGAAGCAGGCCTGAAATGTATTCAAGGTAAACCTATCGTTAACTCGATCTCCTTAAAAGAGGGCGAGGAGTCCTTCAGAAAGCAAGCTCGTTTAATTCGCCGTTATGGTGCCGCCTCTGTAGTGATGGCTTTTGACGAGGTAGGACAAGCCGATACATTTAAGCGTAAGACTGAGATCTGTCAGCGCTGCTATGAGATCTTGGTAAACGAGATTGGATTCCCAGCAGAAGACATTATTTTTGATCCGAATATTTTTGCAATTGCTACCGGCATTGAAGAGCACGACAACTATGCGGTCGACTTTATTAATGCCACCCGCTGGATTAAAGAAAACCTACCGGGTGCTAAGGTTAGTGGCGGCGTTTCCAATGTGAGCTTCTCATTCCGCGGTAATGATCGTGTGCGCGAAGCGATTCATACGGTGTTCTTGTATCACGCCATTCAGGCTGGCATGGACATGGGTATTGTGAACGCTGGTCAGTTGGGTGTTTACGCTGATTTGGATCCTGAGTTGCGTGAGCGTGTTGAGGACGTTGTTCTCAATCGCTTTAAAGAAAAAGATGGCAAAACACCTACCGAGCGTTTGCTCGATATTGCTGATCAATTTAAGGGCGGTGGCGCTAAGCAAGTAGAAAATCTGGTATGGCGCGAAGCCCCAGTACGCGAGCGTCTAACGCATGCCCTAGTGCATGGCATCACCACCTTTATCGAAGAAGACACCGAAGAGTTGCGCGCAGAAATTATGGGCGCTGGCGGCAGACCTATTGAGGTCATTGAAGGCCCTCTGATGGATGGTATGAATGTCGTGGGCGACTTGTTTGGTGCGGGCAAGATGTTCTTGCCTCAGGTAGTCAAAAGCGCCCGCGTGATGAAACAAGCGGTTGCCATCTTGATTCCGTACATCGAAGAAGAAAAGCGCCAACATATTGCAGCAGGCGGTGAAGCCAAAGCTAAGGGCAAGATTGTCATGGCAACCGTGAAGGGCGACGT
>CAITHY010000014.1 GCA_903892315.1 uncultured beta proteobacterium | reverse complement strand
GACGAACGTTTCGCACTAGCCGCTTAATTGCGGTTGCCCCTGAACTGATTCTCTCTTGGGTCAGCTAGCGAAAGCTAGATCAGGGTCATTTACAAGAGATAAGATCATTTCATGTCACGAGGAATGATTCGAAAATTTAGTGAATCGTCAGTGTGGAACATGTCAATCTGTGCCTAGCTGGCTAAATCAAATGATATGACTAAGTATGTAGAACTTGTTGTGGAGGATTTGCGGACGCGGGTTCGATTCCCGCCGGTTCCACCATTTTGAAGTAACAGTCAAACGCCACCCATCGGGGTGGCGTTTTTCTTTGTTCAAGAATCCATCATTCTGATTAATTAAATTGATAGCTCATGCCAGCTTGGAAATTGAGAGGTGCTCCAGCAAAGATTCCATCTGGACTCCGGCTAGATATATATCTCTTATTAAATACATTATTAATCACTCCGAATACTTTCCAATCTTTGTTGATAGCATAGTTGGCACTCCAATTTACTGTGGTAAATGCAGGAACCTCACCTAAAGTTCCAATGGCATTTTGCGCAACTGTATTGGCTGAATCTGCATATTGAGTGGAAACATAATTTAGATTGACCAAAGTGTTAAAGCCGTTCTTTTCATAGCTGACGCCCAGATTGGAAGTTAATTTAGGCGTATACGGAATGCGATTACCATCCCGCCCCAGAGAGCTAGTACCAACAAACTTGGCTACCGGGATGTAAGTAGCATTGCCATTAATACCCCACCCGCTTCCTAGTGCGTAACCCAAGGACATCTCAGCACCTTGATGCAAACTTTTTCCGCCATTGGCTTTAGAAATTCCTGCAGCCAAACTCTGATTCACAATTTGATTGCTGAAGTTCATACTAAAAATTGCTGAATCGTAAGAAAGGGCGCCTGATCGACCACGCAGACCAAGCTCTGTATTGGTTGAGCGCTCTGGCGCCAACTGCTGATCAACTCCTTTGTCATCAATTGCGGTGCTTAATTGCGCCGGTGCAAAGCCTTTATAAACACTACCGTATGCTTGGACTTGAGGAATAAGCTGCCAGGTAGCGCCCATTTGCGGAATAGTTTCTACATTCTTAGCGCTTCCTGCCTTACCAGTAGCAGTATTTGCACGAGTCTGGTTATAACTTTCCACTCGCACCCCTGGAATGAGGGCAAAGTCTTTACTCAGCAAGAAACGATTCTGAGCATAGACGGCCACTGAATTAGCCTTGTTATCCTCCTGCGAAGTGAGTCGACCAGAATAGGCCAAAGTTTTAGAGCTCACTAATTGATTAATCTGAGATTCGGTATGCATGCGGACGCCAAACTCTGCCTCATTCGCAATACCCAAGGCCTTATAGGCATGACTTACGCGAGAATCGATGCCCAACATTTGAAACTCTCGATTACGCCCAATTAAACAATCAGCACCCGTATTGCAGGTCCTAAAGACCGTCGAATCCTGCGTACGCTTAACAATACTTTGACGCCAATAATCTCTAGATAACCTACTCCAATACATCAAGGTGTTGATTTTGGTGTCTGGGCTAATTTCAATAGCGTGATTGAGATCTACTGCATTTCTTTGGGTAATGAAACGATCGTTGGGCGCTGGATTTTCTTTTGAGTGACCACTGAACTGATTTGGGCGCAGACCTACATATGAGGTGTTGATATTGTTATCGTAATGGGTGTATTTCAGACTCAACCACTGATTCTGCGCAATCTCCATGCCGCCCTTCAATAAGATGTCGTACATCTTAAAACCATTGCCCTGGTATCCATTGGACTCAGATTGAATTAGATTAATTCCTCCAATTGCACCATTCGATGAAGATTTTCCTCCCGCCTCAATCTCTGCCAAGCGATATCCATAGTTACCTACTTTGCCGGTTAACTTAAACCCGGGGGAAGGCGTTTTGCTGAGGTAATTCACTACACCACCAATATTGGATGGACCGTATTTCAGGCCCGATGCACCCTTCAACACTTCAATCCCTCCGATTTGCTCTACTGGCGGGCTGTAATAGGAAGCATTAGAAATAAAGAGGCTTGGTTGAATTGGGGCACCATCCTCCAGAAGGAGGACCTTGGAGCTACGAGTTGGATTTAATCCACGAATACCAATATTGGGAATAGATCCTAAACCACCCTCATCTCCGCGGACATTGACACCAGGAACTGTCTTTAATACATCTTGTAGCGACTGCGGTTGTAGCTCTTCCATCTTCTGCTGATTAATGACATCAACCGTACCGGGAATTTTATACAGGGCATTTTCCTCGCGCCCAACAATATCAATCCTAGGCAACTCAATCTCTTGGGCATTGGCCCAAACCGAAAAAGATCCTCCATATAACAATGCAAATGATGAAAACCAGACCAACCGATTTCGAGGACGAAAAACTTCTTGATGCTTCATATACCATCTCCAGTGATAAAAACAAAAAATCGCTGGCTATATGCATATGAAAATGCTCTTGCTGGCTAGAAAAATGAATTCATATTTACTTCGTCAGAATGAGCTTCCCCAACTTAGTAATGCGCAATTGATACGAATGTCCATCATGCAAAATAAAGATCTGCTTTGCATGGCCTAATAAAGTTTCGCTTGCAATATATCTAGGCAAAATCTGGTTTGGTTGAGTGTCTTTTGAGTCATGACCTAGGGTATTTTTCTCGTTCAAGCACTAACCTTCCAAGGTAAATTGAATGGGTGCTTGAAAGCATTGCAAAGGCAAGTGAGTGGGGTTTATTGCCATGGGGGCAAATCTCCACTGGGCTAAGGTCTTGATAACTGAGAGATCCAAACTTTGAAAGCCTGAACTCTTAGTGATAGCAACTTCTTGTACAAGGCCCTGATCACTCACACAGAGTCTTGCAATGACTAAACCCTGTTCCTGAAGCTGTCTGCTGGCTAAAGGGTAATGGGGTTTAGGGCTATGTATAGCCTGCCTAGTTGTCCCTAATGCTAAATGCCTAGCTCCCCCACTATCAGTCAACTCATGAGATTGATTTACGGGTCTTGAGCTATTGGACTCACTATTAGAAGGAGTCCATCTTTGGGATGTAGCCAGGGCTTTTTGCTGCTGAGATTGTAAGGCACTCTTACCTACTAAATGTACTATCAAAGAATTGGGTGAGGCTGATTTTTCCCCTGCAAAAGATCCAATGCGCAGTATCAACAAAGCCAATACATGAGAGATAGTTACCGTCGAAATTAGCAATACATTTCGAGACAATGCACCAGAAAACAAATGACACCCTTAAAAGATAAACGAGAAAAACTATATTCAACTTACCGAATAAATATGTAGTAAGTTAACTACTGCTCTCAATGATTTTAAGGATGATGTAGTTGATTAACAACCATGATCCCAATGGGGACGGGGCTTGTAGGGCTATTTAATGTGGTACTACTTTTTAGTCAAGCGCCAGAGTGAGGTAACTTCTGTTGCTCTCGCCGCATGTAAGGCATCGGTTTTATCGAATGCTTTTGGGTGTGTTGGTTTGACATCTAAATGTGCAATAACTTTCAGTCCCGCCTGTTCAACCCAATTTAGAAGTTCTTGTCTAGTTCTCAAACCTAAGTGCTCCGCTAAATCAGAAAGAATGAGCCAGCCCTCACCATTAGGCAGCAGATGATCTTTTAACCCACTCAAGAAACCCTTCAGCATCTGACTCTCAGGGTCATACACTGCATGTTCTAACAGGGAACTTGGTCTTGCTGGTAGCCAAGGTGGATTGCACACAATGAGTGCCGCTTTTCCATCTGGGAAAAGGTTAGCTTCCTGAATTTCAATTTGTGAATTTAATCCTAGGTGGTTAATATTTTCTTTAGCACAAACAATGGCTCGCTCATTTAGATCAGTCGCAACAATCTTCTGAATACCCCGCAGCGCCAAAACAACCGCTAACACGCCCGTACCCGAACCAATATCAAAGGCTATAGAACTTTGTTTTATTACTTCTGGTAACGGGGCTTTTAGCACTAAACCAATATATTCACTGCGTACTGGAGAGAAAACGCCATAGTGTGGATATATTCGAACCTCTTCATCATCTCTAGTGAGAACCTGAACGCCTGTCTTACGCCACTCATGGGCGCTAATAACCCCAAGTAACTCACGTAAGGAAATCACATAGGAATTTTCTTGCATGCCATAAGCCTGAAGACAGGCCTGAGCAACATTTGGTGCACGCCTTAAGGGGATGCTATGGTCAGCGTTGACCTGAATCAAAATCATTCCCAGAATGCGTGCGCGTTGAGATTGGGCAAGGCGATGCAGATTGAATGTATCTAGGGGGCTTTTAGTTTTCTCTTTATTAACCCTGTCAGCTCTCGTAGACTTCTTAGAGGGCTTATCCACTCTTCTTACCAAAGCCTGCAGGAGTTGTCTTGCATTCTGAAAGTCGCCTGTGTAAAGCATTGCAGTGCCTTCACAAGCTAAGCGATAGGCCATATCGGCAGTCAGGGTGTCATCAGCGATCTGAATCTTTTGATGTGGGGCAATACCATTTTCAGAATGCCATCGGGCACTACAAACTTGTCCGGCATCTTCCCATTGAAGAATGGTTGATTGAGTCACCTAAGAAACCACAAACCGATTATTTTGATAATCATCAATGGCTTGCTCAATTTCAGCACGAGTATTCATCACAAATGGGCCATACTGAACGATAGGCTCGTGCAAGGGCAATGCCGCTAACACGATGAACTGCGCACCCCACTCGCCAGACTTGACCTTTAAGAGATCGCCATCTCCCAGAACGATGGCTGCCTGCTTTGGCGCAGCTCTCATGGGGCCACCTACCTCAAGATCGCCCTCATAAACATAAATGAAAGCATTCAGCTCTTTTGGAATACGGTGCTCGAACTCACTATTGGGTGGTAAGTGGACATCTAAAAATAGAGGTGCAGTGGTAATTCCCTGAATCGGACCTTGAACTGCTTTGCCCTCATCGACGTATACGCCTGCAATCACCTTCACAGAGCCGCCGTTTGCTAAAGCTGCCTGTGGAATATCTTCAACCTGAATATCTTTATAGCCAGCCGCTTTCATCTTTTCATTGGCGGGTAAGTTGATCCACAACTGAAAGCCGCGCATCGCACCGCTAACCTGCTGGGGCATCTCGGAATGGATGATGCCGCGCCCAGCTGTCATCCACTGCACTCCACCGGATTTCAAATGTCCTTGATTGCCTAAATGGTCTTCATGCAACATGTGACCTTCGAGCATATAGGTCACTGTCTCAAAGCCACGATGGGGATGGGCTGGAAAACCCGCCACATAATCATTGGGATCATTCGATGAAAACTCATCAAGCATCAAGAAAGGATCTAGCCTCACCTGCTGCTGACCTCCTAGACTGCGACGTAGTTTTACACCGGCGCCATCAGAGGTTGCAATGCCAGGAATAACAGTTTGTATATTGCGGATCATTTATAGATGATTGATTTTCCAATTAAGCCGGTGGATGATCTTCTGGATTGACATCCAAAGCGATTAAGAAACGAGATACCATGTTGTACGCAGCAATAACCGTTACCAGCTCGACTGTATCCGTGCTACCCAACTCTTTTTGTAAGCGCTTCATCAACTCAGAGTCAACCTTAATATTGCGCGTCATCTGAAAAGTCAGATCAGCAGCATCATTCTCCACTTGAGAGAAGAGATTTTTAGGGAAAGATGTTTGTCCAATTAAACGCAAAGCCTGAACTTGCTCTTCAGTACCGCCAGCCTTTTTAAACGGAGGCGCATGATGAAAGAATTCATATTCAGCGCCATTTAAAACAGCAACACCACACATTGCCAATTCTCTTAGCTTGGGGTCCAAGGACAGATTATTACGAATCTCGCCAATGAAATGATTCCAACCTTCAGCAATCGGCACGCTATGCAATAGCATGCGATCTAGGTTGATAAATTGACCACCGCGTCTTTGACGAATCGCAGCCACCAACTCAGCAGGCTCAGCCAAATCCATTGGCTGGTAAGGAATTAAACGTTCTGACATAAATACTTTCTATTGAGCAGTTTCTTTAATATTGTTTTCAATGACGAACTTACCCCAGATAGCAATTTGCTTACCAATAAAGTCGCGTAATGTATCTGGAGAGCCGCCAATAATTTCAATTCCCTGTGCCTTGAACTTCGCAGCAACCGCAGGATTTTTTAATACCTTATTTAATGCTTTATTCATTGCATCAACTAATGCAGGAGGCGTCTTGCCTGGAGCCATTACGGCCCACCATGCTGGTGCGCTGAAGCCTGGAAAGCCACTTTCTGCAATGGTTGGAACATTAGGCAATGCTGGTGATCGTTTAGCAGTAGTAATGACTAAAGGAATAACGCCGCCACTCTCAATATGAGGCTTCACCAAAAACTCAGAACCTACTGCTAACTCAACTTGGCCACCCAATACGTCCTGCATCAACGGGCCGCCGCCACGATAAGGAATGTGATTCCAATCGAAGCCGGCTTGCTTAGCTAAACGCGCCATCGCAAGGTGACCTAAACTACCAATACCGATTGAACCGTAGCTAAATTGCTTGCCTGTTTTAGAGAGTTCGACTAACTGCTTAAAACTGGTGATACCGGATTTTTTACTGGCAACGAGCACCATAGGTGAGGTTCCCACCAAAATAATTGGAGCAATGTCTTTGATAGTGTCGTAGGGAAGCTTATCTTTTAAGCTTGGATTAACACCGTGGGTATCAAAAACGACCGCAAAGGTGTAACCATCAGGATCAGAGCGAGTCATTGCAGAAGTACCAATCACCCCTGATGCGCCCCCCACGTTTTCCACAATGATGTTTTGCTTTAATTCAGACTGCAAAGCAGGAGCCAAAATGCGGGCCACTTGATCAACCGATCCCCCAGGCGGGAAAACGGCAATTAAACGAATGGGTTTTTGGGTCGGCCAAGTGCCAGTACCTGTTGTTTGAGCCAAAACAAGGCTACTTAGCCCAAGTGTTAATAAAACGAGAAACAGGGCTCTTTTGGCCATTTTTGCGAGATCCAGCATCGATTGTCTCCTTTGAATAAGACCTCAAGGTTACCACCCCCATGGGCCATTTGCTCGATAATGCAGGGGTAGCTTGAAGAGAGAAAACATGAAGTCGATTCTGAACATTGCCGCCTATTTATTTGTCAGCCTAGATGAGCTGCCCCATCTGCGCGCCAAAATGCTCGAAGAATGCAATTCTAGAGGGTTAAAAGGCACCATATTACTCACCGGTGAAGGCATCAATCTGTTTCTAGCAGGCAAGGCGGATGAGTTGCGCGGCTTTCTAGATTGGCTTCGTACAGATGAGCGGTTCGCTCCGCTGCAGGCAAAAGAAAGCTGGTCGGAAGATCAGCCTTTCAAAAAAATGCTCATCAAGCTCAAGAATGAAATCATTCGCATGAACCACCCGACCATTCAGCCCGAGAAAGGTCGGGCCAATTTCATTTCACCCAAAAAATTAGAAGAGTGGCTAGATCGCGGCACCGATGACTTGGGTCGCCCGGTAGTCATGGTTGATACCCGCAATGCATTTGAAGTGGACTATGGCACCTTTGAAAACGCCTTGCATTTCAATATTGAAAAGTTCACTGAATTTCCGGCGGCGATTTCAGCACACAAAGAAGAATTAGCCGATAAAACCCTGGTGAGCTTTTGCACTGGCGGCATTCGCTGTGAGAAATCAGGGCTCTACATGCGAGAAATCGGCATGGAGCACAGCTATCAACTAGAGGGAGGCATCCTTAAGTACTTCGAGGAAGTGGGCTCTGCACACTATCAGGGCAGCTGCTTTGTCTTTGATGAGCGAGAAGCCCTAGAGCCCAATCTAGCCTCCATCCCTGTAGAGCACTCTATTCGGAAAAAGCTCAAAACTGGGTGAGATAAGCCCAATATCTGCCATAAATAGTAAAATCTCTGGGCTGTATTACATAAATAACCAACAACAAACTGGACCTGAGACATGTCTAAAATTATTCATCGGCACGCGCCGATTTTTTTATCCTTGGTGATCTTTGCTGTTTCAGCTCTGACTAGTCATTTTGTCAGCGCCCAGAGCCCCTATCCAACTAAAACCATTCGCTTAATTGCCCCAGTATCCGCTGGCGGAGGTTTGGATAACATTGCACGTGCTGTAGCTGAGCGACTATCTAAAGGATTGGGTCAAAGCGTCATCGTTGATAACTTATCGGGTGGTGGTGGCGCAATTGCAGCACAAACAACCGCAAAAGCAGCGCCTGATGGCTACACACTCATGATTGCATATGTAGGTACACATGGAACCAATCCTGCGGTGCGTAAACTCAACTACGATGCCGTGAAAGACTTCACACCGATTGGGATGATTGGTGCTACTCCAAACGTACTCATCGTCAACAATCAAGTTCCTGCAAAAAATTTAGCGGAGTTTGTTGCATACGCTAAAAAGAATCCCACTAAATTAAGCTACGGTAGCTCGGGCCCTGGAACGCTTACCCACTTAGGAATGGAGCAATTCAAGATGGCGTCCGGCATTTTTATGGTTCATGTGCCCTACCGTGGAATTGCGCCTGCCTTTACCGACATTATTGGCGGTCAAACTGACGCCATGCTCCCAACCTTATTCGCAGCTATTCCTTATATTCAAACCGGTCGGGTTAGAGCCTTAGCTATAACTGGTCAAAAGCGCAGCCCTACCGAACCCAACGTGCCCACTTTTAAAGAGTTGGGTTATCCAGGATTTGATGGTCAGCAATGGTATGGCATTGCAGGGCCCGCTAACCTCCCTGAACCGATCGTCACCAAGATCAATGCGGAGTTGAATAAAGTACTTGCAAGTCCAGAATTTGCAGAAAAAATGGCAGGCGAGGCCATGACCGTGATGCCAATGACTCCACAACAATTTAACAACTACATCAAAGAAGATATATCGCGCTGGACTAAGGT
>CAITHY010000013.1 GCA_903892315.1 uncultured beta proteobacterium | reverse complement strand
CTATTGCCATTGGATTTTGATGGGGGCAGGGATCTCAATTGTCATAGTGGGTTTATTCAAGCAAAGCTTTACCAAAACTTTTTCTTTGGCAGCCTGTTTTTTGGTTTATTGCGCATTAACTAGCAGCCTTGCCCCATTAGAAGGACGCTTGGGGCGCTACTCTGCAGAAACGATTGCTCAAATACAAGGCAAGGATGTTTGGATTCCTTGTGACTATCGAGCCAAGGATGAGGAGTATCGATTATTGTTGCCTGGTGCAAAGCTACATGGCTATTTAGCCAAGGATGCTGGTAATGTTGTAACGCTTACATCTACCTATCCCCTGGTTGCGGTTCATACCCCTCTAGGTACCCAGCCTGCACTCTGTGATTCTTGTCAAATCGCTGGATACAGGATGGAGATGGGGGCGCGCCATTCCAATGAAGAAATTCAGGAAATGTTAATGGGACAAATTGGCAAACATTTGTTCGTAAATGAGTACCTCATCTCTACGCCAGTAGCGAACTCGGATGTATCGAATGTAAAGGATGTTTGTAGATGAGTCGTGTCATTGCCCTTTGTTTTTTGTTGCTTTCTGCGGTGATTGGCTTTCTGCATATAGATAGCCGTCCAGCATGGGCGCCGTTTGCCGTTCCCTCTTATCAGATAGACGAAACGCTGGATGAGTCGGCAGTAACGAAGATAAAAGCCCCCACCAGGACCAACATTCCTGCACCCCAGTCTCATTGGCTTCCTGATACTGGTGCTGCCTCAGTCCATGCCGCTTCAATGATTGCGCTCAAGGATGGTGCAGTGAGAGCATTTTGGTTTGCTGGCAGTCGCGAAGGGGCCGCGGACGTATCGATCTACAGTTCCGTATATGACCTGAAGTCTGCCAGTTGGAGTGCGCCCATGGTTGTGATGGACCGCATTAGTGCAGAGCAAGGGCTTTCACGTTACATCGCTAAGTTGGGTAATCCCGTCCCCGCTAGATTGACTGATGGACGTCTGCAGTTGTTCTTTGTCACCGTTTCTATTGGTGGTTGGGCGGGCAGTTCAATTTCTGCAATCACTTCAGACGATGAAGGTGTGACATGGAGCAGACCGCAACGTCTTATTAGTTCACCCTTGTTCAATTTAAGCACTCTCGTGAAATCACCTAATGTGATGTTCACCGACGGACTGTTGGGTTTGCCCACCTATCATGAATGGATAGGGCGTTTTGGTGAATTCCTAAGAGTAGATGCAGGTCAGGTGATTGATAAGCATCGCATGAGTTCCGGGCGCGGTGCGATTCAGCCGCTTGTATTGGTAAATGATGCACAAGATGCCAGCGCTTATTTTCGGCAAACGCGCAGCTCAGGCTTGCCAAAGCAAATTCCAGTGAGTTACACCCAAAATGCGGGTCAAACATGGCAACAGTCAGAAGATCTGGCAATTGCTAATCCCAATTCCGCCGTTACCGGACTCATTTTAAAAAATGGCGCTCGTATTTTGGCTTTAAATAATATTGAAAACGGGCGCTATCGTTTGGTCTTATTGATGAGCGATGTTAAATCTGGGCAGTGGCAAACCATTGAGGTATTGGAGGACGATGCCGCTTTACCTGAAGCTCAACGTAAAGAATTCTCATACCCTTACTTAATCACTGTTGATGGTGATGATGCGCATCTGGTCTACACCTGGGATCGCAAGAAGATTCGGCATCGCTATTTTTCTGGTGCTTGGTTAATGCAGGCCTATCAGCAAGTAAGCTCCGCTGAACCGAATGCTGCTCGTCAGGAGGGGCAACAATGAATCAGTTCACGCAAATCATAGCCTTAATTGAATTATCCATTTCTTGCGCGGTAGTGGGCGTTTGGATCTTGCAACAGTTTTCTCCAAATGGCTTTCCATTTGCTATCAAACTATTTTTAGTGATTCTGATCGGCAACATTCTATTTTGGCCATTGGGCATGAATTTACCTTTGGTTGCCTATGTACGTGGCTTGACTGGTGATCTGAGCGTCGTGCTGACTTTATTGCTATGGAGCGCATTGCTGCCGGCCAGCAAACCCGCGCCAATGACTTTTAAATTTGCGGTCGCAATCATCGCTTTATGTTTCTATCCATTTGCCTTGGGCTTAGGAATGGTTGATCCTTATGCATGGGGTTATGGGTCCATTGCATTCTTCGTTGCAGCCCTACTTTTTGCTTTGGTATGTGGCTTGGCAAATTGGACGAAGGGCGTGTGGGTAATTGCGATTGCCATCATTGCTTGGGCGGCCCATTGGCATGAGTCGGCGAATCTTTGGGATTACTTGCTCGATCCATTGTTGGCCATCTGGGCAGTGTGCGCATGTATTGGCATGATGTATAGAAGGAAAAGAGATAAAGCTCGCTCTGGTTACTTATTTAGACCGGGTTAATGTTCATTGAAATGCAAAGTAGTAGAGCAGGGTGAATCTAGTGAGCCATTTATTTGGACCAATGCTGAGGCAGACATGAAACAGACAAGTCAACAAATTACTCCTATGCAGAGCAAGGGTTTGGGATTGCTAACGCTAGCATCGATAGCTTTAGGGTCTCTTCTGGATGGATGCGTTATGAATCCTGAGTTGTATCAATCAAGTGGCTATGATTATCCGCAAGGTTATATGCAAAGTGGCGGATCTGGTAGTCCTGGCTATACCCAAGATCCAGGCTATAACGCTGGCCCGCAAACTATTTCTTCAGAGCAATTACAGTCACTGGTCTCGCCAATAGCGCTGTATCCAGACTCTTTGCTCTCGCTAATGCTGCTTGCCTCAACCTATCCTCTGGAGATTGCAGAAGCTTATAACTGGCGAACTAGTAATGCAGCATTAAAGGGCAGTGATCTACAGAATGCACTCAAGGCGCAATCATGGAATGACAGTGTGAAATCGCTAATATCGTTTCCAAAAGCATTCAATATGATGGGTAGAAAATTGGCGTGGACCCAGAATCTAGGTAATGCTTTTAAGCTTCAGGCTGCAGACACCATGAAGGCTGTTCAAACTCTCAGAAAATTGGCTGTCAAAGCTGGCACTCTGAAGTCTAATCAACAAATTACTGTAACTACTGATGCAAACGGAAACGTGTTGATCGGCCCAGTCAATGCAACAGTGGTTTACATCCCAAGCTATAACCCCACAGTTGTTTACGGCCCATGGCCTTATCCAGAGTATCCGCCGTATCCTATCTATAACCCTGCTTGGGGTCTGATGAATTTTGGCCTGGGCTTTATGATCGGCGATGAGTTTTGGGCACAACCCAATTGGAATAATGGCACGATTAATGCCACGAACATCAATGCCACTGGGCGCATACCGTCTCGTGGAGTTATCGGACCAGCAAATATTGCTAATCAGCAGCGCTTATTAAATGATTGGCAAAACAAAGCCACGCTAGAGGAGAGGCAGGCAGCCAGAATGGATGGCCAACGCGCTAATAATGCTTTCCAAAATGACGCAACCCCTCAAGAAAGAAATCAGGCAGCGCGCTTAAATCAAGAAGCGCGCGATGATGCTCAGATAGATAGAGCCAATCCTAATGTCTATCGCGAGGCAGCTCAAGAAAACGCCTTGCGAGATCAAGCGCGCTTTGATAGCGATCAAGATCGCTCACGTAGCTTTAATCGGGGCGGATGGGATAGTGGATTTGGCGGTGGCCATATGGGAGGGTTCGGTGGTGGTGGCGACCATATGGGTGGATTTGGTGGGGGCGGCAGTGGCCACATGAGCGGCTTTGGCGGTGGCCATATGAGCGGCTTTAGGCGTTAACCTTTATTTAGAGAAGAGAATCATGAAAAAATTCACAGCAACATTCGTACTCATTGCATCCATCCTTTCCTTTGCTCCAGGCGCATATGCGCAGAAGGATCTCCCGGCAGATGATGCTAGTACCACTACATTTATTGAGCTTTGTAAAAATCCTGACGATGAGCAAGGTCGTAGCTTTTGTTTTGGCTTTGGCGAAGGTGTCTATCAAGGGTACCTGGCGAATCGTCGTTCCGATGCCAAGCCCGCCATCTGCTTTGTAGATAAGAGTGAGACTCGTAATGAGGTATTGCAAAAGTTTCTGGTGTGGACCAAGAAAAATCCTCAGTTCAATCAAGAGGCGGCAGCCAAAACCTTAATGCGCTTCTTTACTGTTAATTACCCATGTAAGTAAGTATTCAATACAAGAAAAAAGCCAGCGAGATGCTGGCTTTTTTGGTTTAAGGAAGGCCTTTAATCAGCGTAGGCTCCAGCCTTGCGAATCACAGGCCCCCACTTATTGATCTCTGCTTCAAGATGGTCTTGCAAGCCTTTTGGAGTTCTCTTAGCCGGCGGAACAATTTCAATATTGGACTCTGCTAAACGGGCCTTGACTTCAGGATCATTTAAAGCAACATTGAGTGCCTTATTAATTTTAGCGACGACTGCAGGAGGTGTGCCTTTGGAAACATACATACCGTGCCAAACTTTGACATCAAAGCCTTTCAAGCCTTGCTCATCCAAAGTAGGAATGTTTGCCAGTGCTGGAAGCCGCTTAGGAGTAGTGACGCCATAGGCCTTCACTAAACCATCTTTGATGTAAGGAACGGTTTGCGTAGTCTGGTCACAAAGTAGGTCTACCTGCCCACCTAGTAAATCGGTTAGAGCTGGGCCAGTACCTTTGTAAGGAACAGTCGTCAATTCAACGCCTTCACGCGACATGAACAAGAGGCCGCATAGCTGTGACACTGCTCCAGGACCCGCGTTTGCTAGCGTAACCTTTTCTTTGTTAGCCTTGATGTAAGCCTCTAATTCCTTGAAGTTGTTTGGTGGGAAGTTCTTGCGACCCAAAAGTACCATGGGTACATCAACAACTTGACCGATGTATTCGTAGTCCTTCATCGGATCAAAGTTCAATTTTTTATATAAAGCAGGAGCAGTAGCCATACCCATGTGATGAATAAAAATCATGTAGCCATCTGGAGCGGAGCGCGCAACACGGGTCGCAGCAATGGTGCCACCAGCACCAACCGTATTCTCGACGATGACGGTTTGGCCTAATTCCTTACCCATCGGCACTGCGATCAGGCGAGCAACGGCGTCTGTAGGTCCACCAGCAGCAAACGGCACAACCAAAGTAATGGGCTTATTTGGATATGGATCTGCAGCCAGCGCATTACCTGCAATAAATCCTACGGTGGCGATTGCATACAAACCGGCAAATAGTGATTTACGAAAGTTCATTTTAGTCTCTAGTAATTGTTATAAAAATTATATGAGTGCAAAACAACTCAGGACTATTTTGCCAGTTTTGCAACTCTTTAGGCATAGGAAACCCTTAGTGTTTACCAGCAATTGCCAGGGTTCTTTTGGCTAGTAATACTACCGGGCGATCAATCATGCGGCCGTCCAGTTTTACAGCGCCGCCTTTGGAGGCTATGTCTGCCTCAACGACCCGGTGGGCCCAGGCTAGCTCTTCTGCGGTGGGGGTAAATGCCTTGACCACGATAGCCACTTGTTTTGGGTGAATACAGAGTTTTCCACCAAAACCCATACGCTTTGCACGCTCTGCGTCATCGGTAATGCGCTCAATATCGTCGGTGGAGGCTGTAACCCCATCAATAGGAGGGGCAATCTGCGCAAGCCGTGATGCTAAAACGATCTGAAAACGCGCAGTTTGTAATTCGGTTTCTTGACGATCACAAACCATGCCTAGATCCGCTTGTAAATCTAAATTGCCCAAGGCAAGGCGAATGACTTGATTGGAGTTTGCAATTTCCTTGAGTTTATCCAGGCCTATCGCCGTTTCAATCATGGGAATGATTGCGGTGTTAGGAAGTATCAGGGCAGCGCCATTAATTTGGTCAAGCGATTCACTTTTGGGAATCAATAAGCAGGCAACTTGAAGTTCTTGTGCCAAGATTAAATCGGCCGCATAAAACTGACTGCCAGGAGAGTTGGTACGAATAACTAGACGCTTCTTTTGCTCAGGACTAAAGCTAGGCCATGCAGTGCGAATAGCATTGCGCGCAGTATCTTTATCTTCTTCCGCAACAGCATCTTCTAGATCTAAAACAACACCGCTAGCACCGCTATCCAGTGCTTTCATAAAACGTTCAGGACGGGTACCTGGCACAAATAGAAAGTTAGTGCTAAAGCCTAGTGGTGTATCAAGTGAGTTCATATCAATCTGGAGAATAAAGGTAGGTCGATTATTGGGGGTGCTTATGCAGATGGCAGCAGAAAGTCTATCTTGGCTTGTTTGCGGATATTCCACAAGAGCTCAATTGCTTTACTCATCTCTGTTGGGCTAGCGCCCCCACTAAAAGCGGCTAAGCGCATTGCCTTATCGGTAATCTCTGCACGAGATAAGGTGTTGCCGGGATCGCCTTTAGGTTCGTCTACGCGACCTTCCAGAATTTGCCCATTATTCAGGTGAACTTTGACTTTGCCAATCCAACGTTGCGGATAAGCGCCATCCACTTCAGGATCTAGTGTCATAGATACGCGCTCACGGAAGGCGCAGATTTGATCATCATGAAAGTGCTCTGCAAATTCCTGCAAACCAGCACATTGTTAATGCGCAACCAAAGCTAGAACGGTTCCCATCGAGAACTTGGATTGATGGACGGTAGCTGGGTCGGTTACCGGGCCCAATACATCAATAGCGCCTTGGTGAACCAAGGTTTCTACTTTAGTAATATCGCTAGGCAATAGTTTGTTCGCCAGCATGACTTGAAGTAGGGCGTCTGCAGCAGGGTGTGTATGACGGCATGAGGCGTAATACTTAAAACTAGTCTCTGCTAAAGCCCAACGACTGCCTAATCGATCAACCAATTTACTCGGATCGCGATCGCTTGACATGCCTGCTGCTAATCCTTGCTTGCCTTCCAGAATATGTTCAGCGCCTGTAAAGCCAGCTTGGGCAATATAGGCAGACATCAAGCCAGTGGAGGCTGCGTGGGCAGTATGCAGTTGCTTAGAATCTGCGGCGTCACGAAGAAATTCCCACAGGCCGGCTGACTGAGTGCCCGCAGAGCCAAAGGCATGGAGCATTTGCTCTGGGTTAAGTTTGAGAAGACGGCCAACTGCTGCAGCTGCTGCTAATGTGCCAGCAGTTCCGGTGGTGTGAAACACTTTGTAATGAGAGCGACCTAAAAACTCACCAACCCGAATGCCAACCTCGTAGCCTGCTACTGCAGCGACCAACAAATCTTCACCAGATGCGCCAATGGCTTGAGCACAGGCAAGTGCAGGTGGAAACACCACCGTAGCTGGATGAAAGACTGAGCCATTGTGAACATCATCCTGCTCAGCAACATGTGATGCTGCAGCATTCGCCATGGCTGCTAAAAAAGGACTGGAGGTTTTACGAGAAACCAGAACCTCAGAAGGGCCGGCGTGAGCTGCATCAAACCCACTCATATTTTGGGCAAACTGAGTAATGAGCTCCACTGGGCGTGAACCTTTGCCAGCAATAGCTGAACCAAACCAATCGACCAATAAATCTTCGGCGCGATTCATCACATCGCTTGGAATATCTGCAGCTTGTAAGTTGGCTGCAAAGCTGGCTAGCTCACGAGAGAGGTGTGGAGTAGTCATTAGTAAACCTTCTTGTGTCTAGGTTAGAACAGCACTTGCCTGCATCGTGAGCCAGCCTTCATGATCCTCTGCCCAAATAGAAATGGTTTTTCCGGTGGGATCTTTTTCTAAGTCAGGCTTGGCATTGACCTTAAAGATATTGATATCAAAAGTAGGGCGTATAGCGCGGAACTCAAAGCTCTTGAGTTTGCATCCTGGAATGCTTTGACGCACTAGATCTACTAAAAGAGTGGCAATCAAAGGCCCATGCACGATGAGACCTGGATAACCCTCAACCTCAGTGACATATTTGCGGTCATAGTGAATGCGATGACCATTAAATGTCAAGGCTGAATAACGAAACAGAAGGACATCGTCAGGAGTCATTGTTTTACTCCACACGGCATCGGTAGGTGCAGGAGTAGGGGTAACGGGTTTGTCATCGGGCCCCGGTGCATCGCGATACACAATGTCATGCTCTTCAATAATCGCCAAGCCATGTTGGTTGGAAATCTTGTGATTGACTAATACGAAAATCAAATCGCCGGTACGACCTGCTTTATGAGTTACTGACTCAATCGTGGAAACGCGCTTAATCTCATCGCCAACAGCAAGCGGGTTTAACCATTCAATACGGCTACCTGCCCACATGCGCCGTGGTAGTGGAACCGGCGGAAGAAAGCCGCCACGTTTTGGATGGCCATCAGGCCCGATTTCGGATTCACGAGCATGCGGTAGAAAATACAACCAGTGCCACAGTTCAGGCAAAAAAGTCCCTTTACTCGGCGCGGCATCGTCGCGATCCAAGGTTGCCGATAGTGCGCGCACAGGGGCTGCTGTGACGGTATCTTGCAAAGACTCGGTTTTACCAAGCCATTCTTGCAGGTGGGTAATGGTTTGAGGTTCGATTCGCATAAGTTCCATTATGCCAATCTTGTGAAAAAACTCACCCTATCAAAATAGAGATGTAATAGAAGAGCAATCCCGCTAAGGCTG
>CAITHY010000012.1 GCA_903892315.1 uncultured beta proteobacterium | reverse complement strand
GTCACTGCCAAATCCACACCACGATCAAGTTGTGCAGTAGCAAGGCCAGGCCAGCGTCCATAAACTTTTCCACCGGCAATGTTTGAGCCCATCACCAAAGATAAGCTCGCATGACCATGGTCCGTCCCGCCACTACGATTGGTGCGCAGCCTTCTACCAAACTCGGTCATCACCACTAAAGTGTAGCGCTGCTCCTGCGCTTGCATATCCTCATCAAATGCCCCTAGCGCATTGGATAAATCTCTGAGTAAATAATCGATTTTTCCATTTTGATACTCATGCGTATCCCAGCCCAGATGATCAACGCAGGCGTATTGCAAGCCGACATTCGCTTGCAACAACCTGGCAACCGATTTAAGTCCTACCCCCGGATCACTATTGGGATAGGCAGTAGCGCCGCTACTAGCATAGGGCACTACCTTATTAGGATTGCTAGACTCTTTTGGGAAGGTTTGATTGACCACATTGATCGTATCGGCAGTTGCTTTCATGAGGGCGCTCGCTGGGTGACTCTCCTCTAACGAACATAGACTTTGCAAGGCGCGCAGTGCTGCAGGGCCGCCTGGATAATTAAGCCCGTTGGTTAAATCACGCGCAGCCATCACTTGATCTGAGCCCTGCAGCATGCCCGGTAAATTATTATTACCGGCAAACAACGGAAGAATAGTTTTGCCTTGCTGCGAACCCATACGCGCTAATTGGCGGACCATCCAACCCTTACTATCAGGGAACTTTTGGAGTGAGCTCACACCGCGGTCCATGATTTCTTGAGCCTCAAAATGTGAGCGCGTTTCATCAGCAAAACCTACCGCGACCCACGGTACTAAACGGCCAGAACCATATAGCTTTGCTAAAGGCTCAGCCTTTGGGTGCCAATACAGCGATATGCCATCCATAGAGAGGGGCTTTTCATTAAAACCGCTAGGGGTAAACCGATATTCCGGTGGACGCGCCGCAATAAAGTCGGAATCATCCAAAGGAGATAACAAACTGAGAGTATCAGCGCCGCCTCGTAAAAACACCAAGACAAATGGTGTGCGAGCGTTTGGCAAACTAGCAGGCGCAGCTAGGGTGCTATCACCAGCGAGTGCAAAATCACTGATACCTGCCAACGAGAGCGCAACGCCCCCTTTTAAGAACTCGCGCCGCTTCATAAGGCAACTCCAGCATTAGCCATCGCCCACTGCTGCGGTGTTGGCAAACCGACCTGCGTCTGAAAGGATGGCGCGCAGGCCATCAGACCCACCAAGCGGCAGGCTCTCTTGGCATCGGTCACCACATCATTTGGATTGGTATTTTGCGAGGTCAATAATGTAGCCGTCATCTCAGATCGAACAGAGCCAAATAGGGGCGTTTGCCAGCGTTCTAAGACCTGCGCAAAGGTGCGCTTAGTAGGCAAGCCATCAAAGGGATTCCATTCTCCCGTGCCCCACCAGTTTTCAGCCAATCCTTGAGTCAGTTGCATGCGTCCGCGTAAATACACTGACGATAAATGTAGTGCCATGGCGTGCGGCGGACCCTCAGGGCTTCGCCATGCATAGAGCGCAAGGGCGGCCTCATTGATCGGGCCCATGATGCGGCCCTCTTCTAAAGTAGGCGACAGATTTACCGCTCTGGCAAAGCTTGAAACCAAGTGCATTGGTGAACGCACTTGCTGCTTTTGCATTAGCGGTATTTTTTGCGACTCTTGTACTAAGTGTGCATAGACTAAAGAAAGCTGTGCAGGTGAATTCCGATTCTCCCAAAATACATTGGCCGTACTTACTTTTAAAGATGGAGGTGCAGCACTACCAACTAAGCGACTCACCATCTTGCTCGCTAAATGCTGCGCTGTGGCGCGGTGACTAGCGCACAGACCCAGGACCTTTTCGCCATCCTTCATAGGGCCTGCAAATGAATTGAACTCATTAGCTAAGACACGCTTTTGGTAGTTGTCATGCCATGAATCGACATACGTAAAACGCCCAGTCTTGAGTAAGTTCTGACCTCCACCAATACCCGCACCATTCTCTACTGTCCAGCCTGTAAAAGCTCGAGCCGCCTCATACACATCCTCATCAATATAGCCAGAAGGTTTGCCATCAAGAGCTCCAGGTACTTTTTTCCACTGCGAATATAAATTATTGAGATAGGCAGAGCGGCCTAAGGTGTGTAATTCAAACAGTTCACGCGCGTAGTTTTCATTGGGACTGCCTGCACGAGAAGATTGGTTATTGAGGTAATAAAGCATGCACGGATGCTGTGACGATGCTTTGAGCATCTCGGCAAAATTACCCCAGCAATGCTCACGAATGACGGCTC
>CAITHY010000011.1 GCA_903892315.1 uncultured beta proteobacterium | reverse complement strand
GTGCCTAGATTTTCAGTTCGCTCTGTAGAGCCGACTCTGACAACTACGCGATCATCCCAACTTGGAACAACAAATGAATACGTCTCAATAGTGCCCTTTGTGCCACGAATAGTCATTGGAGCGCTAAAGCGATCAGTATCAAAATCACTATCTGCAATTCCTGTGGCACCATTTGCGTACTTAAGTGTGACTTCAAGTGCTTCATCAACATTTGGCTTGTGTAAACGTGCTTTTGCGCTCACTACTTCTGGTTCCTTACCAAAGAGTGCGAGGGAAACCATGCGTTGAGAGTGGACTGAATAACATCCCATATCCATTAAGCATCCGCCTGCTAAATCAAATTGCAGACGCAAATCTGTTTTATCTGGCATCGTGCCATAGAGGGCGGTATTAATGCTGACAAGTTCGCCGATCTCACCTGATTTAACGATCTCAAGGACTCGTTGCATCACTGGGTGGTAGTAATAATGAAAAGCTTCCATATAAACCTTGCTTTGGCCTTCGGCAACCTTTTGCATCAGGCGTGCTTCCTCTGCATTACTCGCTGCAGGCTTTTCACTTAAGACATGTTTGCCGGCTTGAAGAGCTTTAATGTTCCAAGGAGCATGGCCATTATTAGGTAGCGGGTTATAAATTGCTGTGATCTCTGGGTCATCAATGATTGCTTGGTATGAGTCGTAAACTTTTTCAACGCCATATTGTTTGGCAAATGCTTCACCACGAACTCGGTCGCGTGATGCAACGGCATAGAGAACGTGCTCTGTGGCATGTGCTGGGAAAATAATTGCCCTAGAAGCAATTCGTGCTGCGCCAAGGATGCCAATTTTTATGGGGGTGCGAGGTTGTGTCATGGGATCTAATCTAGTGGAGTGATTAAAACCCGCATAGCCAATCGATTTCGCGAGATTGTCTCTGGCTCACCTGATGGAAGGCCTGATTGGGTCGAACTTATTGCTCTAGGTCATGGTGTTGGCCTTTACGGACCAGACAGCGCTGTATGGCAGGTGCATGGTTGCATTGCCACCCTTGTTGGAGGCGTGCGCGCTCTTTTACTTCAAGCCGCTCATCCTGCTGCGCTCACTGGTGTTAGCCAACATTCTAGATTTGAGACAGATCCTTTGGGGCGCCTTGCCGGAACTTCCAGATGGCTCACGATCACAACATTTGGTTCACATGAAGCGATTGCAAAAGAAGCGGCGCGAGTCAATGCCATGCATGCACATGTGAAAGGTGAGTATCAAACTAAGGCAGGTGCAACTTCGCCTTATCAGGCAAGTGATCCTCGTTATCTACTCTGGGTGCACTGTGCATTTACCGACTCCTTTCTTACATCGCATTTAGCATTTGGCTATCCGATTACCAAAGGTGCGGATGCTTATGTAAAAGAGTGGAGCACGAGTGCTAAGGGTCTTGGGTTAGATAAAGCTCCAGAGTCTGTTGCCCAGCTCAAAGCAACAATGGATGAGTTTCTTAAGAATGACTTAGCGCGTAGTGATAAAACTCTAGAAGTTGTTCGCTTCATTAT
>CAITHY010000010.1 GCA_903892315.1 uncultured beta proteobacterium | reverse complement strand
TGAAGCTTTCCTTGTTGATGCAAGATAAAGCCTTGCTGAACTAATGCATCCGGTTCAAAGCGTTCTTGTGAATTTTTAGTGCCCACCATTTTTTCTTTGGAGATCTCTGGTTGGTCGGGCATACATTCAATTTAAATGAGGATTTAGTTGGAAGAGTAAGCACCCCATTAAGAGGGCATTCAAAAGACCCTCTAATAATAGAGCTAAGCATTCGATTTAGGCACTAATAGCTGTGCTGGCGTAGAGCTCTAAAACTTAAACCTGCAGACTCGTTACTTCTTTGTATGCGTCAACTAGGCGATTGCGTACTGCAATCATTCCTTGTAAAGATAGGTTGGCTTTTTGGAGAGAAACAATCACCTCTTCTAGTGATGTATCAGAACTGCCAGAAGAAAAAGATTGCGCTTTAGCTTGGGCAGTATTTTGAGCGTTATTAACATTTTCAATAGCGTTTTTGAGGATGCTCTGGAAATCTACGCCACCGGCAGCCGGTTGTGTATTAGCGGGCGCAATATTACCACTAGCTGCAGCAGCAAGTGCTTGCATCCGAGCAACCATTGAATCAACGTTTCCTGCATCCATGCTCATATTATCTAACACAATCAATCATTAAAGTAACCCGCATCGCGATAAGACTTCAGTTTATAGCGCAGTGCTCTATCGGAGATTCCCAGAATTTGTACGGCTTTACTGCGATTTCCGTTTACCTCAGCCAAAATCTTCAAAATATGCTCACGCTCTACTGTTTCAATATCTTTTCCGCTATTACTAGAGAGTGAAGCAATAACTATGCCATTTTGTGGCGCTTGGGCCATCTCTGGGGCCTTTATTTCTTCATACTGAGTAATGACTTGGCTAAAGGTGCTGTTTTCATCTAATTCAAGGTCACCAACGCCAATGACATCGGTATCACAGAGCAAAACGGAGCGCTGAATCACATTTTCTAGCTCCCGGACATTACCCGGCCAGCCATAGTTTTGTAGGCAACTTTTAGCATCTGGCCCTATTTTGATGGACTCGCGTCCCAAGTTAAAGCGATAGCGTTTGAGGAAAAATTCAGCCAAAGGCAAAATATCTTTGGGCCGATTGCGCAGTTCTGGGACCAAGATTGGGAAAACTGCCAAGCGAAAGTACAAATCCTCCCTAAATTTGCCCTTTTTGACTTGTTCTTGCAAATTGAGGTTTGTGGCGGCAATGATACGAACATCAGCTTTGACTGGCTCAGCAGAGCCTAAGCGCTCGACCATCTTGTCTTGCAAGACCCGCAGTAACTTAGCTTGTAAGGGTGCTGGCATTTCACCAATTTCATCCAAAAATAAAGTGCCACCATTGGCCTGCTCAAATTTACCGGTTTGCACTTTAGTAGCGCCTGTAAAGGAACCTTTTTCATGACCAAACAAAATAGACTCTAAAAGACTCTCTGGAATAGCAGCGCAGTTTAGAGCTACATAAGGACCATCAGAGCGTTTGGAGGATTCATGAATTCTTTTAGCGATGACCTCTTTACCAACGCCAGACTCACCCGTAATCAAAATACTGGTATCGGTCGTGGCCACACGATCACAACGCGTTAAGGTTGCCAGCATCGCTGGATCGACCGCAACAATGGCCGAATGTTTCGTATCTATCTGACTAGTTTCTATTGTCGGAACCAGTTCATCACCACTGGCTTGATGGCGGGTAATGATTTCAATGAGTTGGTCAGGTACAAAAGGCTTAATTAAAAAATCACGCGCGCCTGCTTTTAACGCCTCTACTGCTAATTTGGTATCGGCAAAAGCCGTCATGATCACGACTGGCAAATCGGGGGCTAATTTTTGCGCAGCTTTTAATAAATCTAAACCTGTCATTCCAGGCAGACGGTAATCTGAAATCAAAATCGTGCGCATACCCGGTTGGAGTAAGGGTAGAACCGTTTCTGCTTTTTGGTGCGTTACGAAATCAATTTTCTTCATGCGTAAAGTAACGCCAATCGCTTCACGCAAATCGTCATCATCCTCAACTAGGATTACTGGGAAGGGTTTATTTTGATCTTCAGAATCGTCCATTTTTTATTTACTTTTTTCTAAATCAAATCATTGAGAGCTAATGCAAGGAAGCGCAATGTCAAAGCTAGCACCAGCTTTGGAGCTATGAGCAGTAATGGTTCCGCGGTGTGACTCAATTGCATTCTTAGCAATGGATAAGCCAAGACCAGTCCCATTGGCATGGGTGCTAGCAAAGGGTTCAAATAAAGAAGTGAGCATTTCTGCTGCAATTCCAGGGCCTTGATCGGCAATATTGAGAAGGAGATTTTTACCTTCACGCTTGGCATCCAAACGTACCGTTTGTTTTTCTTTGGAGATTTGTAGAGCGTTTTCTAAGATGGCAATTAAGGCATTGGTAAGCGTTTTTTGATCGGCGTTAATCATGAGATCTTGTGCAATCTCGAGATGCAATTGCAGTATGACTTTCTTCTCATCAAAGAGTGGGCGAATCGCAGTCTCTGCTTCATGAATGATTTGCGCTGCAGGCACTAAAGCAGTTTTATTGGCTTTGTTAGAAATAAAACGTAGCATCTCTTGTGAGAGTTTTTCTAGATCTTGCAGTTGTTTGCGAATGCGCTGTGCAAATTCTGGTAAGAGTTTGGGGTCGAGCGTTTCATCACATAAGTGAGATGAGTAGAGTAGGGCAGTTGCTAGTGGCGTGCGAAATTGATGGGCAATGCCTGCTGCCATTTTCCCCATGGCAGCCAAGCGACTTTCTTGCTGACTCTTTTGGTGCAGGGCGATATTGGCAGTGATATCTTGAATTTGAATAAAGCTGCGTTCGCCATCATCAATCCGAATCAGTTGAATTGTTTGGCGCTGATTGCTCGATTCTTTGCCTGTAGATTCAATCACAAATTCATTGGGGGCAATGGACTGAGCCCATGCTTTGGGGGTGACAAAGGACCGTCCAATTTGTAAGTTAGGGATAAATTGCAAGATGGCAGGGTTGTGCAACAACACAATATTCTTTTCTAGGAGCACTACACCAGCGGGAATAGCATTTAGCAATATGGCTAGGCGCTGATTCGATTGCTGCAATTCATTTGTCAGTAGATTAATCTTCTCCTGCAAAGTGGCCTGCTGAGCCTCCAATTTCTGGGATTCAGCCCAGAACAGCGCAAATGCAGACTCCAAGTCTTGAGAGCTCGGGCTGCTCTTGCCTGATGCTGACAAATCTGTCACTGTAGAGGCAACTGGGGGTGAATTGGCGGATTGATTGGGCGGCAAAATTTTCCTGTTTTGTGGCTAATTTGCTTCTAAAATATCAATATATAGGATTTTATAGGCAAAAAGTTCTATATTTAGTGATATTATGATTTTTATTAATTTTAACGAAACCGTAATCTAGTGGACTACATCATTGGCTGACGAGGCAACAAGCGGATTACAGGGCGGTGATAAAGATGCAGCAGTAGTCAATATTGGCTCTGGTGCAAATTTAGCTCCCAATATAGGCATCCCAAAAGCGGTGCCAGTCAAAGTCTCCACTAAATTTGGCGAAATCAAATTCCGACTCCAGGCTTTATCGTTTCAGCAAAAACTCATTATTAGCGCTGCCGGAATCTTATTTTTAGCGGCGATTATCTTTGTAGGGGCCTCTGGCAAGAGCAAAGACGACTATCGCGTATTGTTTTCGAGTGTTAATGAGCGTGATGGCGCGGCAATTGTGGCAGCTTTGCAGCAGATGAATGTCCCTTATAAATTTACTGAGGGCGGCGCGGCGATTATGGTGCCGGAAAATACCGTCTATGAGACGCGTTTGCGATTAGCTGGGCAGGGTCTACCTAAAGCAGGTAATGTGGGTTTTGAGTTGCTCGAAAACCAAAAAATGGGGACTAGCCAATTTGTTGAGCAAGTCAATTACCAGCGGGGTTTAGAGGGTGAATTGGCACGTAGCATCAGCTCTCTGACGCAGGTCAAATCTGCCAGGGTGATGTTGGCAATTCCCAAGCAAACCGCATTTATGCGCGAGCAAGAAAAGCCAACAGCATCGGTTGTGGTGACCATGCATCCAGGGCGGTTTTTGGATAACCTACAAGTTGCCGCCATTACCAATTTAGTCGGCTCATCGGTCCCTAATTTGGGTCCTGAAAATGTCACGATTGTCGATGCAGAAGGCAGTCTTTTAGCCCCCAATCCCCAAAGAGCAATGGGTTTAGATGGCACTCAGCTCAAGTATGTTGCTGAATTAGAAGGCGCGCTATCTAAGCGGGTACAAACTATTTTAGAGCCAGTCACAGGCCGCGATAATGTGCGCGCTCAAGTGACTGTGGATATGGACTTTGGGACGATCGAGCGCACTGAAGAGACTTTTGGAAAGAATTCACCACCCAATCAGTCTGCGATTCGCAGTCAGCAAACGAATGAAGGGGCAACGCCAAACACTAGTGCTGGCGGGGTTCCTGGTGCCTTAACCAATCAGCCCCCAGGTCAGGCCCAAGCTCCCTTAAATACACAGGCAGCAGCGAATAACGGTCCACAAAATTTAAATGGCCCGCCAACCAGTTCGAGCACTGCAACAGTGAACAATCGCAAGGACTCAACAATTAACTATGAAGTCGATCGCGCAATTCAGCGCATGAAATCGGAGAAGGGCCAGTTGCGCCGCGTTTCTGCCGGTGTGGTAGTGAACTATAAACAGCCAGGTGGAGTTGATAAGGAGGGTAAGCCATTAAAACCCGTGCCTTATAGCGCCAAAGAAATTGATCAAATTAATAATTTGGTCCGCGATGCAATTGGCTTTAGTGATAAGCGCGGCGATAGCGTGAGCGTAGCCAATATTCCCTTTAAAGTAGAAGCTTCTGATGAGCCGCCTTTTTATAAGCAGCCAGGCGTCATTGAGATGACTAAGGAGTTCTTCAAGTTTGCTGTGATTCTCGGTTCTTTAGGCATCCTATTTTTTGGCGTAGTAAAACCAATTCTATTTCCGGCCAAGATCGACGAAGCTTTGGAAGAGCAGCGTATTGAAGAAGAATTTGACGAGAAGATTAAAGCAGAAATGGCTCAGATGGATCCAAAAGCGCGCGAGAAACGACGTATGGAAGTCGAGTTGGCAAAAGAGCGTCAACGCATGGAAGAAGAAGAAGAGCGTGCTCATGCAGAAGAAGAGAAAAAACGTTTGGAAGAAGAGCGCGCACGTAAGGACGAAGAAAGTAAGCGAGAGTATGACGATCTCATTGCTTATGCCACCGATTTTGTGGCTGAAAATCCTAAAGTAGTCGCGACAATCTTTAAAGAATGGCTGGCCGATGATGCCGCCGCAACCAATGCTGCTACTACACCAGCGGCTGCAGCAGCTCCGGCAGCTTAATCATGAGGAATTCTTAAATGGCTGATGAAGCACCGGCACCCAAGACCCTCTCGATAGCGGAGGCTCTAAAAGAGGGCGTTAAAGGCGCCACTCAAACGGGTACTGTATCGTTTGAAGATCTCGATGGTGCCTCTCGTGCCGCGGTGATCTTGCTCGCCGTAGGTGCCGAGTCTGCAGCCAACGTACTGCGTCAAATGAGTCCCTTTGAGGTCCAGCGCTTATCTGGAAAGATGGCGGTGGTGCGATCACTTAATCGCGATTTAGTCTTGCAGGTATTGCGTCAATTTAAAGATGTCACCTCAAATAATGCTCAGGTCGCATTTGATACTGACTCCTTCATGCAGAACATGCTTACCAAAGCCATGGGCGCAGAAGGCGCGTCTGACTTGTTGGGCCGTTTAGAGTCCACTCTGGATATGTCAGGTATTGAGACCTTAAAGCGCATGGAAGCTGATGTGCTCTATGAGATGATTAAAAACGAGCATCCGCAGATTATTGCTACAGTGATGGTGTTCTTAGATCCTTCGCAAGCCGCTTCATTACTTAAACTCTTCCCAGATGATTTACGAAATGAATTGGTCTTGCGAATCGCTTTGCTAGAAAAGGTTCAACCGGCTGCTTTGAAAGAGTTAAACGAAGTGATGTCACGCTCTGCTGGCCCCGACGCCGATTTCCGCAGAAGTACGGTTGGTGGTGTTGTGCCCACAGCCGAAATTCTCAATATGCTATCGGGCGGTCTTGACAAGGAAGCGCTCAATACGATTCGCGCCTTTAACGCCGAGTTGGCCGATGCGATTCAAGAAAAAATGTTTGTCTTCGAAGACTTTATCGAAATCGAAGATCGTTCACTGCAAACGATGTTGCTCGAAGTGGCTCAAGACAATTTGGTACTGGCGCTCAAAGGGGCAAGTCCAAAACTGCGCGAAAAACTCTTCAAGAATATGGCCAAGCGTGCTGCCGATAGCGTTCGTGAAGATCTCGAAACCCGTCCGCCAGTCAAGATTCAGGAAGTGGAAGAAGCGCAAAAAGATATTATTCGCATTGCCCGCAATTTGGCAGATGAAGGTCGTATGATCATGGAGAGAGGTAAGTCCGCTGATGCATTCCTCTGATGAGGACTCATTGCTGACGAGGTGGGAGCCGCCCTCCTTCGATCCTCCGAAGCCCCCAAAGCCACCTAAGGTTGCGCCGATTCAATATCCTACGGTTGAAGAGGTTCAAGCCATTCGTGAAAAAGCCTATGAAGAGGCTCATGAGCTCGGTTTAAACCAAGGTTTTGTAGAAGGTCGTGACGCTGGTTACAAAGAAGGTAAGGAGGCGGGTTATCGCGAAGGTTATCAAGCAGGCTACACCCAAGCCGATGAAGAAACCAAACGCTTACATGAAGCCTTAAGAGAATTACTGCAGTCGGTCGATGGTATGCCAGAGGCAATTGCCCAACCCTTAACCGACTTAGCTTTTGAAATTAGTTCTCGTCTCACCGCTAACGTCTCGATGGAGCGCGGCCCATTTGTAGCGGCAGTTCAAGAAGCCTTAATGCGCCTACCAAGGCCGGGAGAAAATTTATACCTACGCCTGTCAGCGCAAGATATTGATACATGGAGTGCGATTATTCAAGACCCAGGTTTGCCCTTTAGCTGCTCTGTTTTGGTCGATGCTGATGTGCAGCCAGGCCATGCTTATGTGGAGATTAGCGGCGCTCGAATTGATGTGGGTAAAGAGGCTCGTTTAGCACTAGTGAGAACAGCTTTGGGTATGACCAAAACAGTTCAAGAAGAGGTGCATCCTAATGCACCTATCTTGACTAATGAGTTTGCTGACGCTACTAAACCCTCCCACCATCCAAAGGATGATGATGAGCTTGCAGCCGACTGAGCTAGCAAGTCAACTGCGCTTACAAAAAGAAGCGCTATGTTTGATGCCGCGCTCCATTCGGGAAGGCAAATTAAAACGCGTGTCTGGAATCGTCCTTGAGGTTGAGGGCTTGCCAATGACTATTGGTTCGGGTGCAACCATTTTGTCGCAAATGGGTGGTCAAACTTATAACGCAGAGTGTATTGGTTTTAATGGGGGCATTACTTATCTTATGCCCATCGATAATATCGAAGGTATCTCTCCGGGTGCCTTGGTATATCCAGCCAATACTCCGTTTGATTCTGGTCATGGTTATCACACGCAATCGGTGATAGAGCCTTTGCCTATTGGCGCGAGCCTTTTAGGTAGAGTGGTCGATGGTTTAGGCCGTCCTATTGACGGTAAGGGGCCGGGTAAGAAAGAGTTAAATTCTTTCATTCAGCGTAATTTAAATCCACTGGAGCGCACACCGATTCATGAACCCTTAGATGTGGGCATTCGGGCGATTAATGGTTTACTCACCGTCGGTCGAGGTCAACGTGTTGGCGTGTTTGCGGGCTCCGGTGTTGGTAAGAGTGTCTTACTTGGAATGTTTGCGCGTAATTGCGTAGCCGATGTCATCGTGATTGGTTTGGTCGGTGAGCGTGGTCGCGAGGTGCGTGAGTTTTGTGATGACACACTAGGCCCCGAAGCTTTTGCCCGAGCAGTGGTGGTAGCCGCTCCTGCTGATGCATCACCTTTGGCGCGTTCTAAAGGCGCATCGTATGCTACTGATGTGGCTATTTGGTTTCGGGATCAAGGTAAACATGTCGTACTGATAGTTGATTCATTGACTCGCTACGCCATGGCGCTGCGCGAAATTGGGTTAAGCTTGGGTGAGGCTCCAGTCGCTAGAGGTTATCCGCCGAGTGTTTTTGCACGGATGCCTGAGTTAGTCGAGCGGGTGGGTAATGGCCCAAATCCCAATGGATCGATTACCGCTTTTTATACGGTCTTACTTGAAGGCGATGACTCCAATGACCCAATTGCGGATACTGCTCGCGGCATTTTAGATGGACACTTCTTTTTATCTCGTGAGCTTGCCGATAGTGGTCACTATCCTGCAATTGATGTAGAAAAGTCCATTTCGCGCGTTATGCCAAAAGTAGTCTCTAAAGATCACTTACTATCAGCACGTCGCATGAAGCAACTATATAGTCGATATATGCGTGGTCGAGACTTGGTATCGATGGGAGCTTACATTGCTGGAAGTGATCCTGAGTTAGACATTGCTTTGCAAACTTGGCCAAAGATTCAAACTTATCTTCAGCAAGATGCTGAAGATAGTATGGGGATGAGTGATTCGGAGCGTTTATTGCTTGAAATTGCTCCGGTTATTACTAACTCATAATGAAGCTATGAAATCAATTGAACTTTTGTTTCGCTTAGCCAAAATACGAGAAGATCAGGCCATGGCAAGAGCGCGCCGGGTCACTGGTCAAATGAACCAAACCACCCGCTTTAAAGAACAGGTACTCGAGTACGCCAAGGAATACGAGGAGCAGATTTTAGATGGCGGCAAAAAAGGGGTTTCTGTCGCATTTATTCAAGATGCCAACGCCTTTCGTGAGAAGTTATTGCTCAGCTCTTCGCAAATGGATCCGCAAATTGAGGGTCTAAACCGAGCATCTGATCAAGCATTGCAAGAGGCAGCGCAGGCCCGAATGCGCACGAAGGGTTTGGGCAAATTGGTGGATAAAGCGGCGCGTGAGGTACGTAAAAAAAAGGAAAGATCGGAGATCAATCAGTTCGAAGATAGTTATGTTGCTAGGCTATCTTTGAATACTGGCACGAAAGATGCTTAATACAGAGAGTCCTATTGGAGAAAAGATGGCCTCTGTAATACAAAATAGCCTGCATACGGCTTTAAATGACCATGTTAATGGTCTAAAAAACATGGCAAATGCCCAAGATAGCTCTGGCTCTGGTCAAGGCGTAGACGCCTTTATGCTCCAAATTGAGCAAGCTATTCAGGCCAGGCAGCAAGTGCAGGACCCTGCTCCGCAAAATCCGGCTACTTTAGCTCTGAGCGCAAAAAATATCTTGGCAAATGCCCTACAGAATTTGCCAAAGAGCGCTAATAATGCTGGCGATCCGGCAAAAATTGCCGATCAAATGCAATTATTGTCTGCCAGTCTTGCGGCTCAAGGGCTTTTGACTCAGCCCATTCCTGGCCTTAATAGTGCCAATATCCCTAATGCTGTTGCTAAGACAAGCACCCAGAACAATGCTAGCGTGCAAAGCACCATGACGAGCACCAGCATTGCGCAGACCTTACTCACTCAAAATAACCTAGGTGCAGCTAGCGCACTTGCTTTACTAAAAGCACAAGCTAATGCCAATGGCTTAGCTCAAAATAGCCAAAACGTATTACAAGGTAATGCTTCCCAGATCAATCAGGCGGCACAAGTACCGCAAGCTGCATTGGCTATTGATGCTCAAAATGCCCGTTCCAATTCAGTGCTACCTAGTAACGTCGGCTCTGGAAAAGATCAAGCCATCAAGGTTTTAGCGCTAGAAACTCAAGGCGTAGCCAATAATCCAATTAGCAATCAAGCCCCTGTTTTAGTTGGTGCTGGTCAAACCCTAGGAGACTTAACGCAAAAGCAAGTATTCGCAAAAGCGACTCGCGCGACTAGCAATGGATTAGATGCAGGCTTTGCCTCTCAGGCTGTAGGCGGAGCCTCTGGCGCTAAAGCGCTGGCTATTACAGGTGCTGAGCAATCTCCAGCAAGCTTCTTAAGTGCAGATAAAGGCCCAGCCCTGACAGTTGAAGCTGCTAATGGAGGCGTGGCTAAAAACTTGGCCAATGTTAAGGATGAGGCTGCTGCAGTCAATGATGCAGTCGGTAGTGGACTAGTGGGTTCGAATACTTTAGGTAATTTGCAGCCTCATTTGGCTGCTAATGCACCCCAGGTGCAAATTGCAGCGACTGACGCTTCTTTGGCTAGTGGCCCAATGCATGCTCAGATTATGAATGCAGCCCGTTCAGGGGGTGGTCGCATTGCCCTTGAGCTAACGCCTCCAGGTCAGGGAACCTTAAGAATTGATCTGCGTATTGATCAGTCTGGTCAGGCCCATTTGATTGTGGAAGGGGCTAGTGATGCCACTAAAGCCAGATTGGATCATGGCGGTCAGCAACTCAAAAATGACTTTGCTCAAATGGGGCTAAACCTGTCATTGGATTTGCGCCAAGGTGGCAGTTTTTCTCAAGCACAAAATCAATCTTCTAATTCGCAGCTGTTTTCTAACCTTGACTCTAATAGTATGGCTCAGGTTGGTGCTACTCCCCTCAATTCGCTGGTATCCTCTAGCAAGATAAGCAATAATGTTGATAACTCGGCAGTTCATTTGTACGCATGATATTAAGTAAAGAGGATGGGTAATGGCAGAAGAAGCAGAACGTATTGAACCTACTCTAGAAGCTGGCGCCTCAGGCGCTGCTCCAGCTCCTGCTGCAAATTCTCACAATGAGGAAGGTGCACCACCTCCTAAAAAGAGTAAAAAACTTCTCATTATTGCTGCTCTAGTAGTAGTGATTGCCGGTGCAATTGGTGGCTACATGTATATGGATCATGACGCAAAGGTTAAAAAAGAGCATGAGGAAGAGGCTAATCGCCCGGAAAATATTCTCAAGCGTCAATTAACCGAGCGCAAAGAAAATGCTCCTCCAATCTATATCCCAATGGATGAGATGATTGTAAATTTGCCTGGTCGTGGCGGTGAGCACTACCTTCAAACGAAGATTGTGTTGCGTACAGCCGATTCTGGTACCGAATCAAAGATTAAGCAATTTGAACCCGTGATTCGGGACAAAATTATTACAGTCCTTTCTTCTAGGCAAATGCAAGAGTTAGCCACAGTTGAAGGTAAGACCATGATGGCTAGAGAGATCGCACTGGTGATCAACTCCATCATTGCGCCTCAGATTACTGCGATCTATGTATTGCAACAGCAGCCCAACACGGCTGATATGCAAAATCTAGAGCGTATTGGCGCAATGCCAAAAGAGACCTCAAGCGGCCAAAAGATTTCCGGAGAAGCAGCTAGAGCTGCGGCTGAATTTTGGAATGTCACTGAAATGGATTTACCAGTACAAGCAGTCCTGTTTAGTACCTTTGTGATGCAGTAAACCTGCGTTGCTAACGGCTTAGATAAGAGAAAATGGCGCTAAAGGAAATCGATGTTGAGATGAACATTGACGCGAGTGATCAGCGCGCAATGTTTGACAAATCTAAGATCATTGCGCGTCGACGCATGCCTACGCTCGAGCTTATTCATGAGCGTTTTAGTCGAGCAGTTCGTCTTACCCTCTTTAATATGATCCGCGCACCGATTGAGGTGCAAATGCATTTACCAGTAGTGAAGAGCTACGAGAAATTTGTGAGTGAATTTCCAGAGCGCACCAATATTAATATTGTGGGTATTCGACCGCTTCGCGGTGTGGGTTGCTGGATCGTGGATCCCGGAGTGGTTTATATTGCAATTGATAATATGTTTGGCGGGGAAGGGCGTTTGGCCCCGCGCTTGGCATTGCGTGAATATACCGCGACGGAGCTGCGTATTATCCGGCGCTTAGTAGACGCGCTTCTGAGTGAATATGAAAAAGCCTGGAAAGCAGTGCATGAAATTAAGTTTGATTTCATGCGCCAAGAAACCAATTTCGGCTTTGCCAAAATCACCTCTCCAGGCGAGATGGTACTCCATTCCAAATTTACAATTGAGATTAATGGTCGTCCTGGTGATGTGGATTTATGTATTCCATTTTGGGTGCTAGAGCCAGTAAAATCGATTTTGTATAACAATATGCAGGGCTTTGCTAATGAGCCCGATGCCCATTGGAGTGAATTATTAAGTGATCAGGTGCACGATGCTCCAGTAACAGCAGTCGCAGTATTGGCTCGCAAACAAATGCTGCTGCGTGAAATAACGACTTTGGCTGTTGGTGACATTATTCCGATTGAAATTCCTGATCCTGTCACCGTCTACGTAGATGGCTTGCCTGTTATTAGGGGTCAGTATGGTGTGAAAAATGGCCGCTATTCTGTCAAGATAGGCACCATGCAGCATCCAACCGAATTCTTAAGAAGCCCTTTGGAAAGCGCACGTTTAGGTCCTAGCATGATGCGCAGCGCTGAGCAGGGAGAGTTATATGAACAGTTTGACTCCAAGTCTGCAAATCCAGCCCCACAAGGGGTTGGCGAAGATACAATAGGTTCAATAGCCGATAGCTTGGAGCCTCAAGATGCTGCAAGCGTTGATGAAATAACACAGGAATAAGATCAATATGGCTGATAACAATGATTTAGCTAAGTCTCTAACAAGTACAGATTTGTCTGGTTCTATGCGTAAAGCTACCTTTGATAATTTAGAAGATAGCAATAAGCCAGGCGCTGATTTCAATGAAATTGATCTTGTTATGGATGTACCAGTTCAAGTGACAGTTGAGCTTGGGCGTGCCAAGATGCAAATTCGCAATCTCCTCAATCTGACTTATGGCTCTGTCATAGAGCTCGATATTCTGGCAGGTGAGCCACTTGAAGTTGTGGTTAATGGTTGTCTGGTTGCTCAAGGTGAAGTTGTGATTGTCAATGATCGCTACGGCATTCGCCTAACTGATATTGTTACGCCTGCAGAGCGTTTAAGAAAAATTAATCGTTAATTAAGGATGGGATCCTCAATGGGGGGAATGTTGTGGTTCTCATTTATCTGGCTTGCCTTAGCCGCCGCATTAATTTGGGTGGTTGCGTTTCTCATTAAACGTGATGCCAATTCCAAGACGGGCAATTCTAACGTTAAGGTGCTGGCCCAGCACTCATTAGGTCCTCGAGAGCGAGTTGTAGTAGTCAATGTGCTAGATCGAATCTTGGTTTTAGGGCACACACCAAATCAAATCAATTTAATTACCGAGTTAGATCCTGAGGATGTGGCCAATATTGCCCCCCAGTCTAATAGTATTGATTTTTCTTTGAACTTGGCTAGCCTCATTAAAAGGTTGCCAAAATGAAGCGCAAGATTTTTTGGTCCTCAATTGGCCTAGCTTCGTTCTTTGGTATTTTGCCACTGCTCGCCTGGAGTCAAACCCTACCACTGGTGACTACTAAATCGGGCGGCGGCGGCACAATCTATGCAGTACCAGTAGAAACTATTTTGGCTTTAACAGCTCTTAGTTTATTGCCAGCCGCGCTTACTCTACTGACAAGTTTTACGCGCATCTTGATTGTCTTTTCTTTGTTGCGTCAGGCCTTAGGTTTAACCACGATGCCGCCCAATATTGTTTTGATTGGCTTATCTTTTTTCTTAACGCTATTTATTATGAATCCCGTCTTTGAAGATATTTATAAAAATGCTTATCAACCCTATGCTGCTGGCAAGATGGGATTTCCTCAGGCAGTAGATGTCGGCGCTAAACCGCTCAAAGCATTTATGCTAAAACAAACACGCCGTGAAGATTTGAATCTATTTGCAAAGATGTATGGCAAACCAATTGAAGCGCGTGAAGATGTGCCAATGACTGTATTGATGCCTGCTTTTGCTATCTCGGAAATCAAAACAGGATTTTTAATTGGCTTTGTTATTTATTTACCATTTCTAGCCATTGATTTTGCGGTTGCTAGTATTCTGACATCTTTGGGTATGGTGATGGTTTCCCCGATGATGTTCTCATTACCATTAAAACTTGTTATCTTCTCGTTAGCTGATGGCTGGAATTTATTATCAGCATCTTTAGTGGAAAGTTACGCTAACTAACGCCTATGGAAAGCGGCATCGTTATCGATTTGGTTTATCAGGCCCTGCGTATGGCAGCGATTTTGGCTGGACCGTCATTGATGGCCTTGATGGTAATTGGTCTTGTGATTGGTATTTTACAGGCTGCCACCTCCATTAATGAGACAACCGTTTCTTTTATTCCTAAGTTGTTGGTCTTCGGTTTAATTATTTTGCTCGTTGGTCCTGTTAGCTTGGCCTTATTTATTGATTACATCAAAGAATTGCTTGGCCGTATTCCTAGCTTGGTGAACTAATGAATATTAGCGGACTACAAATCGAGCAATACATGTTGGTGTTCATGTTTGCCTCCTTGCGCATGTTTGGACTATTTTTGACGGCGCCTATGTTGGCATTTCGCAATTTACCAATCCTCTATCGCTTAATGTTTTGCTTGGTATTTGCTTTGTATATGATGCCGTTTTTATCAACGGAGCATTTGGTTGACGCCAATAGCACCATGACTTTTGGCATGTCTGTCATTGAGCTTTCCATTGGCGCTTTTATTGGCTTTCTCATTCGCGTAGGATTTATGGTGATCGAAATTGCTGCAGAGGTCTTGTCATTTCAAGCTGGCTTTAGCTTTGCATCTACCTTCTTTCGTGACCCCACTCTTGACTCTGGTTTGATGGGGCAGTTCTTAGGCTTAATTGCCATCGCACTTACTTTTGCGCTAAACATTCATTTGGTGTTGATTGATGCAATCATTGGGAGCTTTAAAACCATTCCATTTGGGGTTTGGCCAAGTAGTTGGGACTCTAAGGCTGTGGTAGATTTAGTAGTGATTTCTTTTCGCTTGGGTCTGATTTTGTCAATGCCAGTATTGCTTGTCTACATGATGTTTAATTTGACTCAAGCATTTTTGGGTAGAACAAGTCCCCAGATGAATTTATTTTCTGTAGGTTTTGCGGTCAGCATCCCCTTAGCCTTTTTAGTTATTTTTATGATTCTTCCGGATTTACAAATTGTACTTGAGCGATCCTTAGAAAACCCGATGCAAATTATTCGTCAGGGTTTGGAGGATTCGGGTGCGCGCTAATTATTTTTTGCTGATAGCAGTGCTCTTTTGTGGCGCAGTGAATGCACAATCTCAAACTGGCTCAGTTGAAGAAGCTATTTCTCCAAAATTGCTTGCAGTTGATAATGCTGCGCTTGATCAGCTGCAGAACGTGCCAGATAGTTGCGAGGAAAAATTCCCTTATCCCAAGACCAATTCCACCAATAAAGACCCCTATGCAGATTCAGGAGCTGACACCTGCCAGCGTTTATTGATTCGCGGTAAACGGATACAGTGTGAAATTGAAGGTTTAGTAGAGGGATCACCCAAGAAAACCACTACAGCTGGAAAAGTAGAGTTGGCTACTTGGGCTCGTTGCAATGGAAAGATAGCCCAAGTGTTGGTGGATGGTTATTACATGGCTGCGAGTGAGATTGAGCGCAGATTAGATGTATGCAGCTCGAATTATTATGCAGATCCCGGTAAGCCGCCTAAATTTAGTCTATACCAACGATTTTTAAAGTGGTACACCAGCAATGATTTAACACCCCCTCCGACTGATGAAATACTAGAAGTAGCCATTAAGCAGTCAACCCCGCTCGATAGCAATCAATACAAAGTCGGTTTGATGAAGTGCGAATGGATGTTTACGAGGAGTAAAGCTCCCTTTATAGATCCCTTGCCAGGCGGGAGTATTGTAGACCGACCTAGCGATATTTCACCTGAAGGCAGTAGCCCTAAAAAGAATGCTCCCGTCAAGAAAAAGGCTAAAAAAACCACGTCTAGTACTTAATAGCGCCCTGGGGGATAAACGAATTGGCGTAAAAAGCCGTTAGTACCCTTATGAAAAACTATAAGAAACCATCTTATCTTGGAGTCCCTATAACGGCATTTCGTAAATTACCGCTAGCCTTGGCTATTACCCTTTTTAGTATTTCTGCCCTCGGTAGTGACCCACACACTTCTGCACCAACAGCTAGTGTGGCGGCAGATAAGCCTAAGGTAGTTGTAACATCAGGCCCCAGCGATGATGAGCTGAGTAAAGCTTTGCTCAATAAGATTAATAAAGGCTCTGGCGATATCGTGATTCGCACGAGTGACTTGCCTGCTGGTACTCCAGCTACTACAGTTGCTGAAGTAAAACCAAAGGTGGTCGTCAAAACTGCAAAAGTAGAGGCAAAGGCAGAGGACAAGGGTGGTCATAGTGAGGCGATGCACTGGTCTTATATTGATGGTCCCTCAGGACCAGAAAATTGGGCCAATATTGACAAAGCCAATCTAGCTTGCACTAAGGGTAAGACCCAATCCCCGATTAATATCAATTTAGATAATGCGGTGAAGGTAGAGCTCGATCCACTTGAGTTTGACTATCGCCCATCTCAATTGGCTATTACAGATAACGGCCATACTATCGTGGTCAAGTATGGTGAAGGCAGCAATATCTTTATTGATGGCCGTCAGTATCGCTTAGTCCAGTTTCATTTTCATAAGCCCAGTGAAGAAGCTATTAATGGCGAGCGCATGGAGATGGTGGTTCACTTAGTGCATCAGCATTATGATGGTAGCCTTGCCGTTGTGGCTGTCTTGCTCACCACTAAGATGAAAAAATATTGGTGGGCTAGTGATAATCCTAAGGGCAATCCATTAATTCAGACGCTCTGGAATAACATCCCAATCGTTAAAGAGCAGACCGATACTCCTGGTATCGTGATTAATGCCAGCCAATTACTACCTCAAGATCGTGGCTATTTCACTTACATGGGCTCTTTAACTACCCCGCCATGTTCTGAGGATGTACGCTGGTTCGTCTTGAAAACTCCAGTACTCGTTTCCGAAGAGCAGGTGCAAAACTTTGGACGCATTTACCCCATGAACGCCAGACCATTGCAGCCAAAGGGCGATCGTGTGATTAAAGAGTCTAAATAAAGCAAGTAGTTACTAACTTTACTTGTTGAAATAGCTGCAATTAAAACCGCTGGGAATCACTTCCAGCGGTTTTTGTATTTAAATCGGCAAAAATTACCGGTCTATGACCAATAGCCAAAAGACTCATTTATTTACTAGGTGCTTACGCTAAGCTAATAAATCTAGTTTCATGGAGTAGTTAATTGATTCTGTATATGAATCAATAGCTTATAAAAAGAATAGGATCATTTCCCGCTTTTTAAATTCTGGCACGCAACTTGCATATCTCCATACGTGAATTTTCCTCTTTTGGAGATGCTATGAATGCTGTGCCGAAGTACGATCCACTCAGTTTTGGTGAAACTGCGCTCAAATTGCGCACGTATCGTCAGCAGGTGCTCGGCAATAATTTAACCAACTCCGATACACCAACCTTTAAAGCACGGGATATTGACTTTGGTAGTGTGCTAGAAAATCAACTCCAGGGCTTAGATAGTTCACGGTCTTTATCATTAGTCACCACTAATGATCGCCATCTTCCTGGAACTACAGTAGCTGACGATCCTAATTTGCTATACCGCATACCGATTCAACCATCGATGGATGGCAATACAGTTGATGCTGATGTTGAATTGAGTGAATTTACAAAAAATTCGGTATTTACCCAATCGGCACTCACTTTTCTGGGCGGAACCATTAAGGGCCGTATGTCAGCAATCACGGGGCAACCATCATGAGTCTTATGGCTACATTTAATATTGGGACTACAGGCTTGGTAGCCCAATCCTTGCGTTTGAATACAACGGCGAGCAATATTGCCAATATTGAAAGTGTGTCTGGCCCGGATGGTAAGCCTTATCGTTCGCGTCAGGTGGTTTTTACAGCTACACAACCAGCAGGTATGCCTGGCTCCGGTGTGGCTGTAACGCAAATTGTTGAGAGTACTACCCCACTGCGACGCGAATATAAACCAGGCCATCCTAAAGCTGATAAGTCTGGGTATGTAGACATGCCAAACGTAAATCCCACAGAAGAAATGGTGAATATGATTTCAGCATCACGTTCTTACCAGATGAATATTGAAGCTATGAATGTAACCAGGCAGTTGATGTTAAGTACGATGGATTTGGGTAAATAAAAAAGTAAATGA
>CAITHY010000009.1 GCA_903892315.1 uncultured beta proteobacterium | reverse complement strand
TCTGATATCGTTCAGTTTGGCTAAGGTGTTGATAGGTCATGGCTACTTTGACTTGCAGGTCTAGAAGCTTTGGATACTAAAACATCCTTAGCCTCCTTAACTAGTTGTTCAAAGTTGCACTTCGTAGTTGAATCCACCAATTCTTTCGGAGTATCGTTTTCAAAAAAATCTTACTAGGAGTAATGAAATGACTGATTTATTTCAAGAAAAAGCAAAAAACTGGGATGGTAATGATCGTAGCAAGCAGCTTTCTGCAGGAATCAGTGAGTGCATTCTGAAAAATGTAGCCTTAAATGATCGGATGAGCGTACTGGATTTTGGGGCAGGCACAGGATTAATTTCTGCAAAAATAGCGCCTTATGTTGAGAAAATTATTGCTGTAGATGTTTCTGAAGCAATGCTGGAAAAGCTTAATTCAAAGCTGGACTTAAAAGATAAAGTTGAAGTACTGTGTCAAGATATTACTGTTACGCCAACTGGAGAACAGTATGATCTACTTATGAGTGCCATGGCGATGCATCATGTTAAAGACACGGATAATATGATCAAGCAATTTGGAATGCACTTAAAACCTGGAGGAAAGATAGCACTAGCCGATCTAGATACGGAAGACGGAACTTTTCACTCTCAAGGGACTGAAGGTGTTTATCACAATGGTTTTAACCGTAGGCAATTTGAGATCATATTAAAAAAGTACGGTTTTATAAATATTCGCTTTGAAACAGCATTAAATTTTAAAAGTGAACATGGCTCTTATCCAATATTTTTAGCATTGGCAACCAAGGGATAGCCTACAGGTTTGATGAAGATATGGCTCAAGGAATCAAGGGGTAGTAGAGGCCACACAATCAAAATTTTTGAATCTAGACTCAAATCCTGGCAAAAGTATCAACAAAAATATGGACTTAGGGGGTAATTCCTAGGCCTCTTTTAATTGTGCAACTCAGTTTATAGATAATCAAAAGCTTGGTCTGAAGTAGACTTTTTGCGTAAGGCTTTTGCTACGCTTATCTACTTTGACCAAAACCATAAGCTACTGAGTGTTGCCAGATCTGGCTTAGATTACTGGTGCAAGATGACTGTTAAAGATCAGTCTATCGAAGCTGCTATGCGCCAGTATTCTGAGCAATCTCCTCGCTATCTAGCCAGAAGGATTCGGATCTTTATAAAACGGGATGACCTTATCCTGGGCCATGATCGTGCAGCATGTATTTGGGGTGGAGAGGGGCTGTAGGTGCCCGTCAAAAGGACCCGCAAGCGTTACCGCAGTCAAAACCGTCAACCCTTTGTTGCAACTGGACCCAATGAAGTCTGGGCATATGCCCCATAGGGATTCCCTTTGGTCATTTTGTCTTTGAGGCTTGTGCCAATTGACAGAAGTGGCTCAGCAAATCTGAATACCCCGATAAGTGAATTCTCTGCTATTTTGATGGGCCCTATGGGCCAGAAAGTAGAGAGAGTAAATGGCAAGACGACCAAGACGTACCCACTCACCCAAGTTAAAAGCCAAAGTGGCGCTAGCAGCCATTGTTGGGGATAAGACCATCGCAGAATTAGCAGTACTGCATGATGTCCACCCCAATCAAATTACTGAATGGAAGCGCCAGCTCGTAGATCGGGCCGCCGATGTCTTTGGCGGTGAGCCCAATACCCCGCCTGTGGATCTGAAGGTGCTGCATGCCAAGATTGGCCAGCTTGCATTGGAGAATGATTTTTTGGAAAGCGCGCTCACCAAAGCGGGATTGCTGAGCGTAAACAAATGATTACCGCCGACCATCCTTTGCCTATCAGCACCCAAGCTAAGTTACTCAATATTAGCCGTGGCACGGTCTATTATTTGCCAAAGCCCACCTCAGAAAAAGACCTAGCGATCATGCGCCAACTTGACGAGTTGCATCTACAACACCCGACGATGGGTGCTCGGATGCTACGCGATCAGCTAAACCGACAAGGCTTTAAGGTCGGCAGACGCCATGTATCCACGCTCATGAAGAAGATGGGCATTGTTCCGTTATCCTGCCAGAAGAACACGAGCGCCAAGCATCCTGGGCACAAGATCTATCCTTATTTGCTACGTGCCATGAGGATTGACCGGGCTAATCAGGTCTGGGCGTTAGACACGACCTATATCCCCATGGCTAAAGGCTTTGTCTATCTGACTGCCGTGATTGACTGGGCTAGCCGCAAAGTGCTGGCAGCCAAGGTGGCTATTACGCTAGAAGCTTGCCATGCAGTAGAAGTGCTAGAAGAGGCTTATCAAAAGCATGGTTATCCACAAATCGTGAACGTCGATCAAGGAAGTCAATTTACGGCCGAAGCCTTTGTCAGCCTAGTTACCCAATCAGGAGCGCAGATCAGCATGGATGGCAAAGGTTCTTGGCGAGACAACGTCTTTATTGAACGACTGTGGAAAACCCTGAAGTACGACCATGTGTATCTGCATGCTTATGAATCAGTAAGCGATGCAAGAGAGAAGATCTTAAACTTCCTAGATTGGTACAACACCCAAAGGCCACACTCCAGCCTTGATAGAATGACTCCAGATGAGATGTATTTTAAAACCCTGCCGTCAGCATTAAAGGCGGCTTAACCACAGCAAAGAATCCACTTATAAATCGAGGGAAGTTGTTCAAAGGAGCGGAGCCAGTTCTGACAAAAGCTCAAGTGTTTAATCCAGACAGACGAGTTCACCAAAGAGAGTCTACGCATAGATGTGGCGGGCCCTATTAAAAGCAAGCGAGTAGTACAGGTTTTGGAAGAGGTGATTGCGTAGCTTAGTTAGACATTTGCAAAAAATTCTAAAGTCAAATGAACTAGAAGTTTGGGATCTTTTGTTTTAACGGGTCATGGGAGAGTCTCTTCCTGTAGGGCATTTAGCGGCTTATCCAATGAATGGTTCGGGTAATCAAGCCGGGTAACTTATTAGGTATGGAGGCGCATATAAAAAATTTTTCCAATATTTCGAAATCACTTTAGAGCCAGTTAAGCTTTGCAAAACTCTTTCCCTGGAAATAAAGTTGTTATAAGAATTATCCCCAAGATTGAATCGTCAATTAATGAAAAAATGGGGTGAAGCGTTATCTGAAGCACATACTTGGTTTGCTCAATTAAATGCAGGTAGGTCCGATGTGCGGGTTGCCCGCTTTTTCATTAAATTTTCAAGGGAGGTGGATAGGGTTTTAGAGTCCCTACTTTTTAAGCGAAGAGATTTAAGTCTGATGATGGATTTAAAGTTTGAAACCATCAGCCGCTCTTTCACCTTATTAGCCGACTTGGGTCTGATAGGCTCCCCATCAAGACATTCTGTTTCTATAACAAACCTCGATAAATTAAGAGAATTCTGTAACTAGACTTCACTTTTGAATTAAAAGTAACCAGAATTTTAATAAGATGATGATATATAATTTGGTATATTAAATGATAAATGGGGGGGGTAATATCATGGGATTCTTTGGAAGCATCATGAATGCACTTTCAGGTTCTGGACAAGCAGAG
>CAITHY010000008.1 GCA_903892315.1 uncultured beta proteobacterium | reverse complement strand
GTCGCCGACGCGAAGCATAGTGTGTAGGATCATCATGGGTTAAATATAACGCTATTTATTTAATCGTGTTGAGATGAAAAACCCCGGCATCTAACCGGGGTTTGTTGTATTGCATTGCTTTACATGGATGCGTAGTTTGGTCCGCCGCCACCTTCGGGCGTAACCCAAACGATGTTTTGAGTCGGATCCTTAATATCGCAAGTCTTGCAGTGCACGCAGTTTTGCGAATTAATTTGCAAGCGCGCTTTGCCATCGGTTTCGACAAACTCATAGACACCAGCAGGGCAGTAGCGTTGCTCAGGGCCAGCATAGGTTTCTAGGTTCACACCCACAGGAACAGAATCATTCTTCAAAGTTAAATGAATGGGTTGATTCTCTGCATGATTTGTATTTGAGATAAATACCGATGAGAGGCGATCAAACGTAAGCTTGCCATCAGGCTTTGGATAATCAATCGGCTTATGCTGTGCTGCTGGCTCGAGGCATTCATGATCTGCGTGCTTTAAATGCACAGTCCATGGCACATTGCCGCCCAAAAGTTTTTGCTCCAATCCAACCATCAAGGTGCCAACATAGAGCCCCTTGGACATCCAGGGTTTGAAGTTACGCGCTTGATTGAGCTCGGTATGTAACCAGCTATTTTGGAATGCAGTTGGGTATGCAGACAAAACATCCTCAGAGCGATTTTCATTAATCGCCGCTACAGCTGCCTCTGCTGCAAGCATGCCCGTCTTAATTGCGGCATGACTTCCTTTGATACGAGAAGCATTTAAATAGCCGGCATCGCAACCAATGAGTGCGCCACCTGGGAATACGGTTTTAGGAAGACTATTTAAACCACCAGCAGTCAGTGCGCGTGCACCGTATGCAATGCGTTTGCCGCCTTCAAAAGTTTCGCGAATCTTCGGATGCAATTTATAGCGCTGGAATTCTTCAAAAGGAGAAAGGTAGGGGTTCTTATAGGAGAGGCCTACAACCAATCCAACGGCAACCTTGTTATCGCCAAGGTGATAGAGAAATGAGCCGCCATAGGTATCGCTCTCCAGAGGCCAGCCAGCCGTGTGTACAACCAGCCCAGGCTTGCTCTTAGAGGGCTCTACTTCCCAGAGTTCCTTGATGCCAATACCGTAGCTTTGTGGATCAGCGTCTTTATCTAATGCAAACTTAACGATGAGCTGTTTGCCGAGATGACCACGTGAACCTTCAGCAAAGAGGGTGTATTTGCCGCGCAATTCCATGCCAAGCTGAAACTGATCTGTTGGATTGCTTTCCTTATCCAAACCCATTGAGCCGGTGATGACTCCGCATACGGCACCTTGCTCGTTATAGAGAATTTCTGCAGCGGGGAAGCCGGGGAAAATTTCAACACCGAGATTTTCTGCTTGCTGTCCTAGCCAACGTGTCACGTTAGCTAGACTCACAATATAGTTGCCTTCGTTCTTAAAGCAATGCGGCAACATCCAGTTGGGAACTTGAAATGAGTTATCGCTGGTTAAGAATAGGAACTGATCTTGAGTAACTTCGGTTTCTAATGGAGCACCCAGCTCTTTCCAGTCTGGAAATAATTCGGTGAGCGCTTTGGGGTCCATGACGGCACCCGAAAGAATATGTGCACCGATTTCGGAACCTTTTTCCAGAACGCAAACGCTAATCTCTTTGCCGGAAGCGTTTGCTAATTGCTTGGCTTTAATGGCGGCCGACAAGCCAGCAGGTCCACCTCCAACGATGACTAGGTCATAGTCCATGGAGTCTCTAGGTCCAAATTGCGCTACCAGCTCTGCAGCATTCATTCAATTTCTCCGAAATTTCTCAAAAATAGGGCATTTAAGCCCTAATAGTTTAGTTCTAACTGCCAAAAACCAATTCAGTGCCAAGACCGCCTAGTTTAGGGAGTCTGAAGCGTTATGATTGCTTTTTTACCCATTTTGGCAATATTAGGACAAAAGTTATGAATAAAACTTACCCATCGGCAGTGGATGCCCTGAGGGATATCTTAAAAGACGGACAGAAATTAGCTGTTGGTGGCTTTGGTCTTTGTGGCATTCCTGAAGCTTTGATTCAGGCAGTCAAAGATCTGGGTGCTCAGAACCTTACTGCGATTGCTAATAATGCAGGCGTTGATGGTTTTGGTTTGGGTCTATTGCTCAATTCCCGTCAGGTAAAAAAGATGGTTGCCTCATACGTGGGTGAAAACAAAGAATTTGAACGTCAGTACTTAGCAGGTGAGCTGGAGTTGGAATTTACGCCTCAAGGTACCTTGGCTGAAAAATTACGCGCTGGTGGTTGCGGAATTCCTGCTTTCTATACCAAAACAGGTGTTGGTACTTTGGTTGCAGACGGTAAAGAAGAAAAAACATTTGATGGTGAGAAATACATCATGGAGCGTTCAATCGTTTCTGACATCTCTCTTGTAAAAGCTTGGAAAGCAGACAAGTCAGGAAACTTGGTTTATCGCTATACCGCACGCAACTTCAACCCAGTGGTTGCAATGGCTGGCAAGATCACTGTTGCTGAAGTAGAGGAGATTGTCGAGAACGGTCAATTGCATCCCGATCAAATCCATACGCCCGGCATCTATGTACACCGTTTGGTACTCCACAAGACTCCAGAGAAGCGTATTGAACAGCGCACTCTGACTGCAAAAGCTTAATTTAGGAAGATTGATATGCCTTGGACAAGAGATGAAATGGCGGCGCGTGCTGCTAAAGAATTAAAAGACGGTTACTACGTGAACTTGGGTATTGGTATGCCTACATTGGTAGCTAACCATGTACCTAAAGATATGGAAGTGTGGCTCCAGTCTGAAAATGGTTTATTGGGTATTGGACCGTTTCCAACAGAAGAAACAATTGATGCAGACTTAATCAATGCTGGTAAGCAAACGATTACAACTTTGCCTGGTTCATCCATTTTTTCTTCTGCCGATTCGTTTGGAATGATTCGTGGTGGAAAAATTAATATCGCGATCCTGGGTGCAATGCAAGTGAGCGAACATGGTGACTTAGCTAACTGGATGATTCCAGGAAAAATGGTTAAAGGCATGGGCGGTGCAATGGATTTGGTAGCAGGTGTGAAACACGTTGTTGTTCTGATGGAGCACGTTGCCAAGAAAAAAGACGGCACCGAAGAGCTCAAAATTTTGCCGAAGTGCACATTGCCTTTGACCGGAGTGGGTGTTATTAGCCAGATCATTACCGACCTCTGTGTTCTTGATATCACCCCTAAAGGTTTGAAGCTAACTGAATTGGCTCCAGGCGTGACCAAAGAAGAGGTCATTGCCAAGACAGGAGCCCCTGTCGACACAACGGGTTTCTGAGCAATTTATTCAGATGAATGAAATAATGGGATCACTATGTCAGGATCCCATTTTTCTCATTCAAAACCCACTGCGCCAAAGATGAGCACTGGTATTGATCCTTCGCTCCACGCCCATAAAAAGGGTGATGCAAAACACACCCATAGCAAGCAAGTCTCGAATCAAAATCTGTTGTTGATCGCTTTAATTCTCACTCTAGGATTTTCAGGAGTTGAGGGTGCTGCTGCGTATTTCGCTAATTCTTTAGCGTTGATATCTGACGCTGGTCATATGGTGACCGATGCTGCAGCTTTAGGTCTGGCGTTGTTGGCGCAAATCATTTCTCGCCGCCCACCATCTCCGAAGCATTCATTTGGTTTTGGGCGTGCTGAAGCGCTAGCGGCGTTTGTCAATAGTATTGCGATGCTAGCTTTGGTGTTATGGATCGTCATCGAGGCTGTCAGTCGTTTTGCTAATCCCCATAAAGTAGATGGCTTGACTGTTACGGTTGTAGCTGCAATTGGACTGCTGATGAATATCGTTGTGGCATGGGTTTTGTCTCGCGATAAGCAAAGCGTCAATACCCGTGCAGCACTAGTCCATGTCATGGGTGATCTATTGGGTTCGGTTGCGGCATTAATTGCCGGTGTCGTGATTCAGCTTACCGGCTGGATGCCTATCGATGCCATTCTCTCTATTCTGGTATCACTGCTCATTCTGAAGTCCACCATCTCGATTCTGCATGAGTCTTATCACTTCCTGATGGAGGGTGTGCCTCTTCATATTGACTACTTACAAGTCGGCACTGATTTAAAAAATATTCCGGGCGTACTCGCGGTTCATGATTTGCATGTGTGGGAGATGACCCCTAGCTTTCCAGCTTTGATTGGCCATATTGAAATAGCCAATATGCAAGAATGGCCACAAATCATGGCCCGTATCAACGCGATGCTTTTAGATAAACATGGCATTGATCATGTGACCTTGCAACCTGAAGAGGTGGGGGGCGATCACGATCATGAGCATGATCATCTAAAGCATGAAATTCATAATGAGGCTCAGGCAGCAAATGTGTTTCATGATGGTGACACTTTTTATGTAGAGTGCGCTAGCGGTGATTCAACACACCTCATGGCTTATCACGCTTGGGGAAATCCTGGCAATAAAGTATTACTGTGTGTTCACGGCCTTACAAGACGGGGTAGTGACTTTAAGACGCTTGCACAGGCGATGAGCAAAGACTATTACGTGGTTTGCCCAGACGTGGTGGGTAGAGGTGATTCTGATCGCTTAGCAAATCCAATGCTCTATGCCGTGCCTCAGTACGTTGCGGATATTGCTACGCTGGTTAAGAAGTTAGGCGTTGCGCAAGTGGATTGGCTGGGAACTTCTATGGGCGGCTTGATTGGCATGGTGTATGCCGCAATGCCAAACTCACCCATACGGAGAATGATTATCAATGATGTGGGCCCCAAGATTGAGCCAGAGGCAATTAAACGCCTGGGCTCATACGTAGGCCAGTCATTTACTTTTTCAGATCGCACGGAAGCACTGCAACGTTTGAATGAAATCTGCGCCACTTTTGGTGAGCACACTCCTGAAGAGTGGGAGATTTATAACGGCCCTATGTTGGTTCAGAAAGATGGTAAATGGATCATGCATTACGACCCAGATATCTCAGTGCCGTTTGCATCAGTAAACCCCATCATGGCTAAAGCAGGTGAGATGGCGATGTGGCATGCATTCAAACAAATCCATATTCCGATGTTGATCGTGCGAGGCGGTAACTCTGACTTGCTTTCTGCTGCTACGGTTGCCCAGATGTGTAAAGTCAATCCTTATGCGCGCAGTATTGAGATTCCCAATGTGGGACATGCTCCCGCGTTTGTGAAACCTGAGCAGATTGCTTTAGCAAAAGAATTCTTCAGTTAATTAATTCTTAATAACCCCTTATTGCCAATGGCAAATGTCCCTAGCAATTCATTAAAAGAGTCAGTATTCGTAGATGCCTGGTATGGTGAGCCGGCAGAATTGCACGCAGGTGGGGTATTGCAAGTATTGCAGTCTCTTAATCTG
>CAITHY010000007.1 GCA_903892315.1 uncultured beta proteobacterium | reverse complement strand
TCAAGTGGCTAGTGTTGGCGGTACTGTAGTGAGTGGGGTAGCCCAAGCTGGCACCTTTACATCAACCCCAAGTGCCGTAGTCCTCTCTAGTGGTAATGCAAGTAATTACAGCTTCACCTATGTGGCATCAACCAGTAATGTGATAGCAAAAGCAGATCTTGCAATTACGGCGGTTGAAAGCTTATCCGGAAATACCTATAAAGGCAGCGCCTATGTTGGTACATATTCTATGAATGCCTTAGGCTCTGATGCCGCTAGTATTGTAGTTACTGGGATGGCTACAGGCACCAATGTAGGAACTTACACTTCAAGCCTTACTGCTTCTGGTGCCGTATTGGCCAACTACAATACTCCAATAATAACTAACGCTAACCTAGTAGTATCACAAGCACCGCTGGGTGTTGAAATAATTGGCGCTTATTCTGGGACAAAAAACATAGCACCTACTAGTTATCGATTTACGGGCCTTATGCCTGGCGAAACAATTACCGCAATTACCAATGTTGCCGTTGACTCCTCGAATGTAAGTTCTAATGGAAGTAATTTCGTTACATCTGTCACTGGTGTTAGTGGTACGGCAGTGATGAGTAACTATTACATCACTACTTCGTATAACGCTGCCCCTGCAACTACTACAAGCAATTCGGTCACAATTACTCCTGCACCTCTAACTATCACTGCAGCAAGTGATGGAAAATTTGTCACTCAAACAGATTCAGGTGCTGCTTTAGCTAACTGTAACTCTGGCCCTTGTACTGGCGGCTATATGGGCTTTATATTTAATGGCTTTGTTAATGGAGAAACTTCAGCCAATTTATCTTCAAGTAGCCCTACGATTACCCGATCAAATTCATCAGTGAACAGCGCAGGAATATATCAAAATGTGCTTGTGCCCAGTGGCTACTCCTCAACAAATTATGCAATTACTTTTAAAAATGGGGATTATGTAATTGCGCCGGCAAACGCATTATTGGTGAGGGTAAATCCATCTAGCACCAGCTATGGAACAGCGCCAACCTATACTGCTACCGCTTCATATTTGGCCTCTGATGGACACACCATAGTCACCTTAAGTCCGGTCATTTCGGGATCTACGGTATCGGTTAATGATAATGTTGGCGGCGTAGCTAACTTTAATTTATCCATGCTTGGGGTAACAAGTAGTACATCATTAAATGCTAATGTTGGTGGCTACAACCTTGCTGCAGTAAATCCAGTAATTACTGGAAATAATTTTAATAATTTAATGGTTGTTGGCACAGTCACAATAAAACCATTAGTTATTCAACCTGTTGACTTGGGTATTTCAGGATTTACCAAGGTCTATGATGGAAATATTAATATAGCCGGATTGCAGATTGATACCAATCCCACCATACCTCAATTTTTAGGTGCGGGAGCTTTGAAAGATCAAGTTAGCGTCTTAGGATCAGGTACATTTAATAATAACGACCCAAATGTAGGGTTTAATAAGCCAGTTACCATCTCATTAACGCTAACTGGGGTTGATAGCAAAAATTATGTGTTGAGTGATAGTGGGTATACAGGAAATATTGGAACAATTACACAATTAGCGACTGTCAGTTATGTTGGGGGGTCCGGCGACAACTGGTCGACAGCATCAAATTGGGCTGGCGGTGCAATCCCTACATTGAATAACGTAGGAACGGTCATTATTCCTAATGGTTTTTCAGTCGTCTATGATGCTTCAGTCGTTGGCTCTATTGGTAGCGCCATTCAGAATAATGGGGCCATCATATTTAACGAGAGAAGCCCATTTACATTTGCTAATAGTGTTAGTGGCAACGGAGTAGTAAGTCAAATAGGCGCTGCTCCGTTGACCATTAGCGGTAACAATGGGGCATTTACTGGATCGCTTAATATCGGTCCTGGAAGTACTGTCTTATTAGGAAGCGCAAACGCTATCGGATCAGGATCTATTGTTTCATTAGGTGGGTCTCTGGGTTTAGTGGATGGAACAACGATAAATCATCTCTCGGTAACAGGCCCAGTAAGCCTCATAACTGATATGCGTAGTATTGGACAGCAAGTTTACGCGGGCAATGTCACTTTGGCCTCTGGATCTGCTGATCTGCCTATGAATATTACCTCCCAAAATTCAAATATCTCATTTTTGGGAACATTTAATTCTGATTCAAACAATCGTTCTGTAAATATTGATGCTGGTACGGGTACAGTTGTCTTTAACGATACAGTTGGGTATGTGTCACCTAATCCTGCTGTCAGTAAGGGGCCTGATATATCCGACCTTACAATTAATGCTGCCCATATCTTACTTAATGCTGACGTAACAACTATTCGCACCCAGTCCTATAACGGTGCAGTTGTAATTTCTGATAACGGAACTAATGGGCTAACCAGAAGTTTTCTATCAGAAGATCCGAGTGTAATCTTTGGCGGAACCCTTGATGATTCTGCTTTGAGAAGTCATACATTAGATGTGCGGGCCGTGTCCTATGATCCAGGTTTAATACCAGGCGTTTCATTTATAGGGGCGGTGGGATCTATAACACCAATTGCTGCATTAAACGTTACAACTGAAATTCGTTCTAAGTCTGATCCAGCAAACTCAACGCCTGCAGGAAACATCATTATTGAGGGCAATATCTCAACTCTTGGCGAACAAAATTTCTCAACATCATCAGTGACTTTGCAACCGCCATTGGGAATGACTATTACACTTTCTTCTGCAAATAGCTCGATATCTTTTGCAGGCTTGAGTAGTGCTCAGCTAGTCAGCTTAATATCCAGCATCATTGTTCAGAATAATGCGCAACCTAATAGAGGTCAGTACATCTCCTACTCATATTATGGTGGGGATAAAAAACTAAATTCAATTATTGAGGTTAATAATTCAAGCATGCTTAGAAGCTCTTTTAATGTGCTCCTTGCTAACACCCCCTCTCACTACCCCGTTGTCCCAGAGTTTGCATTGGCTCAATCTGTTTTAGGTAATGTATATGTTGATCAAACTCAGGATTCTTCAGAATGCTCAGGAAGCAGTCAAGAGAAATGCGAATAACCTGATGTCAATTAAGCAAATCAATACCACCTACCTTTTGCAGGAGGACCGCATCCTCCTCAGAATTAATACAGTAGATAAAACCGAGTTTCAGTTTCTATTAACTCGCCGAGTTGCCTTGTTTATATTGGCCGCTTCAGAGCATTTGGTCGAAAAGCAGTTACTGGCCCAGCATGAGCCAGCTATTGCTAAGGCCGTGGCAGATTTTGAAAAGTCCAACTTAGTAGGTATGGAAGGATCCGGGCCGGAATTTGAGGCAGGCGAAGCCTTTCCGCTTGGTCAGTCACCCATATTGGTGCTCGATGTGACTTGCGGTATTGATCAGGCTGAGCAAGCGGAGCAAATATTTTCAATCGATTTTGTCTTGGGTAAAGATAAAAATATTAACTTGAAGCTACCCAAACCGATGCTCATGGCACTGCGTCTACTGCTAGAGAGCATCTGCGATCAGGCATCATGGGGTCGAGCAACGATTGCAGTAGCAGGCCAGAATAATGAACTAAGTCCGATGAATATGCCGCCTGCCAGCTCAGGCAGCATTCACTAAGAGCGCTTAGAAACTGAGTTTCGCATCCGGCTTGGCAGCCAAAATTGCAGTCTTGAATTCAGACTGAATACGTTTAATTGCCGCTTCGTTATCTGCTTCAAAACGCATGACTACCACTGGGGTGGTATTCGATGGTCTTGCTAAACCAAAACCATCAGCGTATTCCACGCGGACACCATCAATGGTGTTAATTGCTTCTGAAGTAGGGAACTTCGCATTGGCTTTAATCTTTTCCAAGATAGCAAAAGGTTCGCCTTCAGCACATGCTAGCTGTAATTCAGGGGTGCAAATCGCATTTGGCAAGTCATTGAGCGTCTTATTGGGATCACTCTCTTTACTGAGGATTTCTAATAAACGCGCACCGGTATACAGACCATCATCAAAGCCAAACCAGCGGTCTTTAAAGAAAATATGGCCTGACATTTCACCGGCAAGCGGTGCACCTGTTTCTTTGAGCTTAGCTTTTACTAGGGAGTGACCTGTTTTCCACATCAACGGCTCGCCACCATGCTGCTTTACATAGGTTGCGAGATTGCGAGTGCATTTAACGTCATAAATGATTTGACCGCCTGGATTACGCGATAGAACGTCTTTGGCAAAGAGCATCATTTGACGATCTGGGAAAATCACCTGACCATCTTTGGTAACAACACCTAAACGGTCAGCATCACCGTCAAAAGCTAAGCCCAGCTCGTTATCAGTGGTTTGTAGGTTTTTAATGAGATCCTGTAGATTTTCAAGATGCGCCGGATCTGGATGATGGTTTGGAAAATGACCATCTACTTCGCAAAAGAGTTCTTGAACTTCACAACCTAAAGCTCTAAAAAGCGTTCCTGCAAAAGCACCACCCACGCCATTACCGCAATCAACCACGATCTTCATTGGGCGGGCCAACTTCACATCGCTGACAATACGCTCTAAGTACATTGGGAAAATATCAAAGGTGCTTCGTACCCCTTGGCCGGTAGCAAACTGTTTTGCTTCAATACGTTTACGCAAAGCCTGTATCTGATCGCCATAAATCGCTGCGCCACCTAAAACCATCTTGAAGCCGTTGTAGTTAGGAGGGTTGTGACTACCAGTAATCATGATGCCGGACTTGGGTTTCTTGCCATTGAGTACTTGATTGGCACCAAAGTACACCATCGGTGTGGCCACCATACCCAAGTCAATCACATTGATGCCAGTAGAGAGCAGGCCTTCGGTTAGCGCTTCAATCAAACTGGGGCCGGATAAACGACCATCACGACCAATCACAATCTCGATCTCGCCCAGTTCGCGCATTTCTGTACCAAAAGCTTGGCCAATGAGTTTGGCAATTGAAGGATCTAGAGTTTCATCAATGATGCCGCGAATGTCGTAAGCCTTGAAAATAGATGGGGAGAGTTGCATGAGCGTGCTTTCGATGTCTAGACTAAAGCTAGAGCTAGTAAAACTATTGATTAAATAAATTGATTCGGGTTGCGGTCACTTCATCAATACCGTCATTCGCCTGGATAATGCCGCCATTCTTTAAAGCCGCCTCGATCGGCTTGGCCAGTACCTTACCTAATTCAACACCGGGTTGATCAAAGCTATTGATATTCCAAAGCGCTCCCAGAGCGACGGTGCGGTTCTCATACAGTGCTAGCAGCGCCCCCAAGTAAAACGCATTCAGTTTGGGCAAAATCAGCAAATTGCTGGGGCGTTTGCCCGGATAGGTGTTATTGGGATTGTCTGTTTTCTTGCCGTTGGCCAATGCTTGTGCTTGTGCCAGGCAGTTAGACAACAGAATTCGGTGATGCTCTTTGGCTTCAGGCAAATGACTCATTGGTTCACGAATAGCAATGAAATCGATGGGAATAATTTCCGTGCCTTGATGTAATAACTGGAAGTAGGAATGCTGCGCATTACTGCCAGAGCTGCCAAACACTACTGGGCATGAAAACTTCACTGGCTTACCATCGCGATCAACGCTCTTGCCATTGCTCTCCATATCGAGCTGTTGTAACCATTTTGGAAACCAATCTAAAGCATCGGCATAAGGAATGACGGCATACGATTTGATGTTGTGTTGCTCTTGCTGATAGAGTAGGCTCAGCGCCATGATGACGGGAAGATTCTCTTCTAAAGGCGCAGACTTGAAGTGCTGATCGATCGCTTGTGCACCCGCTAAGAACTGTTTAAAGGTATCAAAGCCATACTGCAGGGCAATTGGAAGTCCTACGGCAGACCATACCGAGTAACGACCGCCAACCCAATCCCAAAAAGGGAAGATGTTTTCTTGAGTAATGCCAAAAGCCTCTGCGGCAGGCACATTGGCTGTTACTGCATAAAGTGCATGTGCAATTTGACTATCAGTGCGGCCATGATTTCTAAGCCACTTCACCACTGCCTTGGCATTCATAGTCGTCTCAAGCGTGGTAAACGATTTGGAGACGATAATGACGCGAGTGCTGTTAGGTAATGCGCGTTGCAAAATGCGATTGAGTTCTGCAGTATCGATATTGGCTAAAAAGTGCATCCTCATGCCGCGGGTTTCGATATCGGGGACATGGGCTAAGGCTTCAATTGCTAAACGCGGGCCAAAATCAGAACCACCAATACCAATGTGAATCACGTCCGTAATACCTACCCAGGTATTGCAAAGCGCTTCAATGCGATGCCACACTTGCGCAACCTCGGGCATGACATCTTTGCCATCAATTAAAACGGGAGTCTTATCCAGATTGCGCAGAGCAGAATGCAGTGCAGGTCGATTTTCAGAGTTATTTACTGACTTACCAGCAAATACATCAGCAATAAATTGCGGTAATTTAGCTTCTTTTGCTTGGGCAAAGAGCGATTTCCAGCCGGCGGCATCAATGCCTTGATAAGCGCTATCTAAAACGATATCTTGGGCGCTAAATACGTTTTTTAGGTTCTCTACAGCTGGATTTGAAGACATGGACAGATTTTATCAAGAAGTACCCCAAAACCCACTAAAACACTGAAAATGTTACGATTTCGGGATGCAAATAACAATATTTCAAGGCTTGGGCAGATAAATGGATCAAGTCGACTGTGTTGTCATCGGGGCCGGGGTGGTTGGTCTGGCTGTTGCCAGAGAAATGGCCCTCCAGGGTCGTGAGACGATTTTGCTCGAGCGAGAGTCCTCATTTGGCACTATTAGCAGCGCTCGCAACAGTGAAGTTATCCACGCTGGCATCTATTACCCCAAGGATTCACTCAAAGCCCAACTTTGTGTTGAAGGTAACCGCCTGCTATACGAGTACTGCCGTAGCCATCAAGTCGCTACACGGCCCTATGGCAAGCTCATTGTTGCTACCGACCCAAGCCAAATTAATGACCTCCAGGCACTGTTATATAAAGCTCAGAACAATGGCGTTCCTGAGATCAAGATAATCTCGGGCGATGAGGCTAAGGAGCTAGAGCCGCAACTCAATTGTGTAGCAGCCATTCTGTCATCAAGTACCGGCATTGTGGATAGCCATGGCTATATGCTTTCCTTATTAGGGGGCTTTGAGGATGCGGGTGGTATGGTGGCCTACCAATCGCCGCTTATCAGCGCAAAACCTGTTGGTGACAATGCCACGGATGGATTTGAATTAGAAATCGGCGGCGCTGATGAAATGCAGATTCAAACGAAACTGCTGATTAATTGTGCGGGCATGAGTGCTCCAGCAGTGGCGCAAAAAATTCAATCACTCAGCAAAGACCAAATTCCGAAAGCGTATTTCGCTAAAGGCAATTACTTTTCACTTTCCGGAAAATCACCATTCAATCATTTGATTTACCCCATTCCAGAGCCTGGTGGGTTAGGAGTGCATCTCACTTTAGATATGGGTGGGCAAGCCAAATTTGGTCCTGATGTGGAATGGCTAGAAATCGACGCAGAATATCAAATTGATTACACCGTGAACCCCACGCGAGGCGATGGCTTTTATGAGGCTGTAAGACGGTATTGGCCTGGACTTAAAGACCACTCATTACAGCCGGATTATTCAGGGGTTAGGGCGAAGATTGTGCCGCCGAATACCCCAGCCGGTGACTTTTGCTTCAATACCCCCAATGACCATGGCCTGGAAGGGCTCTTTAACCTATATGGCTTTGAGTCCCCAGGATTAACCTCCAGCCTAGCGATTGCCAAGTATTTAGAAGGGCAAATCAAAAGTTCCTTATAATCTAGGGCTGTAATCGCAAAGGAAGAGTGGCAGAGCGGTTGAATGCACCAGTCTTGAAAACTGGCGAGGATGAAAGTCCTCCGTGAGTTCGAATCTCACCTCTTCCGCCAGATAAAATCAATAAGCCCAGCGCAGGTCGCTGGGCTTAAATCATTCTAGGCGCCGGAAATGATCTACCATATCTGGCATGAAGCTGTTAATTGCAATCTACTTCTTTATTCTCGCCATCATTCAGCTGGGATTATTGGTTGGTATTTATCACTACTATCGATCCCAAAATGCCACTAGACCTAGTGTTTACTGGATGGCGTCACTAGCAATTAGTGTGGCAGCTTTGCTTTTATTTGGTACTGGAGTGATGACGGTTCAAGATATCTCCAGACCTGAATTTAATTTCACAATTGCCAACACATTTTTCTATATCGCTGCTGTTTTTCAGGTCCTGTTCTGCCATTCCTTGAATCAAGATATTAGTAAGACACAAAAGATTATTTTTGTTATCTCAATATTTATCTTCTTTTTTGTTTTTGAATCCATGCGCAATTTAGGTACATTCGAAATTCGTACGGCATTTATGTGTATTTTGGCTTGCACCTTTTATACCTGGCAAATGATTGAAGTCAATATCAAACGAAAGAGTGCGCCTTCAAGTCAATTGCTATATCTCCAGGTCGCTACCGGGGGAGAAATCATTTTTGCTTTAGGCCGTTTATTTATCGTCATTGCCTCAACATTGACCATTCGCCAAGTTGATCAAATTCCTCAGATATTGATCTTATTTACGATTACGCAGTTTGTAATGAATACCTTGTCTTATATTGCCATTGGTAGCTACTGGGCGGAGCAAATTGCCAAGGCAAACACCCAGTCTAAATATGAGAATCTGGAGATTAAATCGCTTTTAAAGGAACGCGATATCCTCATTGGATCGCTTCTGAAGGCCAATAAGACCGCTAGTACAGGTGCTTTATCGGCTTCGATAGCGCACGAGCTTAATCAACCTCTTGGAGCGTCAGGGTTGAACATTCAATTCTTGCAAAAAAAGTTATCTGAAGGAGAGCTAAATCCTGTATTGCAAAAAGAGATTCTGGACTCCTTACTATCAGACAATCAACGTGCAGCGGGCATTATCCGATCTCTAAGATCCATATTTGCCGATGAAAAATTAGTTTCTACCCAAGTTGATATTGCCCAATTAATTGATTTGGTTCTGACGATTGCAAAGCCAGAAATTGCTAAGCAAAATATTCAGGTGGCGTTAAAACTCGACGGAGATTTACTTGTCACGGCAAATAAAGGTGAGCTTCAGCAAGTATTTCTTAATCTAATCAATAACGCTATTGATGCAGTTAAATCAATAGAGCGGCCCAATAAACAAATTACCATTCGATGTCAGCACATCAATTCCGGCATTGAGTTATCGATCGCAGATAACGGCTCCGGCATAGAGACCAAAGTTCAGTCCAATATGTTTGAACTCCTCTCTACTACTAAAGGCACCGGCATGGGAATAGGCCTATGGTTGTGCAGGCATATTGTGATGCGACATGGCGGATCTATCCGGTTTGAATCCATGCCAGGTGAAGGCACTATATTTTTTGTTGGCCTACCTATCGTTGCGGCTTATTCAACCCAATAATTACATGACAAAAGATATTAGCTCTATAGCTAATTGCCATTGCTATGCTCAAACCTATCATTGAAGTAACTCAATTACTTTTACTTCATCCTTTCTTTGGGCGTTTATGAAAATGCGGATTACACAAACTTCAATTGCAGTTGTGTTGATGACTTCGGGTTTAGCGATGTCCGCAGGGGGTGGTGGCGTAGTTGCTGATCCGGGCGCGATGCAAGGGAAACACTTCGATCCAAAGGGTAATCCGCCATCAAGCTATACAGTGGAATTACAAAACGCTTTACGTAAAACCTTGCCATTTGAAGATAAACGCGACTTTGAGGAGTCTAAGAAAGGTTTTATCGCTGCGCCTACTTACAAAACCATCATGGCCGATGCCGGTAACGTTGCCTGGGATATGGGTAGCTATGAGTTCCTTTTGCAAGGCAAAGACTTTGACAGCGTGCATCCTTCATTGCAACGTCAAGCTATTCTGAATATGGGCTACGGTCTCTACGAAGTAGTACCTGGAAAAATCTATCAAGTACGCGGCTTCGACTTGGCCAACATTAGCTTTATCAAGACTAATACGGGTTGGATCGTGTTCGATCCTTTAACCGCAAAAGAAACTGCACGTGCTGCTCTCGAGTTAGTAAATGAGAAGTTAGGCAAGCGTCCAGTAGTGGCTGTAGTGTATTCGCATTCGCATGGAGACCACTTTGGTGGCGTGCGCGGGGTGGTTGATGAGGCGGATGTGAAGAGTGGCAAAGTGAAAGTGATAGCGCCAGCCGGCTTTATGGATCATGCCATTGCTGAAAACGTCTACGCCGGCAATGCGATGACTCGCAGAATGTATTTTCAGTATGGCGTTTTATTGCCACGAAGCCCATTTGGGCATGTGGATCAATCCATTGGTAAAAATACTGCCGCTGGTAATTTAGGGTTGATTGAGCCTAACGTCTATATCAATCAGCCTTATGAAAAAATGACAGTTGATGGTGTAGACATGGAATTTCAAAATACACCAGGTACAGAAGCCCCTGCGGAGATGAATACCTATTTTCCGCAATTTAAAGCATTTTGGGCGGCAGAAAATATTACTGGCACTATTCATAACATCTACACCTTGCGCGGTGCATTGGTGCGCGACTCTTTAGCATGGTCAAAGAATATTAACAATGCTTTATATCGCTATGGCAACGAGAGTGAAGTCATGTTTGCTTCCCATAGCTGGCCGCGCTGGGGTAATGAGCGTATTCAAGAAGTCATGCGTACACAGCGAGATAGTTATGCTCATCTGCACAATGAAGTACTCCATTTGGCAAACAATGGTGTCACCATTAATGAAATTCAGAACGTTTACAAACAGCCTGAGAGTCTTAAGAAGCAGTGGGCTGCCCACAGTTATCACGGTTCAGAAGAGCACAATAGCCGTGCCGTGATCAATCGTTATCTTGGTTACTGGGATGCCAACCCAGCCACATTAGCGCCCTTGTCGCCACGAGATTCGGCACCACTGTATGTGGAGATGATGGGTGGCTCGGGCAAGATTCTTGCTAAAGGTAGAGACCTTTATAAGCAAGGCAAGTACCGTGAAGCTATGGAGATTGTCAATAAATTAGTTTATGCACAGCCAAACAATACGGCCGCTAAAGATTTGCTAGCCGATATTTTTGAGCAGATTGGCTACCAAAAAGAGAGTCCCAGTATGCGTAATAGTTTCTTGGGCGCTGCTTATGAGTTGCGTCATGGCATGCCAATAGGAGCTTCGCCAAAATCTAATGGTCCTGACATGATCAAAGGCATGACGACCGAACTCTGGCTTAATGCATTGGCTATCAGTATGGATAGCAAAAAAGCTGCAGGTATGAACTTTGTGATCAATCTTTCTACACCAGACAATGGCGAGCAGTTTGTGATTGAAATGAGCAATTCTGCTTTGACCAATATTAAAGGTCAGCAGGCCAAAAACCCAAATCTCACCATCACACTCAATCGTAGCGACCTCGAGCAAGTTATGGGTGGTGAAGCAACATTTGAAAATTTGCTGGCCGAAGGTAAAGTCAAGTTCGATGGTAATCGCAAAGTATTTGATCAGCTTAGGAGCACCTTAACAGTCTTTGTGCCTGACTTTGAGCTCATGCCAGGCACTAAAGGAAAGGTCGCCCCAAAACCAGTCGCTCCACCTAAAGATCCATTCTCAGCTCAAGAGATGGCCATTACTGCAGGCGAGTAATTGCGCATCTGAGTTTTCCTGTAAAGCAAAGGACTCTGCAGAGTCCTTTTATCTTATGAAGCAAGGACTCGTTGCATCTTAAGGAGTAAATGCACCACCAGCTTCTAACGATTTGAGTTCTTCCCCTTTAATGCCCAGTTCGGCAAGCAGCTCATGGGTGTGTTCACCAAGCAAAGGAGGGTGGCGATATACCTGTTGGGGTGTGCCATTCATCTTCACTGCAAAGCCGATATTCGGAACCTTGCCTTCCACTGGATGATCAATTTCCATGCGCATCTTGCGGTGACGACCATGTGCACTATCAAATGCTTCTGGATAAGTGTTAATTGGCCCCGCAGGAATGCCTGCAGCTAATAAGGTGCCCACCCATTCATCAGCAGCTTTAGTCACAAAGGTTTTTTCAAGCTCTGCAGCAAGCTCTAGACGATTGGCTAAGCGCAAGGGATTGGTTTTAAAACGAGCATCTTCAAATAATTCGGGTCTATCAATCTTGTCGCAAAGTAATTTCCAAAGTTTTTGGTTAGTTGCGCCCATCACAAAGTAGCCATCAAAAGCTTTCATGGCTTGATAGGGAGCGCTCATATGATTGGCTGTACCCAGTTTGTAGGGCTCAACCCCAGTGCCCCAGTATTGCGCTGTATCCCAGATAGAAAATGCCAATGCAGAATCAAAAAGGGAGGCATCAATAAACTGACCTTCACCAGTCTTAGTCTTACCAATATAAGCTGACAAAATGCCGTAGACCGCAAAGAGGGCGCAACCAATATCAGCAACTGGAACGCCGGCCTTAACTGGCGGTCCATCTGGATAACCAGTGACACTCATAACGCCAGACATAGCTTGAGCCATCAGATCAAAGCCAGGGCGATCTGCCCATGGACCAGTTTGCCCAAAGCCCGAGATACTGGCGTAGACAAGACCTGGGTTAATGGCCTGCAAAGATACGTAATCAATTCCCAGTTTTTTCATAACACCGGGGCGATAGTTCTCAACCAAAATATCTGCAGTCTTGACCAGCTCAAAAAATACTTTTTTGCCAGCTTCGGTTTTGAGGTTAAGGGTGAGACTGCGCTTATTACGATTCATATTCAGAAAGCCCATACTATCGGAACCCTTCATCTTGAATCCCATTGCGCCACGGGTTTGATCGCCTGTGCCTGGGGGCTCGATCTTGATCACGTCAGCACCTAAATCAGCTAGCAACATACAACAGTAGGGACCCGCCATTACCTGACTTACGTCAAGAACACGGACCCCAGAGAGGGGTAATGGCTTGGAAGGCTGCTCGCGAACCCCCTCTTTAGGGTCCTTACTAGGTGTTTTCGGCATTGTCTCTATCGTTCTTATATGTTTAGAATTAGTCTCTAATAGTATCAAACACAATAAAAATAACTATGGAGACTTTATGTTGCTTAAAACGCCTCGGTGGGCTGTTCGTAGTTTGCTCGCAATCACGCTAGCCACGAGTTCTTTCTTTGCTTTAGGACAACAGTCTTACCCAACTAAACCGATACGACTGATCGTGGGTTTTGCACCTGGTGGCGGCACCGACATAGTTGCTCGAGCCCTTGCGCCAAAAATGGGTGAGATTCTAGGTCAAAGCGTCATTGTGGAAAATAAATCGGGAGCCGCAGGCACAATTGGAGCCGATCAAGTTTCCAAGGCCAATCCTGATGGCTACACTTTGCTAGTAGGGCACTCCAATTCCAATGCGATCGCACCCTATGTGCTAACTAATGTTCAATACAACCCTGCAACGGATTTCACGGCCATCACTTATTTGGGATACGTTCCCAACGTTCTGGTGGTAAAGGCTTCATTGCCAGTAAATTCAGTTTCTCAGCTCATTGCGCTTGCAAAAGCAAATCCAGGTCAGATGACTTATGGTTCGTCTGGGATTGGGAGTACACAGCATTTAGCGGGTGCTTTATTTGCCAAGATTGCAGGCATTCAACTGAATCATGTTCCTTACAAGGGTAGTGGTCAGGCGATTATTGATTTACTTGGTGGTCAAATCACGATGAACTTCGATACCTTGCCACCCAACTTGCAGCAAATTAAAGACGGCAGCTTAAAGGCCCTTGCAATCTCAACACCAAAGCGTTTACCCATACTTCCAAACGTACCAACCTTTAACGAAGTAGGTATTACTGGTTTTGACGTGACCAATTGGTATTCAATCATGGGCCCTAAAGGCATGGATCCAGCGGTTGTGAATAAGATTGATCAGGCCGTTAAAGCTGCCATGGCTGATCCACAGATTAAAAAGACGTTAGATTCCCAAGGCTTGCAGCCTGAGGGACCTGCAACACCTGCAGCATTTAGCTTGTTCTTGGCTGGTGAGCTGGTTAAGTATCAGCGTCTAGTAAAGAGTTTAAATATTAAGGCTGAATAAGTATTTGATGGCACATCAAGAGACCCAGCAAAATAGGGCGGGCAATACTGCACAAGTCTCACTAGAGGTGTGTAGCAATGTTGCCCACATTACTTTTGATCATGTAGCTGCACGTAATGCAATGACCGTAGGCATGTATCAAAGCCTCAAGTCAATTTGTCTAGAGCTTGCTAAAAATCCTGCAGTAAGAGTTGCGATATTGAGGGGTGCTGGTGGTAAGTCTTTTGTATCTGGCAGCGACATTGCTCAATTTGCCAGCTTTAAAGATGGTCAGGATGGCGTTCGCTACGAAGAGGGTATTGACGACTATCTGAGTCCGCTCGCTACCTTGCCCATTCCGACTATTGCCGTAATTGATGGCATGGCTGTTGGTGGTGGCTTGGCGATAGCCAGTTGCTGCGATTTCCGAATTTCAACTCCGGATGCCAAGTTTGGCGTACCTATTGCTAAAACGCTGGGTAACTGCTTATCCGCAGGGAATGTGGCTTGGTTGGTGGCCTATCTGAATATCAATATCGTGAAGCGGATGTTGCTATTAGCAGAAATGATTACAGCTCCAGAGTTGCTACAGCAGGGATATTTATTGGCCACATACGAGCAAGATCAGTTAGGGCATGAGGCTGACAATCTCGCAGAACGACTGAGTCGGTTGGCTCCCATCACTCAAAAATCGAGCAAATTAGTATTAGCAAGGTTAATCAAAAATAATCTGCCTGACTGCAATGATCTCATCAGTGAAACCTATGGCAGCAACGATTTTAAGAATGGAGTCGCTGCATTTTTAAATGGGCAGTCACCCGTTTGGACCGGAAGCTAGTCTAAAAACATCTCTTGCAGATTATTGAGATAGCGCATCCCTAGTAGAGTAGCTTTCAGCTGACTGGGATTTTCATCCAGAAGTTGCTTGTTGCTAGCTTCAGCCAAGCCTTTGCTAATCACGTTTAAAGGCAAGCCCGTACGCTCACTAAAGGTGTTGGTCGCAACACCATCAGTCAGCCTTAAAGTATTCAGCATAAACTCAAAAGGCAGATCCTTGGCCTCAAGAACTCTAGATTCAATTAATGCATTGCCCTTAGTTTCCATTGCCAGCATATAACTTTCTGGATGACGCTCTCTTACTTGGCGAGTAATTTTGTCTGGAAATGAAATCTTCCCATGAGCGCCGGCACCAATACCAATGTAATCACCAAAGCGCCAGTAGTTCAGATTGTGTTTGCATTCTTGGTTTTTAAGCGCATACGCAGAAACTTCATAACGCTGATAGCCCGCCCTGGTAAGCAATTCTAAATTCTGTTCAAAAATAGCATCTACTTCATCATCGTTTGGTAGTGGCGGAGGAAAGTTTGCGAAGTAGGTATTCGGCTCTAATGTCAGATTGTAAAAAGACAGGTGAGGAGTTTTAAATGAAAGTGCTGTCTCAACATCTACTTTGGCTAACTCTAAAGTCTGCCTAGGAAGTCCGTACATCAAATCTAAGTTCACCGATTTGAAGTGCTTCATTGCAATCTCAATGGCTCGCCTAGCTTCCTCACCATTATGAATACGTCCCAGGGCTTTGAGCTGCTCATCTTGAAAACTCTGAACGCCGATTGAAACTCGATTAATACCTGCCTTTGCAAACCCCGCAAATTTATCGGCCTCAATAGATCCTGGATTGGCTTCCATCGTAATTTCAGCGTCGGGCTCAAGATTCACGCGAGCGCGAACGGCACAAAGCAGTTGATCCATGCCTGTAGCCGAAAGTAGACTAGGAGTGCCGCCCCCGATAAAAATACTGTGAACCTGGCGACCCCAAATTTTGGGTAATTCCGTTTCTAGGTCAGCAATCAGCGCATTGATGTAGCGCTGCTCATCAAACCCAGACTTACTAATACCTTCTTTAATTTGATGTGAATTGAAATCGCAATATGGGCATTTCTTTTCACACCAAGGAAAGTGAATATACAAAGCCAGGGGTGGCAATGCGGTGAGGCTGACTTTATTGGGATTTGAATTAAGCACGAGATTTTAGTTGCGCGATTTGAGTTGAACTATCAGTTCACGCAAAGCTTGACCACGGTGACTGATTAAGTTCTTTTGCGCTGGGTCTAATTGCGCCGCAGTGCAGTTTTGATCCTGCAGAAAGAAGTGGGGGTCATATCCAAAGCCATTGCTACCAACTGCTTGATCAACAATCTGGCCATACCAACGAGTCTGCACAATGATCGGCTCCGGATCATTTGCGCTATTGACGAAAACTAAAGCGCAAACATAGTGAGCACCTCGGTCTGCCTGGTCTTTTAATGCTTGAATGAGTTTTCGATTGTTAGCTGCATCATCGCCTTGCTCACCAGCAAAGCGAGCCGACAATACGCCAGGTTGGCCATTTAAAGCGTGGGCACAAATTCCGGAGTCATCGGCTAAGGCAGGTAGGCCGGATGCGGCGCTGGCATGTCTTGCTTTAGCAAGGGCGTTTTCCATAAAGGTGAAGTAGGGCTCTTCTGCAGAAGGAATGCCCAATTCACCTTGCGGAATCACTTGAAAGTTCAGTGGCGCTAACAGCGCCTGAAACTCTTTTACCTTGCCGGCATTATTGGATGCGAGAACGAGCTTTTGCATTTCGATCTTTACTGCAATACATCACTTTGCATTTGGGTGAGTTCTTGAATGCCTTGTTCAGCTAAATCTAGGAGTGCATTGAGTTCCGCTCTAGAAAAGGCTGCACCTTCAGCGGTGCCTTGTACTTCAATCATCCCGCCTTTACCGGTCATGACAACATTCATATCAGTATCGCAAGAAGAGTCTTCTGGATAATCCAAATCCAATACAGGCACACCTTGGTAGATGCCTACAGAAATCGCAGCTACGCTATCAATGATTGGATCTTTACTCAGGGCGCCACTTTTGAGAAGTTGATTGACAGCATCCCGAGCGGCGACATAAGCGCCAGTAATGGACGCAGTACGCGTACCGCCATCGGCCTGCAAAACATCGCAATCAAGGTGAATCGTTCTTTCACCCAACACTTTTAAATCAAAGACGCTACGCATGGCGCGGCCAATAAGACGCTGAATTTCTTGGGTGCGACCAGATTGTTTGCCGCGCGCAGCTTCGCGATCACTGCGAGTATGGGTGGAGCGGGGTAGCATGCCGTATTCAGCGGTAACCCAGCCTTCACCAGAGCCCTTTTTATGGGGCGGTACCTTTTCCAGGATGCTGGCCGTACAGAGCACCTTGGTATCTCCAAAAGCGATTAATACAGAGCCCTCAGCATGTTTAGTAAAGGCTCTAGAGATGGTTACCGGACGCAAATCGGTTGGCTTGCGGCCGCTAGGACGGGCCATATTGGCTGGGTTTGCTGTGCTCATGGAAATAGGGTCCTGTGGGTTTGGTCTGATTCAATAATGAAACTACAATGTCCATATGATATCGAGCATGACTGGTTATGGCAGCGCTTCTCGCCAAGTCTCCCTAGGAGCGGGTGTAGTTGCTGATCTGCAGGTGGAATGTCGGGCTGTGAACAGCCGCTTTCTGGATTTGGGATTTCGTCTTCCGGACGAGTGCCGTGGGGCAGAGCCTGCCTTGCGAGAGATGGCTACTCACAGCCTATCTCGCGGAAAAGTCGAGTTTAGGGCGGCCTGGCGCGTCAATAGTGCAGCAGCAGGTGCCGCTAAAAGCAATCCGCATGCTTTGGGTGCCATTAGCCCAGACCGTCTTGTTGCTTTGTACACCCTTCAACAAAAAGCCCGAGAAGCTTTCCCACAAGCGCAAGAATTGAGTATTGCCGAAGTATTGCGTTGGCCTGGCATTGTTTCTGAACCTCGCGGTGAAGAAGATGGCTGGATTACGGCCACAGTCGAGGCTGGGCGCGCAGCTCTAGCAGCTCTCATGGAGAGTCGTCATGCCGAAGGCAAGGCTTTGGTTGGTGTTCTCACCAGTATTACCGGCAAAATGCGCGATATCGTAAAAGCGATTGAGCCCAAGGTGCCCGAGTATGTCGCTCAGTATCAAGAGAAGCTCACAGAGCGTCTCGCTGAAGCGCTCGCCGCTCAAGAACAAGCCAAGGCAGGCGCCGAACTCATGGAGCGTATTCGTCAAGAGGTTGTTCTCTATGCAGTGCGCATTGATGTCGCTGAAGAGTTCGCACGCCTAAAAACTCACCTTCAGGCGGTAGATACCGCACTTGCAGGTAAAGGACCTGTTGGTAAGCGCTTAGATTTTTTGATGCAAGAACTCAACCGCGAAGCCAATACCTTAAGCTCTAAGTCTGTATCAGAAGAATGCACACAAGCAGCTCTCGAGCTCAAGTTGTTCATTGAGCAAATGCGTGAGCAAGTTCAAAACCTCGAGTAATTCTTATTCACGATTTATGACTAATACTAATCCGACACCATCCTATCAAGGTAGCATGTTGATGATTGTTGCACCCTCGGGCGCCGGAAAATCCTCTTTAGTCAATGCATTGCTGAAAGATGAGGCTGGATTGAAATTGTCTTTATCAACCACTACGCGTGCACCACGACCTGGTGAGGTGGATGGCAAGGATTACCGCTTTCTGACAAAAGAAGATTTTCTACAGGAACGTGATCAGGGGCATTTTCTAGAATGGGCAGAAGTTCATGGCCATTTTTATGGTACCTCAAAGCTTTGGATTGAATCTCAAATGCAGACGGGTAGTGACGTCATGTTGGAGATTGATTGGCAGGGTGCTCAACAAATTCGAAAGTTAGTTCCCTCTGTGCAGTGGATCTTCATCTTCCCGCCGTCGATAGAGGCTTTAGAAGAGCGTCTGCGTAAGCGTGGTCAGGATGATGAAGCAACGATTCAACGTCGCTTGGCAGCGGCCCATGTGGAGCTTTTGCATGCCCATGAGGCGGATTACATCGTAGTGAATGATTCATTTGAGCAGGCCTTGGTAGATTTAAAGCATATCTTGGCCTCCAGCCGTCTTCGCTCTGGCCCCAGTATGGCTAGAAATCCAGCGCTTTTGAAGCGCCTTGGGGTCTAATCAGTTATCCTATAGGTATTGAAGCTAAATTAAGTGAGTCCAGCATGGCCCGTATTACTGTAGAAGATTGCCTTAAAACTATTCCAAACCGTTTTGAATTGGTTTTGGCTGCGACATATCGTGCTCGCCAATTGGTACAAGGTCACTCCCCACGTGTTGAGTCAAGAGATAAAGCTACCGTAGTTGCATTGCGTGAAGTAGCTGCTGGTGTGACTGACCGTGACATGTTGACCAAAGTGCCTCTGTAATTCAGGAGTTCCGGTGTGGAGCTCCCTTTAGGACTAGCCAAAACATCGGAAAAAGTAGGGAGCATCGCGCCTAAAGATGCTTCGGTTGATTCTACCCAAGCACAGTTGTTGGATGCGATTCCAGACACACCAGTTCAAAGTGGTAAAAAATCGATTATTGCGACTTTGTTGGCGCAATCCAGTCGTCATTTGTTTGGCCCCACATCTGCCCCAACTCTTCCTCTTAAGCATCAAGTAGTTTCTATTGAGGGATTGCTGTCAAAGCTTTCTTATCTAAAACCTGAAGAGATTGCGCAAGTCAAAAAGGCATTTCAGTTTTCTGACGCCGCTCATTTGGGCCAATACCGCCATAGTGGCGAACCTTACATAACCCATCCAGTCGCGGTTGCGGAGTTGTGCGCAACCTGGCGCTTAGATGCGCCATCCATCATGGCCGCATTGATGCATGATGTGATTGAGGATACCGGCTGCACCAAAGCGGATTTGGTTGAAAAGTTCGGCAATAAGGTGGCGGAGTTGGTTGAAGGTTTAACCAAACTCGATAAATTAGAGTTCCAGAGTCATGCAGAGGCGCAAGCCGAGAGCTTTCGCAAAATGTTCATGGCAATGGCGCGAGACGTACGCGTTATCTTGGTTAAGTTGGCCGACCGTACCCATAATATGCGCACTCTGGACGCCGTACCCATGGAGAAACGTCGTCGAGTAGCCGCTGAAACGATCGAAATCTACGCGCCAATCGCGCATCGTCTTGGTTTGAACGTGATTTACCGTGATTTACAAGATCTCAGTTTCCGTTACTCTATGCCTATGCGTTTTCGGGTCATTGAAGGCGCTGTAAAGCGGGCGCGCGGTAATCGCAAGGAAATGGTTGAGAAGATTTTGCAAGCCTCTCGTATGGCCTTTGCTAAAGCCAATTTAGAAGTTGATTTGCGTGGTCGAGAAAAGACGCTATTTAGTATCTATACCAAGATGCGCTCTAAGCATTTAAGCTTTTCTCAGGTGCTCGATGTTTATGCTTTCAGGGTGACCGTACATTCAATCGACGAATGCTATCGCGCACTCGGTATCTTGCATTCTTTGTACAAACCGATGCCGGGTAAATTTAAGGATTACATTGCAATCCCCAAATTAAATGGCTATCAGTCCTTGCACACCACTTTATTAGGCCCTTCGGGCGTGCCGGTTGAGTTTCAAATTCGTACGACGGAAATGCACGCAGTCGCAGAGGCCGGTGTAGCAGCGCATTGGGCTTATAAAGATGGCTCCCCTGATATGAGTGAGGTACAAAATCGAGCTCACCAGTGGCTACAGTCCTTAATTGATATTCAAGACAGTAGCGGCGACTCTCAGGAATTCTTAGAGCACGTCAAAATTGATTTGTTCCCAGACGCAGTTTATGTATTTACGCCAACTGGACAGATTAGGGCTCTACCACGAGGTGCAACTGCTTTAGATTTTGCTTACTCAATTCATAGTGATCTAGGTAATACCTGTGTAGCCGTCAAAATTAATGGCTTGCAATTACCATTGCGCAGCGAGCTAAAAAATAGCGACATTGTCGAGGTCATTACGTCAGCAAGCTCACAACCTAATCCAGGTTGGCTGGCATTTGTGCGCACTGGCAAAGCTCGCGCTTCTATACGCCATTCGCTCAAAACCAAGCACTACTCTGAATCGCTTCAACTGGGCGAGCGTCTTTTAGCAAACGCATTGCGTCAGCAGGGTGTTGATGCCGCTTTGTTAAGTCCAGAGATTTGGGAAAAGCTGATGCATTGGACGGGTGATAAAACCCGCGAAGAGGCTTGCGTCAATATTGCTTTAGGTAGGCGATCTCCGCAGGAGTTAGCTATTCGTCTCAAGATTTTGATTGATGATGAGGGCGGTGCAGAGCAAATGCGCTTAGGTGTTGCAGACTGGGTCGCACCAAACCAAGAGGTAAATCATCATCAGCGCCAAGCCATCCTAGTAGATGGCCGAGAAGGTAATTCCATTCACTTTCAGACTTGCTGCCATCCTATCCCAGGCGATAACATTATTGGTTATCTCGGTAAGGGAGAGGGCCTACAAGTCCATACCAACGATTGCTCTTTAGCATTGCGTATGCTCTCCAAAGATAGCGATAAATGGGTGGAGGTTGAGTGGGGTAAAGAGCTCAATCGCGAGTTTGAAGTAGATCTAGCGATTGATACGCGCCAGGGTAAGGGTGTCTTGGCTAGGGTGGCGAGCAGCGTTACATCAGCAGACTCGAACATCATGAATGTATCTATGGAAGATCGATTCAAAGAAGATTCGGTAACCATTCGCTTTACGATTCAGGTCTATGACCGCTTGCATCTTTCTAAGGTGATGCGTAGCTTGCGTGCTAACCCGGACGTGATGCGTGTGACACGCACGCGCGCCGTTTGAGCTTTACCAATATTGAACGTCTAGAATTTCAATTTCAGCAGGGCCGGTGGGTGTTTGGATAAAGACACAGTCCCCGATCCGAGACTTGATTAAGGCTTTGGCTATTGGTGAAACCCAGCTGACATGCCCCTTATCCAGGTCAACCTCATCTACACCTACGATTGTGATTACAGTTTCTTTGTTTGCTTGAGGACCCTCTAGGGTTGCGTAGGTCACAGTCGCACCAAAAAATACCTGTTCAGCGTCATTTTCACCCGATTTTCGAGCAGAATTATCGACAACCACGGCAAATTCTAGGCGTTTATTCAGGAAGCGGATCCGTCTATCAATCTCCCTAAGACGCTTTTTTCCGTAGATATAGTCCCCATTTTCAGACCGGTCACCGTTGCTCGCGGCCCAGTGTACAACCTTGACAACCTCAGGCCTATCAAGGTTCAAGAGCTGAAGGAGCTCGGTCTTGATGCGTTCGTGACCAGCGGGGGTGATGTAGTTCTTCTCTTCCATGGCATAATTATGGCTGTTGCGGCTGTAGCTCAGCTGGATAGAGTACTTGGCTACGAACCAAGGGGTCGTGGGTTCAATTCCTGCCAGCCGCACCAACCTACATAAGGGCCTAGTT
>CAITHY010000006.1 GCA_903892315.1 uncultured beta proteobacterium | reverse complement strand
TGCAAGGTTTTACGATAACCACTCACCATGACTGTGCCAGGCGCTGATACACCAGCATCAATCGGCGCCAATGAAGCCCAAAGCAAAAATCCACCAAAAGTAATTAAGAATAATGTGGTTGCATGTTTACGTAGTTGAGACTCTTGAATCTCAATGGGCTGAATCTTGCGTGTCTGCAAGGAATCGGGATGGTAAGGATTCCATGACTGAATCCAACTCTCAGCTTTTTTATCAAGCTCCTTAAACTGAACAACTAAGGCCTGACTCTTGCTCTGGGATTTGGTTTGATCGAGCGGGGTAATCTCAGACTTTGCCCCTGAATGCGCATTTTCCCCAGAGACCGATTGAGAATCTTGCTCATGCAAGATCGTATCGCCTTGCTCTTTGATCTCGTCGGTCATTTTTCTTCCTTAGACGAGTGCGCATTGGCTAAGTGAGTTGCATCAGTCGCTGGCACTACTACTGTTGCTACTGACTCATCCTTGCCAGCAATTGGCTGCTCTTGAGGCGCAGCCTGCTCATTGCCAGCCGGAGCATCATTTGTACCCTCTTTAACCTGCGCATCTTCGGATTCAGCTTGATCTTCTTTACCATCACCTTGGTTTTGAGCGACTACCTGTAAATTGCGTACTGCATTGATCATATCGTCGGCTGGACCAAAGCCGACTTGAGCACCATTACGCAGTACCAAGAGGTTATCAACTGCCCCAATCAATCTGGGTCGATGGGTAGTGATAATGATGGTACTTCCTTGTGATTTCAGATAAGTCACTGCTTGCACTAAAGCAGATTCACCAACCTCATCTAAGTTCGCATTGGGCTCATCCATTACGATATATTTAGGCATGCCGTATAAGGCTCTACAAATTGCCAGCCGCTGACGCTGGCCACCCGACAAAGCAAACCCCGTCTCACCCAATTGCGTGTCATAGCCTTTTGGGAAAGTCAAAATGGTTTCATGCATACCAATTAACTTCGTAGCCTGAACCACTTTTTGCGGGTCAATTTCACCTAAGCGCGCAATATTTTCTGCAACCGTACCCTCAAAAAATCCGATCTCTTGTGGCACATAACCAATTTGTGGCCCGAATTCATCATGGTCCCAATCAGAAATTTCTACCCCATCTAAGCGGACCGAACCTTTGGCAGGCTTCCATACCCCGATGAGCAATCGCACCAAGCTCGTTTTACCTGCTGCACTTGGCCCAACAATCGCGATAGCCTGCCCTGCTTCTACCTTAAAGTCGATATCAAAGAGAACCGCTTTATTGTGTCCCGGTGGAACTGCTGCTGCTTTTTGCACTGTCAGCGTGCCATTCACAGGCGGCAGTTGCATCCGCGACTGACGCTTAACATCCTCAATTAATAAGGCATTAATCCGCTCATACGCCTGACGAGCGGTAATAATCTCTTTCCAGCCGCCAATTAATTTAGTGATCGGGCTGACCGCCCTGCTAATCAGCATACTAGCGGCCATCACCATACCACCAGTAATCAAGCCTTCAATTGCCAATAAAGTACCCACCATCATTTGTAAATTAGCTAAGGATTTTTGGAAAAAATCTGAGAATGCGCCCGTCATACCAGCCGCTTCACTAGCGTTGACTTGATGTTTAAGATGTTTGTGATGCTCGTTGTACCAGCGCTGACGAATCGCCCCCATCATGCCCAATGCCAAAGAAGCTTCTGCATGCGTCAAACTGGCATTGGCAATCCTAGCAGCCTCAGCATTGGAGTCATTGGCAGATTTTAGCCCTGGCGTAGTCATTTTCTGGGTGACATAGGCGGTGGCAATCATAATGATCGATGCTGCCACAGCAAATAGCGCCAAATAGGGATGGAATAAGCCACCTACCGCAATAAATACAATTGCAAAGGGGGCGTCAATCAAAGTAAACAAACCCTTGCCGGTCATAAACTGCCGTAAGGTTGTCAAATCACCCAAGAGCTGCTGAATATTAATATTTTTTCTGCCGACAAAACGCCTAAAAGAAGCATCAAAAATATCTGCCGATAGGTCCCAATCCATTCGCAGGGACAAGCGAACCATCATCCGTCCCCGAATCCACTCTAGCGCCGACCAGAATAAATTTAATCCTAGAACCACTGCTGTGATCGATAGCAAGGTGATCACGCTACGAGAGGTCATTACCTTATCCATGACGTTCATCATGAATAACATTGGCACTAAAGCCATCATATCAATGATGATGGTGGCAATAATCACAAAATAAAACGATCTGCGGCAATTGTGAATAATCGCATCGATTGGCTTTTTACCATCAGCAATATAGGCGGAAGTTGACCTACCCTTCATAGTGGTCGTTTGATCTTGCTCAGCTTTTTCTTGCTGAGCAGAAAAACCCTCGGGGGCTTCAGCCTGAGCTGTCATCTCGTCTGGATTAATCTTATCGTTCACTATTTACACTCCATCACTTTGGTGGCATCAGGTTATGGTGATCCAATTCTTTAAACATCGGATCAGCAACACCAATCAACTGAACTTCAGGCACTACTGGAGCGCCTGTATGAGCAAGGGTGCTGGTATTAACAGCAACATCTGCAGTAGGCGTCAGAACATCAATCTCAGTAATACCTAGATTATGGAGGTGATTGAGATCTGCCACACTTAAACCACCACTTTGGGCAATAGTATGGGCTAAATCACCAGAAATGACCAAGCCAATTCCAATTGGCTTGCCATCGGCGCCGACAGCCAATTCTTTCGCACTATTGGCTGGATCAAGAGCGCCTAACAAGCTGCTGATATCGGCCATTGCATTAGCATCATGGGTTGGCAGACCAAGATCAATATAGACCTTATCGGCAATACCCGCCTGAATCTGGTGTACACCCAAATCGGCAATCGAATTGAGGTTGGTAAATAGATGTGCATAGTGGCCAGTATTGTCAGCAAATGCCTGGATATCGTGGGTAGCATCAATGACCAAGTTCGCAGCTGGTAAGGCTTGCAGCATTCCAGCAGATACCAGTGCAGATGCCAAGCCATCAGTAATCTGGACATGACCAGAATCAACCACCATATCGCTGACACCTGAGGCTGTCAGAGCAGAGATCAAATCACCAAATTTATCTGGCGTGGTGTAGCCGCTCAATAGATCTAAGCCATTTAGAACACTACTTAATGCCGTATGTTGTGCAGCCGAGATATCAGTTGCAGCATTAAGATGGGTCAAGCTATCTTTGAGTGCCGCATCTAGACTACTAAAGGTATTGGCAACTTGTGTTCCAGCGATATCAACATTGATATGCAGGTTATTGCTAGATTGAGCAACAACCTGCTCAATCGAATCCAGGTTCATCCAATCATTACCAACACTTAAGTTAATTGCCTCATGAATACTTAAATAATCAATATGCTTATTGACTAAGGCATCAACCAAGGATGGATTATCAATTAACTCACTTAATGCATTAACGTTATTGACATTATCAAGGTCAAGGTTGACATTACCGCCAATGAAGTCAGGTAATTGGTTTGCAACGAGATCAGCTACAGTTTCACCGGATCCAGCATGGATCGTGAAGCCGTTTAGTGCTGCATCACCTTGTAAAACAACTGCATCAACATGTAACTTCTCTAATTCCTTCAGACTATTGCTTAGATGGGTTGTTCCAACCGTCATGGCAATACTGTCGTGAGAAACAAATGACAAACCATCTGCAATCAATGTGTGAGCTTGTGAAGCCGTAATAAATAATGGCTCTGCCCCAACTGTGTTGTGACCCACTTCAAGTTGCAGACCAATATTGCTTGCTGCCAGATCGGTGGCTGCTGTATGTAAGCTATTGAGCAGCGTCGTTGGTGTGCCGCTATCGGATACCAAGCTATTTAAGCTTGATACATCGAGAGTGCTATGGTCACCGGATACATCCAGGTTCACTTCAGTAATACCGCGCGCTTGCAAGATCGCTGCATCATCTAAGCCACCGGTCAGGTGACCCAGATCTGCAGTCAGATCGGATGCATTCATCTCCAGCGCGACATGACCGCCACCTTCGAACACTGGCATGAGTTCACCAGCGCCGCCGGCTGCACCAGTAATCGCGCTATGCAGATCAGTGTCGCCAAGCTGGATGGTCAGATCAGTGCCAGCAGCAATGGCAACCGCATCAACGTGTAGTTTCTCGAGATCTTTAAGGCTATTGGACAGATGGGTTGTGCCAGCAGACACATCCATCGCAATGTTGTCATGGGCTACGAAGGACAGGCCATCA
>CAITHY010000005.1 GCA_903892315.1 uncultured beta proteobacterium | reverse complement strand
GTGCCTGGCATTACTGCGGCATTAGCGGGAGCTGCTAGCTTGCAACAATCACTGACGCTGCGAGGCATCTCTAGAAGCGTAGCATTTATCACACTGGCACAAGCCACAGAAAATACACCAGCGGCTTGCAAAAACAGTCCCATACAAAACCCGAGTGCAGATACCTTGGTCTACTACATGGGCCGTAAAGATGCAGCGAAGATTGCGCAGCAATTAATCTGTAATAGTCCAAATCTGAGTGGCAATACACCAGTGCATATCCTTGAAGCAGTGAGCACACCAAGAGAGCGTCATTGGTCTAGCACTTTAGACGAGCTAGCGATTGGCGCCGCAGATCAGTGGTTTGATAGCGGATCACCGGCGCTCATTATGGTCGGTCAAGCACTCCAAGAAAAAGCGCATGCAAAGACACAAGCAGTTTTAGAGGGAGCGGGCGCCAAAGTCAACGATGGCTTGCAAAACAGCCTCGTCCTCGCCCACCGCAAGCGTCGCGCTTAATGTCACCTGGGGAAACTTTTCCCGACAAGCATCTAACAGCGCCGGAAAGTCATTGCGCAAGTGACCACCTTGACCAAAAAAGACGGGTACTACGACAATCTCTAGGGCGCCAGAAGCACTCAAAGTGGTGATCGCTTGCTCTAGGCTAGGCTGCATCATTTCTAAAAAGGCGAGTTGTACTAACACCCCTGGATGCTGGGCTCTCCATAACAACGCCAAGCGATCAAAGGGCTCGCGCCAACGCGCATCGCGCGCACCATGACCAAACAAAACCATTGCTTTCATATACTAGTAACGCCTTAAAATGGAATTGCTCTATATTACCCACTATTGGCTATCTTGACTGATGGCCCTTCTCACTACGACTTAAACACCACTATGGCCAACCTGTTAACGCATTCTTGGTTTATTGCACTACTTGCAGCGATCTTGATTGGCGCAGTACTCTCGGCCGTGCACCATGCTGAGGTCATTGCGCATAAAACGGGTGAGCCCTTTGGCACCTTGGTGCTCTCGATTAGCGTGACCATTATTGAAGTATCCCTGATCATCGCGATGATGCTCTCAGGCCATGAGGGCTCTGAATTTATTGCGCGTGATGCTGTCTTTGCCACCGTGATGATTGTGGTCAATGGCGTGATTGGCCTGTGTATTTTTATGGGGGGCTTAAAAGAGCATGAAATGGGCTTTCGCAATGAAGGCACCAACTCGGCACTCGCCGTACTCACTGCCTTGGCTACTTTCATCTTGGTCATGCCGGTAGTGACCGTGAGCACGCCAGGACCAGACTTTACCAAGAGTCAGCTAGCCTTTGCGGGCATCGCGTCTTTTGCTCTCTACATTGCTTTCTTATTTTTTCAAACGATTACGCATCGCGATTACTACCTACCTAAGTCGCAAGAGCACAAAACCGATAGTAATACCCATGCCATCAAGCCGAGTAATCTCAAAACGGCAGTCAGTTGCTGCTTATTACTGGTATCTCTAGTGACAGTTGTTGGACTGGCAGAGCTTCTGAGCCCTGTGATTGAGTCGGCCGTCAATGCTGCCGGAGCGCCCAAGACCATTGTGGGCATTGCCATTGCGCTCTTAGTCCTGATGCCTGAAGGCTACGCCGCTGTGCGAGCGGCAAGGGCTAACCGCTTGCAAAGCAGCTTGAACTTAGCGCTCGGCTCCGCACTGGCCAGTATTGGCTTAACGATTCCGACAGTAGCAGCGATTGCCATTTTCTTTAATCTACAACTGAGTCTTGG
>CAITHY010000004.1 GCA_903892315.1 uncultured beta proteobacterium | reverse complement strand
CTCGTTACGGCTGTTGAGGAGGACAATGCCGACATTCGGGCGATACCCTTCACGGTCAAGCATGATCGTGCCTCAAATCCTTTAAAATCAACGATTTGATTATATCCATACATGAAAGCATCACAATCATTTCTCGCCACGCTAAAAGAAGCCCCCTCCGACGCTGAGGTGGTTTCGCACAAACTCATGGTGCGTGCAGGTTTAATTCGTAAGCTCAGCGCAGGCATTTATAACTATTTGCCGCTGGGTTTGAAGGTTATCCGCAAAGTGGAAAACATCATTCGCGAGGAAATGAATCGTGCTGGTGCAATTGAATTGCTCATGCCAATGATTCAGCCTGCTGAGTTGTGGCAGGAGACTGGTCGTTGGGAAAAGATGGGGCCAGAGTTGCTGCGCATCAAAGATCGCCACGATCGCGATTTTTTGATTCAACCAACTTCCGAAGAGGTCATTACTGATTTGGCTCGTAATGAAGTAAAGAGTTACAAGCAGCTACCAATCAATTTTTATCAAATTCAAACCAAGTTCCGTGATGAGCGTCGCCCACGTTTTGGCATCATGCGCGGTCGTGAATTCAGCATGAAAGACGCTTACTCATTTGATCGTGATGTTGAGGGTCTCAAGAAGTCCTATCAAATCATGTTTGATGCTTACACCCGAATCTTTAAACGTATGGGCCTGCAGTTCCGTGCGGTAACAGCGGATAACGGTGCAATTGGCGGCTCTGGTAGTCAAGAGTTCCATGTCATTGCTGATACTGGTGAAGATGCGATTGTGTATTGCCCTGGCTCTGATTACGCAGCCAACCTAGAAGCGGCCGAGTCTTTAGCATTAATAGCTGTTCGTGCTGCTGCGACCCAGGTAGTGACGAAGGTGCCAACGCCTGATAAGACAAACTGTGCAGATGTAGCGAAGTTTTTAAATATTCCACTTGAAAATACTGTGAAGTCTTTGCTATTTGCTGCTGATCAAGAAGAGGGGCCAGCAAAACTCTTTATGTTGTTGGTGCGTGGTGATCATGAGCTGAACGAAGTGAAGGCTAGCAAAATCCCGGGTATGGCAGAATCGCGCTTTGCTACTGAAGCAGAAATCAAGCAAGCTTGTAATGCACCAGCGGGTTACTTAGGGCCTGTTGGAGTGAGTGCTGGCGTGACAGTAGTTGCTGATCGTACTGTTGCGAATATGGCTGACTTTATCTGTGGCGCTAATGATGCTGGTTATCACTTGACTGGTGTGAATTGGGGTCGCGATGTGCCTGAACCCTTGGTGTTAGATATTCGTAACGCGGTGATTGGTGATCCTTCACCAGATGGCAAAGGCACTGTTGATATTTGTCGTGGCATTGAAGTGGGTCACGTATTCCAATTGGGAACACGTTATTCAGAGGCGATGGGTTGCACTTACTTGGATCAGCAAGGCAAGGCTCAGCCAATGGTGATGGGTTGTTACGGAATCGGCGTTACTCGTTTGCTTGGAGCAGCAATTGAACAAGGGCATGATGAGAAGGGCATTATCTGGCCAATCTCCATGGCACCATTCGAGGTGGTGATTTGCCCGATGGGCTACGAGAAATCAGAAGGGGTTAAAGCGGCATGCGATCAGCTGCACGAAGAGCTGTTAGCTGCTGGCATTGATGTGATTCTGGATGATCGTAATGAACGCCCAGGCGCGATGTTTGCTGACTGGGAGTTGATTGGAGCGCCATTCCGCGTGGTAATTGGCGATCGCGGCCTAGCAGATTCTCAAGTGGAATTTAAAGGGCGCACTGATGCAGAGTCCCAAAATATTCCCTTAAATGAAATTAAGGCAAAAGTGATTACTGCAGTTCAAGCAGCAAAGATCTTAGTTAATTAACTATTTTTTGAAGAGCCCGCCAATACCTTTGGCGGCTCCTTTTGCAGCCATGGTGGCCATGGTGCGCGCCATTTTTCCGCCTTTGAATTGCTTCATCATGGTTTGCATTTGCTCGAACTGAGTAAGCAAGCGATTCACTTCTTGTACTTCCACTCCGGATCCCGCAGCAATACGACGCTTACGACTGGCTTTAAGTAATTCTGGTTTTCTGCGCTCTTGAGGCGTCATGCTGTCAATAATTCCGCGCATACGCGTGGTTTGTTTATCTGCATTACTGAGATTTGCTTTGGAGGCAGCTTGCGCCATTTGGCTAGGCAACTTATCCATCAGGCTTGCCATGCCACCCATCTTTTGCATTTGCATCAGTTGATCTCGAAAATCTTCCAGATCAAAACCGCCTTTAGAAATCTTGCTGGCTAATTTTTCTGCTTTGGCAACATCAACGTGTTGTTGAGCTTGCTCAACCAAGGCCAGAATATCGCCCATACCCAGGATGCGATTGGCCATACGTTCGGCATCAAATGCCTCTAGACCATCCATCTTCTCGGCGATGCCGATAAATTTGAGAGGCACTCCCGTCACTTGACGCACTGAAAGGGCTGCGCCACCGCGAGAGTCGCCATCTAGCTTGGTGAGGATCACACCAGTTAGCGGTAGGGCGTCGTGGAAGGCTTTAGCGGTATTGACGGCATCTTGTCCTAGCATGGCATCCACTACGAATAGGGTTTCGATTGGCTTGAGGCTGGCATGCAAGGTTTTGATTTCTTGCATGAGTGCTTCATCAATGCCGAGACGTCCTGCGGTATCTACAATGACCACATCAAAATAATGGCGGCGTGCCCAATCCAGGGCAGCTACAGCGATGTCATTTGGTTTTTGACTAATGTCGCTCGGGAAAAATTCGGCGCCAACTTGTTTAGTCACTGTCTCTAATTGCTCAATCGCAGCTGGACGATAGACGTCACAAGAAACAGTTAGAACCTTTTTTTTCTTTTTCTCTTGTAGCCACTTAGCGAGTTTGCCGACGGATGTTGTTTTGCCCGCACCCTGCAAGCCAGCCATCAAGATCACTGCAGGAGGCTGAGTTGCTAGATTGAGCTCGCCGCTTTGATTAATATCGCCCGTCATGACTTGGGCGAGCTCGCGTTGAACTACGCCAACCAGGGCTTGTCCAGGGCTAAGGCTTCCAACCACTTCCTCGCCAAGGGCTTTAAATTTGATTTGTTCCAGCAAAGACTTGACTACCGGCAGCGCTACGTCAGCCTCCAGTAGGGCTAAACGGATTTCCCGCAGCATTTCTGCGGTATTGGCTTCGGTGAGGCGGGCCTGCCCCCGCATTGTTTTAACAACGCGTGATAGACGGTCGGTGAGGTTTTCTAGCATTTATCGATTAGACTTTCCAGATGGATATTTTAGGTTACTCAAGTTACGGATGGCTCCCTTCCGCACTTTATTTAGGGCTTTTGCTGGTTTTAAGCTTCAAAGCCAAGCGCGGCGTGGAGTCTAGACTCTCCAGTGCTCTGGTGCAGGCTGCTATTTTTGTGATTTTGGTGATTCATGGGGTGCAATTGCATGACTCCGTATTCACTCCTCAGGGTTTTGTATTTGGGTTTGCACAGGATTTGTCTTTGATTGCTTGGGTTGGCCTAGCCTTTTATTGGTTTCAATCTTGGTTTTTACCTATCTCGAGCTTGCGTTGGATGGTCTTAATGTTTGCGCTCACTTGTGCATTTCTGCCGACTGTTTTTCCAGGAACCTTGATTTCACCGAAAGCGGTTTCGGATCCTTGGTTTAAAGGGCACTTCGTAGTGGCTACTGTTTCAGTGGGCTTGCTCAGTCTAGCGGCGATGCATGCCATGCTTATGAGCGTTCAGGATCGCGCTTTGCATCGCCAGTTGGCAATCATTCCAAATGGCCGCCTTGCTCATTGGTTGGAGGATCTCCCCCCACTAATGACAATGGAAAGTCTTTTGTTCAATTTACTGTATGTTGGTTTTGCACTTCTGAGTTTGACTGTCTTCTCCGGCCTCCTCTTTTCGCAAACCCTGTTTGGCAAACCTTTGGTGTTTGATCACAAAACGATTTTTGCTTTGGCCTCTTGGTTTTTGTTTGCGGGTCTTTTGATTGCACGTTGGCGCGTAGGGCTGCGTGGCAGGGCAGCTATTCGTTGGGTGCTAAGTGCTTACACCGCTTTGTTACTTGCATACGTTGGCAGTCGTTTTGTAGTTGAAGTGATTCTTCAGAGAGCTTAACCATTGTTTAAGTGGCTTCTATTATTTGCAGGTGCTGGCCTTTTTTATCTTTGGATTAAGGGCAAGAAGCAGGCTGCGATGAATGCAGGGAATGCCATCAAATCCAATAGCAATAAGCCTGAGAAGCCTGGTGTATCTGAGGTAATGGTGCAATGTCAATGTTGCAAAGTGCATCTACCCAAGTCAGAGGCTCTAACTTATGACAACCGTTTTTATTGCTCAAAAGAACATCTGCAGACTTTGGATTCCCAAGGTTGGATAGGTGATGCGTGTTGGCGTATTTCTCCCAATCAAGATGTGAGGCCGGAAAATATGAATCCTGATTTAGTGGTGATTCACCACATCAGTCTTCCGCCAAGTGAGTTCAGAAATAAAGTATCCAGTCAGCATATTGTTGATTTTTTCCAAAATAAGCTGGACCCGAATGCGCATCCTTACTTTGCAGAGATTGCTGATCAAAAAGTATCTAGCCACTTTTTGATTACCCGCTCCGGAGAGTTAATGCAGTTTGTTTCTACGCAGAACAAGGCTTGGCACGCAGGCGTTTCATCATTTCTAGGTAGAGAAAAGTGCAATGACTTTTCAATTGGGATTGAAATGGAGGGGGATGGGGCTTCGCCATTCGAAGTCATTCAGTATCAAATCTTGGCAAATCTTATTGGGAAATTGGAGGGCACTTATCCCCATTTGCAATTTGCTGGACATAGCGACATTGCGCCCGATCGCAAAACGGATCCTGGAATATATTTTGATTGGAAAAAGTTCCAAAATGAGACAGGCATTTCTTCTGAGAAACTCCCTTTTGGTCTAAATCCTCGATAGTCTTTTTTTGTATGTGAGCGTACGCTTACTTTTTTAGCCTTTGTCTAAAACGGGCCAAAAAATCCGCACCAAAATGACCCCAAAATAAGTCGAATACTTAGTAAAAGTACTAATAAATATTTGTCATAAATGGCTTACCAATTATCAAATATTTCCCTATACTTAGTGCCTAATGCGCTTCGAAACACTAGATGTAGTGTTTGAGTCCAGCAATACCCCATTGTTTTTTAACGATTTTTTGTCCAAATAACTATATATAGAGGCAGGAGCAACATGACATACGCTAACCCACAGACAGCAGGCCAGCCAGCTGGAGCGAATAACCCAGGAATGAGTCCTGCAGGGGCAGTAAATCAAGCCCCTTCTGCCAGCTTTGTGGCTGGTGGTGTTGGTGGTGCCCAGGCAACCCAATTATCTGATTACAAAATTATTCGCCGCAATGGTTCAGTTGTGGCGTTTGAGCCATCCAAAATTGCGATTGCAGTAACCAAGGCATTTTTGGCTGTTAATGGCGGACAAGGTGCTGCATCAGCACGTGTTCGTGAGCAAGTAGAGCAGTTGACCCACTCTGTTGTGCGCGCGTTGTTGCGTAGCCGTCCAAATGGCGGAACTTTCCATATCGAAGATATTCAAGACCAAGTTGAATTGGCTTTGATGCGTAGTGGTGAGCACAACGTTGCTCGTGCTTACGTTCTTTATCGCGAAAAGCGCAACCAAGAGCGTGCTGCTCAGCAAGAAGTTTCCCAAGAAGCGCAAACTGCGAATCAAGCTGGTGAGTCTGGCATCAAAGTAACTGATAACGGCGTTGAGAAGTGGCTTGATATGGCTGCCTTGCGCACTGTGATTGGAGCAGCTTGTGAAGGTTTGGGAACTCACATTGACGCTACTCCAATCATTACTGAAACTATCAAGAACTTGTACGACGGCGTGCCAATGGCGCAGGTGTATGACTCCGCTATTTTGGCTTCCCGTACTTTGATTGAAAAAGATCCTGCCTACAGCCAGGTAACAGCGCGCATCTTGATGCACGTGATTCGCAAAGAAATCTTTGGCAAGGAAGTATTGCAAGGTGATACACAGGCTGAATACAGCACCTACTTCGCGAAGTACATCAACGAAGGTATCTCTGCTGAGTTGTTAGATCCCCGTATGCGCGAGTTTGACTTACCACGCCTGGCTGCAGCATTGAACGCTAATCGTGACTTGCAGTTCAATTACCTCGGTTTGCAGACTTTGTATGACCGCTATTTCTTGCATATTGAAGAGCGTCGTATTGAAATGCCACAGGCTTTCTTTATGCGCGTCGCAATGGGCTTGGCTTTGAATGAGATGGATCGCGAGCGTCGTGCAATCGAGTTCTATGAAATCCTGTCTACATTTGATTTCATGTCCAGCACACCAACGTTGTTCAACTCAGCAACAACTCGCCCACAGCTCTCTAGTTGCTACTTGACGACTGTGGATGATGATTTGGATGGCATCTACGAAGCGTTGAAAGAAAATGCTTTGTTATCTAAGTTTGCCGGTGGCTTGGGTAATGACTGGACTAACGTTCGTGCATTGGGTAGTCATATCAAGGGTACTAACGGTAAATCACAAGGTGTTGTGCCGTTCTTGAAGGTGGTAAACGATACGGCAGTTGCTGTAAACCAAGGCGGTAAGCGTAAAGGTGCAGTTTGCGCCTACTTGGAAACATGGCACTTAGATATTGAAGAGTTCTTGGAGTTGCGCAAGAACACTGGTGACGACCGTCGTCGTACCCACGATATGAATACCTCTAACTGGATTCCTGACTTGTTCATGAAGCGGGTCATGGAAGGTGGCGATTGGACTTTGTTCTCACCATCCAATACTCCAGACTTGCATGATAAATTCGGTAGAGCATTTGAAGAGGCCTATGTTGCCTATGAGCAAAAAGCGGATCGTGGTGAGTTGAAGCCATTCCGCCGCATTCCAGCGCAGCAATTGTGGCGCAAGATGCTCGGCATGTTGTTTGAGACTGGCCACCCATGGATTACTTTCAAGGATCCTTGCAACATTCGTAGCCCACAGCAGCATATTGGTGTAGTTCACTCATCTAATCTCTGTACTGAGATCACCCTCAATACAAACGAGACCGAGATTGCCGTTTGCAACTTGGGTTCTGTGAACTTAACCGCTCACATGACGACTGATGCCAATGGCAAGATGGTTTTGGATCACGAGAAACTCCAAAGAACGGTTCGCACTGCAATGCGTATGTTGGATAACGTAATCGATATCAACTACTACGCAGTAGCAAAAGCACGTAATTCCAACCTGAAGCATCGTCCAGTCGGTATGGGCATCATGGGCTTCCAGGATTGCTTGCATATGCTGCGTATTCCTTACGCTAGCGATGAGGCTGTGAAATTTGCTGATTCTTCAATGGAGGCGGTTTGCTACTACGCATACCAAGCATCCAATGAATTGGCGGCTGAGCGTGGTGTTTACAGCACCTACAAAGGTTCTTTATGGGATCGCGGCATCCTCCCGCAGGATTCAGTAGCCATGTTGGCAGCTGAGCGCGGTGGTTATGTTGAGGTGGATAACTCTTCCACTATGGATTGGAGTAGCTTGCGCGCAAGCATCAAGCAGCATGGTATGCGTAACTCCAACTGTGTGGCGATTGCCCCAACAGCAACGATTTCAAACATCATTGGTGTGTCTGCTTGTATCGAGCCAACTTTCCAGAACTTGTTCGTGAAATCCAACCTTTCAGGCGAATTCACGGTGGTAAACGAGTATTTGGTGCGTGATTTGAAAGATCGCGGCCTTTGGGACGAAGTGATGATTGCCGATTTGAAGTACTTTGACGGCACTTTGTCGAAGATTGATCGCATTCCACAAGATTTACGTGATCTGTATGCAACCGCTTTTGAAGTTGAGCCAAGCTGGTTGGTTGAAGCGGCATCCCGCCGTCAAAAGTGGATTGACCAAGCTCAGTCATTGAACATCTACATGGGTGGCGCATCTGGCAAGAAATTAGATGACACCTACAAGTTAGCTTGGTTACGCGGTCTGAAGACAACTTATTACCTCCGCACAATGGCTGCTACCCACGTTGAGAAATCTACGGTTACAAGCGGTCAGCTGAACTCTGTTTCTAGCGGCGGAGGCGTAAATGGTACGGATGCAGCTGCTGCAAGTGCTGCAGGCGGAGTTGAAGCTGATGGCCCAGTTTGCACAATGCGTCCAGGCGACGCTGGTTTTGAAGAATGTGAAGCATGCCAATAAGCCATTTGCTTATTGGCCATTAATGGAAGAATTTAGGAGAGAGTTATGTTGAATTGGGAAGATGAAGTTGCTCCAGCGCTAGCGAAAGCTGGCCTTGCACCGCAGCCGGTTGCAGTGGAGCCACAACGTCCACAACCAGATCAAGTGGCAATGGCACCGCAAACTGCTGCACCTGCATCAGTAGAGGCAGCCAATTTATCCGGCGGCGCAGCTTTGCGTGTAAATGCTGCTGATAAGCGCGTGATTAATGCTAAGACTGACGTGAATCAGTTGGTTCCATTCAAGTACAAGTGGGCTTGGGAAAAGTATTTAGCTGGTTGTGCAAACCACTGGATGCCACAAGAGATCAACATGAACCGCGATATCGCGCTTTGGAAAGATCCGAATGGCCTGACAGAGGATGAGCGTCGCATCATTAAGCGCAATCTTGGTTTCTTTACGACTGCAGACTCTTTGGCTGCAAATAATATTGTTTTGGGTACTTATCGCCACATTACCGCTCCAGAATGCCGCCAATACCTATTGCGCCAGGCTTTTGAAGAGGCAATTCATACCCATGCGTACCAATATATTGTGGAATCTTTGGGTTTAGATCAGGCTGAAATCTTCAATGCGTACAACGAAATTGAATCTATTCGCGCCAAAGATCAATTCTTAATTCCGTTTATTGATGTTTTAACTGACCCCAATTTTCAGACTGGCACATTAGAAAACGATCAAAAGTTGCTCCGATCACTCATTGTTTTTGCTTGCGTGATGGAAGGTTTGTTCTTTTATGTTGGTTTTACGCAAATACTTGCAATGGGTCGTCAAAATAAAATGACGGGTGCTGCTGAGCAGTATCAATACATCCTTCGCGACGAGTCTATGCACTGCAATTTTGGCATTGATTTGATTAACCAAATCAAGCTGGAGAACCCGCAGCTATGGACTTCTGCGTTCAAAGACGAGCTCAAATCCATCTTCGAAAAAGCAGTCGAATTAGAGTACCGTTATGCCGAAGATACGATGCCTCGCGGAG
>CAITHY010000003.1 GCA_903892315.1 uncultured beta proteobacterium | reverse complement strand
TCATTGTGGTGCTTACGGTCACCTTGCAAGCGCTCGAAATTCAAAGAAGCACGATTAATGACTGTTCCAGCGCGACGGGCGGCCTTGACGGCCACATTTAACATGGGATGCATAGTATTGATGGACAAATTAAATAAGAACAAGCTCCTTGTAATGCCTGCAAAAAGGTAAATTGCATGACAATACGAAACTAACAGACTGATTCTAAACGATTCGCACCTATTACCCCCTATAAACACCACCATTGGCATTGATGAATATCGACAAATCTGAATTACTACGCTGGGTTTTAGTCGAAACCAGTCACCCAGGAAATGTGGGTTCTGCCGCTCGCGCCCTCAAAACTATGGGTTTTGGCGACCTGCGCCTCATCAATCCCAAGATCAAAGACGTGGCAACAAATTCTCAAGCAATTGCTCTAGCCAGCGGCGCAGCAGACATCCTTGAATGCTCTTCTGAAACCAGCTCTTTAGCCTTTGCAGTAGAGGGTTGTTCCCTGGTTTTGGGTTTAACTAGCCGCGATCGAGAATTTGGCCCGCCTGCCTTGGATTGGTTGAGTGCTAAAACCCTGATAGCCGATACGACATTCAGAGGAGGTCAAGCTGCCCTGCTATTTGGCCCGGAAAGAACCGGTCTTGATAACGATCATTTAGCCTTATGCACCCATAGAGTCTGGCTGGACGCGAATCCGGACTACCCATCCCTAAATCTAGCCCAGGCAATCATGGTCTGCGCTTATACCCTCAGGGAAACACTCAGCCAGCATGTGATGGGACGTCATGCCTTAGCCAATCGAGAGGAAATGGCTGAATTTGCCGATCCTGCAGCCGTAGCAGCCATGGTGGAGCATTGGCGTGAAGGTTTGGAGGCAATTGGTTATTTAGACCCAGCTAACCCTAAGAAGCTAATGCCCCGTATTCAAGCTCTATTTGCCCGCAGTCGCCTTCATAAAGAAGAGATTGATCTTCTCCGTGGCATTGCAAAACAGATGCTCCTGAGAAAATAAGCGCACCCCGTTAAAATCAAAATATGTCAAATCCCTTCTTCGACCAAGTCGACTCCATTATTGCCAGAGACCCAGCAGCCCGAAATCGTCTCGAGGTCATCACTTGCTACCAAGGTCTGCACGCGGTTTGGTTACATCGCATCTCCCATTTTCTGTGGAACCTTGGCCTGAAATGGATTGCTCGTGTGCTGTCCATGTTTGCACGCTTTTTCACTGGGATAGAAATTCATCCAGGCGCAAAGATTGGTCGCCGAGTATTTCTGGATCACGGGCTTGGCATTGTGATTGGCGAGACCACTGAAATTGGTGATGACTGCACGATTTACCAGGGAGTTACTTTAGGGGGTACCTCACTTTATAAAGGCATCAAACGTCACCCCACTTTAGGTAAAGGTGTCGTGATCAGTGCTGGTGCAAAGGTTCTTGGCGGATTTACAGTGGGCGACGGAGCACGCGTTGGATCCAATGCTGTAGTGTTAAAAGAAATTCCTGCAGGGGCTACCGCAGTGGGTATTCCTGCGCGCATATTGCATCCAGACTTGCCACAAAGCCCTGATAGCAAAACCAAAGAGTACTTTTCTGCTTATGGCGTTACACCCAATGTAGATGATCCTGTATCGATGGCGCTCAAAGGTTTAATCGATGCCACGATCGAACAAGAAGCCAAGATTGCAGCACTTGAAAAAGCTCTAGCGAAGTTAAGCAACCTACCTTCAGGCGCAGCGGCTGAAGGGTCTAGTGATACCAAGCGTGATCTGGATGCCATCAAAGAGTGGTTGAGGGAGTAGTGCTGTGGGAGTGGTGTTACGAAGTTAGCCGCTGGAATAACACAGAATGAATGATATAAAAAAGGAATAGCGCGCTATTCCTTTTTTACTAGTTTGACTCTGAATTAATGCAGAGTACGTGGCCCAGTGCTATCACTACCGAATGCACCACCTGGAAACTCTTCGTCTTCATCATCGTCGCTATCATCATTAGGCATCCCAAATGAAAAACTTTCGCCGCCTTCTGGATGACGATTTTCAATTTCATCTTCAGTGGCCGCGCGAACATCTTCGACTTGAACCCAAAAACGCAATGCCATACCTGCTAGCGGATGATTGCCATCCAAGACAACCTGACTATCTGCAACATCGGTAACGGTATAGATTAAAGGCTCATCATCCTCAGGATCTTCTACAGCCACATCCTCTTCAGCATCAGGCACACCCTCAAACTGCATCCCCACCTCTAAAGGCTCAGGAAAACGCGCACGTGGCTCGATCTTTAATAGCTCAGGATCGTATTCACCAAAAGCTTCATTGGGCTCGAGCTGAATCGTAGCCTCATAACCAATATCTTGACCATCAAGCAGAGTCTCAATTTTAGGAAAAGTCCCTTCATAACCCCCATGCAGGTATACCATCGGAGAATCAGGCTCCTCGATGACATTATTTTGCGCATCGGTTAACTTATAGCGCAGGGATACGATGGTATTTTTTTCAATCTTCATGCGGAATTTATCGAACATTTATTTTTAATCAGTTTCTAAACAGCTTTTTACTTTATGACCTCATTTTACTTGAGCAAACCCTATGAGCCACCCCAGGCTCCTGCAAAACTTCCTTTAGACAAGCCCTGGGCCTTATTTGGGGGTATTAGCCCTGACCAGTTCATGGCGCGATATTGGCATAAAAAGCCCCTCCTCATCCGTGGGGCAATTCCGGCATTTGGGCTTTCAGACCGGGATGGAGAGCCGCTAGATAGCCCTATTCCCCCTAAAGAGTTGCTGAAATTTGCCTTGCAAGACAAGGTGGAAGCCCGCCTAGTTAAATCCAATCCCTGGAGTTTTGATAGTGGACCGCTCTCGAAAAAGGCAATTCCGTCAATTGACAAGCCTAACTGGACTTTACTGCTACAAGGAATGGAAGCACATCACTCAGCAGCTGCAAAAATCCTGTCTTGGTTCCGTTTTATCCCCGATGCGCGACTAGATGACTTGATGATCAGCATTGCCGGTATTGGAGGTGGTGTTGGCCCCCACTTTGATTCTTACGATGTCTTCTTGATTCAAATGTCTGGTAGGAGGCAGTGGAAAATTTCAGAACAAAAAGATCTGAGCCTTAACCCCAATCTCCCCCTCAAAATTCTGCGCAACTTTAAACCTGAGCAAGAATGGATTCTGGAGCCCGGCGATATGCTGTACTTGCCTCCACATATTGCTCATGATGGCATTGCACTCGATGCGGGTTGCCAAACGTGGTCTGTTGGCTTTCGATCGCCCAGCTTTAAAGAATTACTGCAAGAAGGTTTATGGCGCTTAGCAGAATCTTTGGAAGAGATTCCTGCGCTACAGAATAAGTTTGCAGATCCCAAACAAGCTGCAACGCATAGTGCAGAGCAATTACCGGAGGAACTAATTAAACAACTAAGCTCAAAACTCAGAGAGCTGAAATTAGACCAAATCGATGGATTTCTGCCCGGGATTGCCGCCTACCTTTCGGAGCCTAAACAAGCAGCCCTTTTTGACGCGCCCGCTAGACCCCTAAAGCCGAATGCATTTCTTAAGGAGCTTAGGGTTAGCAGGCTACTACCCCATCCACAAACCCGCATTCTGAGCCTTGGCAAGCAGGTATATTGCAATGGGGAGTCCATGAGCCAGGGACAAGCCCCCGATATTCTTGCAGCCTGGCAGACCCTCTCCGCCCATAAATCACTGAGGGCTGGCAGACTCAAACAGCTTGATCAATCCAGCCTTTATGAGGCTTATTTGGCCGGATGGTTGGTTTTTGAACATTGAATACGGAGATGGATATAATAATTACTGGAAACTACTTAGGGGCAATCCCTTGGAGTATCCAGAGAACAATTACCGGTAATTGTTATTAATTTTTTAAAGGAATTTACAAATGAAGAAGTCACTCGTATTCGCTGCTATGTTAGCAATCGCCTTGGCCGCTTGCGGTAAAAAAGAAGAAGCAAAACCTGCTGAAGCTCCTGCTGCTGCTCCAACTGCTCCTGCTGCAGAAGCTCCTGCTGCTGCTCCAGCTGCTCCAGCTGCTGACGCTAAGAAGTAATCTTCTTCATGAAGAAAAAAAGCCGCTGAAAAGCGGCTTTTTTATTTGCTTTAAAAATCATTATTTTGTTAACTGATCTGTTAACAAAGTGAGTAACTGGAATCCAGCAGGTGTATTTTCTGGTTTGCCATCGGCATTCTGTACATAAACATTTGCAGAATTTTCACCAGTGCTCTTTACAACTACCTGGTACTTTTTAGCTTTCATGCCCGAGTCATCTTTACTGCTAAAGAGATTGGAGAAGAAACCCTTGGCGTCGCCCACATCTTTCGGATTGATGTAACGAACGTAGTAAACACCAGAAGAACGATTGCGATCTTCAACTGTAAAGTTCGAGCGATCCAATGCCAGACCAATATCACGCCATGCACGATCAAAACCAGTGCTCATCTCAATATAACCTTGATTATTGCCCTCTTGTACAAACTTCGCTTTGGGAGTTTTAGGATCTAAAGGTGCTGCAACCATTGCCTTTGCTTGCTCTTGAGTCATCCCCAAACGCTCCATCAAGCGAACCAAAAATACTGCCTCTAACTCTGGATCATTGGGGCGCGGCGTCCACAGAGTGGATATACACGCCCCTCCCGAAGTATCGGTTACACATTTTTCAATCATGCCACGCTGGGTAATGAAAATCTCAGTCTCGCCAGGCTTAGATAGCTCTAGGCGTGTCTTATATTTGTCGCGCTCACCGGTATCATAAATTGAATCCACTGCGCTGCCAACGATGGAGCGAATCCAATCTTGCGGGACCTTAGCGCGATTTTCAACCCAGTCAGTCTCCATGATTCCTGTTGATGGAGAATCTACTACCAACAAGAAGCCGTTCTCTTGCCAAAAATCTTTTACCTGCGGATAGAGCTCAGGAGCTGGTTTTTCAACCACTAACCAACGACGCTCACCATCACGTGCAATACGCATACCGGGAATACCTGTCATGACATTGCTGCGTATCTGTGATGATTTCTTAACGGCGGCACTGTATTCGGACATCGTCGCCGTACCATCCTGAACGATGTAGCGGCGATCGGCCTGTGCCGTAATCAAATCGGGTGGGTATGACAAATTAGGGCCGCGCACAGCTCCAGCACTCTTGTAATCAACCGTATCATTACTAGTAACTGACTTACAAGCGGACAATACAGCAGCACCAATCAGGATTAAGGCCAAAATCGATAAAGATCGACGGTATAGTTGGAGCAAATTCATCATAATAGGTTGGCCTGTTTTAGCGCTGCCTTTAAAGGCTCGCGCAAGGAATTGCTTAAAGGTGTTAATGGCAAACGAATGCCAGCAGTAATCTTGCCCATCTCGTGTAGCGCCCACTTCACTGGGATTGGGTTAGCCTCTGTAAACATGGCTTTATGAACTGCGATCAACTGATATTGGATTTCACGAGTTCTTTTCACGTCATCAGACATGGCAGCTACGCAGAGCTCATGCATTAAACGGGGCGCAATATTTGCGGTAACGGATATATTGCCTTTACCGCCCATCAACATCAACATGGCCGCAGTGAGATCGTCGCCAGAAAATACTGAAAATTCTGGATGGCCGGCACGCTTGAGATCATTGATCAATAAAGTACCGCGTTCTAAACTGCCAGTCGCCTCTTTGATACCGATAATGCCGGGTACGCCAGCTAAACGGACTACAGTATCACCAGCCAAATCCGCAACCGTTCTGCCAGGAACGTTATACAAAATGACTGGCAAATCTACAGACTCAGCAATTTTTTTAAAGTGCGCAAACATGCCCTCTTGTGTTGGCTTGTTGTAGTACGGGACAACCTGCAAGCTGGCATCGGCGCCAACCTGTTTTGCAAATCGAGTTAATTCAATCGCTTCAATCGTAGAGTTGCCACCGGTGCCAGCAATGACCGGAATGCGTCCAGCAATCTGCTCCACTGTCACGCGAATGAGCTCACAATGCTCTTCCACAGAAACTGTTGGGGACTCTCCGCTCGTACCAACAATGACAATACCGTCGGTACCTTCAGACACATGCCAATCTAGCAAGGAACGTAAGCTAGCGTAATCCAAGCTACCATCTTCGAACATAGGCGTTACGATAGCTGGCATGCTGCCAGCGATGGGTTTTTTGCTACCTTTGGAATGAGCTGTATTTGTCACCGAATATGCACCGATTATTAGCTGTCTTAAGCCTGAAATTGTAACGGAATGCGCTGTTTTAGCTCACCTTTTACCGTGCACAGGCGCTGAACCATAGCTGGTTTGGGTTGATCTACGTAAATATCCTCATAAGCCACCACCTTAAGCCCATGACGAGAAGCAAAAGCGAGCAATTCCCCTGGATTTAAGAGGAAATTGGGGTTAGATGGCTTACCAAAATCCCCATTCCCGAGGGCAAAGGTTTCGTAGATCAAAACACCGCCCATTTGCAGCATTTTGGGTAATTGCTCGAGATAAGGACGATAGAGGTAGTTGGTCACCACGATCGCGCTGAACTCAGCACCTGTCAGAGGCCAATCGGCTTCTTCGAGATTGAGGCATGTAGGGGTGATTAAGGGATTGCCAAGCGACCTTACCGCAGCAACGTCCTGGTCAACTGCCAATACCTGGTGACCCATGCTTGCCAATAACTCAGAGTGTCGCCCTGATCCGCAGGCTAAATCTATTACTACCCCGCCCTTTGGAATGAGCGGAGCAAATCTCCTTACCCAAGGAGAGGCATTCAGAATTGCATCATGCGAACTAGGCAAGATCAAAGCTCAATCGTAAGCAAGACCCATTGCTTCGCGAACCTCGCGCATGGTCTCCTGGGCAACCTTACGCGCCTTGTCGCAACCATCAGCAATGATGGAGCGGAGCAAGCTAGGATCATCCAAATACTTCTGTGCACGCTCGAACATGGGTTGCTGCTCTGCAAGAATCGAATCAATCACAGGTTGCTTGCATTCGAGACAGCCGATACCAGCCGATTTACAGCCCTTATCTACCCATTGTTTTGTTTCTTCATTGGAGTAAACGGTGTGCAATTGCCAAACTGGGCAACGCGCAGGATCGCCAATGTCCGTTCGACGAACACGCGCAGGATCGGTTGGCATCGTGCGAATTTTTTTAATCACATCTTCTGGATTTTCGCGAATGCTAATGGTGTTGCCATAAGACTTGGACATTTTCTGACCATCAATACCAGGCATACGTGACGCCGTTGTCAGCAAAGCTTGCGGTTCAGGCAGAATAATTTTGCGAGCCCCCTCAAGGAAACCAAAGAGCCTTTCTCGGTCAGCCATAGATAGACTTTGTGCTTCTTGCAATAAAGCCTTTGCTTGCTCCAGCGCCTCATCATCACCGCGCTCTTGAAATGCAACCCGCAATTCTGCGTACATCTTGGCGCGCTTACTGCCTAATTTTTTAACCGCTTCCAACGCTTTTTCTTCAAAGCCTGGCTCACGTCCATAAAGATAGTTAAAGCGACGTGCTACTTCGCGGGTCATCTCTACATGTGGCACTTGGTCTTCACCCACCGGCACCAATTGTGCGCGATACATCAGTATGTCAGCTGCCTGCAGTAATGGATAACCTAGGAAGCCATAAGTTTGAAGATCTTTTTCTTTGAGTTTCTCAATTTGATCTTTATAGGTTGGCACCCGCTCAAGCCAGCCCAATGGGGTTCCCATCGAGAGCAATAGAAAAAGTTCAGCATGCTCAGGCACTTTGCTTTGAATAAACAAAGTTGCTTGGTTTGGGTCAACACCCGTTGCTAACCAATCAATCACCATCTCCCATACAGACTGCTCAATCACATCTGGAGTCTCGTAATGGGTAGTTAATGCATGCCAATCGGCCACAAAAAAGAAGCATGGGTACTCGGACTGCAAGCGGACCCAGTTCTTTAAAACACCATGGTAGTGACCCAAGTGCAAGCTACCGGTTGGGCGCATGCCAGAGAGAACGCGTTCAGCAAACATCTGTATTCTTTTTCTAAATAGTTAAGAGATTAAAGGGTTAATCGTTTAATGAAAGGCAGACCATACTGGTGTCAGATGGTCTGGTAAGTGCGGCAAATTACCTAAATCAATGTGACTTTCGTTTGGATCATGAAAATCGGAGCCGCGCGAAGCTAAAAATCCATATTGCTGTGCAATTTTTGCAAAAGTTTTATATTGGTCTGGGCTATGACTACCAGTAATCACCTCAATCGCCAAACCACCAATATCCTTAAAGTGCTTATAGAGCTCATCCATTTGCATGGCATTGAGCCTACTGTAACGCCCAGGGTGCGCGATGACGGCCACCCCACCCGCGGCCTTAATCCAGAAAACGGCATCATCGAGCTTGGCCCACTGATGAGGTACATATCCAGGCTTGCCTTCAATTAAATAATTTTTAAATACCTGCTCGGTATTGCGACACACACCCTGCTCCACCAAGAAACGCGCAAAGTGTGTTCTTGAGATTAAGTCATGATTGCCCGCGAAATGCAGTGCTCCTTCATAGGCGCCAGGAATACCCGCTTTAAGCAATTGTTCGGCCATGAGTTTGGCACGATTACCTCGGCCATCACGCGTAAGCCGAAGTCCTTCGATCATGCCAGCATGCTCAGCATCAATTCCAAGGCCAACAATATGAATCGTCTCACCCATCCAAGTAACGGAAATTTCTACACCTGCAAGGTAATCCATCTTTAAAGCACTAGCCGCTTCACGGGCCCTCTTCTGGCCACCTAACTCATCGTGATCGGTCAGAGCCCACAAGTGCACTCCATTAGCTTTAGCACGCTCCGCCAATTGTTCGGGCGTCAACGTGCCATCAGAAATCACTGAATGGCAATGCAAATCGGCATTTAGGGGTGAAAAGCTGCTCATGACCCTATTTTAGGTCAAGCTGGTATCAATTACCCGGCGCGGCGCATCAAGGTAATCGCGAGACTGCATCTCAATCAAACGGGACACGGTTCGAGAGAATTCAGCCGTAATTTGACCTTCAGTGTACAAATCCGGGGCTGGAACCTCAGCAGACATGATTAATTTGATCTTGTGGTCATATAAGACGTCAATGAGCCAAATAAAGCGGCGGGCTTCATTCGTCATTCTTGGAGGCATATAAGGTACTCCAGACAAGATTACCGTATGAAACTGATTGGCAATCTCTAGGTAATCATTTTGTGAGCGTGGGCCACAACACAAAGTTTTGAAGTCAAACCAAACGACACCATCAGCCATGTGCAGTGGTCGCAATTCACGGGACTCAATATTGAGAACTGGATTAAGTGCTTCCTTTTGATTGCCAATCAAGGTTTGAAACATTTGACCGAGCGTTGCTTGCGTCTCAGCGTTTACTGGAGTAAGGTAAGCCTCAACCTGTGCCATCTGTACACGACGGTAATCATTTCCCGCATCTACGTTTAAAACATCCAGCTTCTCTTCCAGGAGTTTGATAGCAGGAAGCAATCTATCGCGATGCAAACCATTGGGGTAGAGCTGGTCAGGACGATAGTTCGATGTCATCACAAACTGCACGCGGTCGGCAAACAGGGCGCTAAGTAAGCGATACAAAATCATCGCATCAGCAATGTCATTGATATGAAACTCATCAAAACAAATGAGGCGATAGCGATTTGAAATCCGTTTTGCTAACTCGTCCAGCGGATCTGATAAGCCGGATAACTCATGTAATTCCCGATGCACTTCACGCATGAACTCATGAAAATGTATACGAATTTTCTTTTCTAATGGAGATGCTGCATAAAAACAGTCCATTAAGAAAGATTTACCACGACCTACACCGCCCCACAAGTAAATACCGCGGGGCAGAGTTGGTTTAAAAATCTTTTTCTTTAAGGTATTGCTGCGGATTTCTTTGTAAGCAATCCATTGGTCTTCACATTCCTGAAGACGCTCTACAGCACGAAGCTGCGCGGGATCACTTTGATACCCGCGCGCCTTTAACTCTTGTTGGTAAAACTCAATGGTTTTCAATTACATATTTAATGCACGTGAGTCCGTC
>CAITHY010000002.1 GCA_903892315.1 uncultured beta proteobacterium | reverse complement strand
TGACCCTCTTAGTGCGATCCTCTAAAGTGGGAGGAAGTGTGAAAAAGTGGGGTAAATGGTGTTTCAAGGTGCGTCAGCTCTCAATTTAGATGCAAAAGGCCGCATGTCTGTGCCGGCTAAGCATCGTGACGCCTTGTTGGTTCAGGGTGAGGGCCGAATCACACTTACAAAACACCCCGATGGGTGCCTACTGCTTTTCCCGAGGCCAGAGTGGGAAACCTTCAGAGCAAGAGTCGCACAACTTCCGATGGATGCCCATTGGTGGCGCCGTATTTTTTTGGGTAACGCAGCAGAGGTTGATTTGGATGGTGCTGGTCGCGTACTGGTGAGTCCAGAGTTACGCGCTGCTGCCGGTATTGAAAAAGAAGTGATTTTGCTTGGCATGGGAAGTCACTTGGAGTTGTGGGACGCAGCTACATACGCTGCAAAAGAACAGGCTGCGATTGCACAAGGCATGCCTGAAGCACTCAAGCAATTTAATTTTTGATGACAGGGTGCCATGAACATAACTCATCGCCCAGTATTGCTGGCCGAGGCGGTGACGGCGCTAGTTGGCGGTCCGCTGATTCAAAAGCAAAGTGCAGCAAACCAAATTTTGGTAATCGATGGGACCTTCGGGCGCGGCGGTCACACGCAAGCCTTGCTCAAGGAGTTGAATCCTTCCGCGCACATGATCTCCTTCGACAAGGATTTGGATGCAATTGCAGTAGCGCAAAAAATCAACGACCCACGATTGAAAATTGTGCACGACAGTTTTGCGCAGATGGATCAGTACGCGGAAGCGGAATCAGTCGATGGAATTTTGTTGGACTTGGGGATCAGTTCTCCCCAAGTGGACGAAGCGCATCGGGGCTTTTCATTTCGTCGAGAAGGTCCGCTCGATATGCGCATGAATACCGATCATGGTTTAACCGCAGCAGAGTGGTTGGAGCAGGCCCCACCGGAGGAAATCACTCACGTGATTAAGACTTACGGAGAAGAACGTTTTGCATTTCAGATCGCAAAAGCCATTGTGGCTAAGCGAGAAGAAGGACTTTCTCCTAAAACAACTACTCAGTTAGCAAGTCTAGTTGCGAGCGTAGTGCGTACACGCGAAGCTGGTCAGGATCCTGCAACCAGAACCTTTCAGGCTTTGCGTATTTTTATTAATCGCGAGTTAGAAGATTTAGAGCTTGGTTTGAAGGCGGCTTTGAAATTATTAAAGCCCGGCGCAAGACTTGCGGTGATTAGCTTTCATTCCTTAGAAGATCGCATCGTAAAGCAGTTCATGCAAGCGCATGCAAAAGTAGAGGTACCCCGGGGTTTACCGGTGCGTGAAAAAGATTTGCCACAGAGTGCGCTTGAAATTATTAGTCGCGTTAAGCCAAGTGATATAGAGGTGTCTGAGAATCCTCGTGCCCGCTCGGCAATCATGCGTGTGGCTGAAAAGCGGATGGGAACATCTGCATGAATCGCGCTACCTTGACTCTGCTCGCATTACTATTAATTTGTGCTCTATCTCTGGTGGCGGCTCAGCAGCGTGCGCGAAAATTATTCATTCTTCAAGAGCGCGCACAGATAGAAGAGCGTAAGTTAAACCAAGACTGGCTGCGCTTGGAGTATGAGCAGCGTAATCTTTCGAAATCTGCGCGTATTCGTGATGTTGCTCGCAATCAATTGCATATGGCGCCTATTTCTCCTGAGCGTACTTTGTATTTGAAGGAGGCTAAATGAGGCCGGTTGGATTCTCTACTACGCCGAATTTAGTGTTGCGTCTGCCAATGTGGCGGTCGCGCTTGATGTTATTCCTTTTGTTCTTTGTGTTCATGATGTTGCTGTTACGTGCGTTTTGGATTCAGGGACCAGGGAACGCATTCTATGAAGCCAAAGGAGTGCGTGGCACACAGCGCGAATTGGAGCTACCCGCTAGTCGCGGAAAAATTTTGGATCGCAATGGTCAGGTGATTGCAACGAGCTTGGAAGCTAAGTCGGTGATTGCCTATAACGACACGGTTCCAGATGATTTGGCTGCAGACAAAGTGCAGAAATTGGCAAGCCTTTTGCAAATGAGTGAAGCTGAGTTGCGCAAAAAACTCAAAGAAGAACGTAAGCAGATCTTCTTAAAGCGTCAAGTAGACCCTGTTGTAGCGCAGCAAATTAAACAGTTAGAGATCCCTGGCATTGGCTTGAATAATGAGTATCGTCGCTTCTACCCAGAAGGCGAAGCAATGGCGCACGTGGTTGGCTTTACGAATGTAAATGACAAAGGTCAGGAAGGTATGGAGCTTTCTCGCGAGAATGAGCTTGCTGGTCATCCTGGTCAAAGACGCGTGGTGGTTGATCGCTTGGGTCGTGTTGTCGAAGATGTTGCCATTTTGCAGTTGCCACAAAATGGCAAAGATTTAAACCTATCTATTGATAGCAAGATTCAGTTTTTGGCTTATAACGCGGTAAAAGATGCGGTTGAAAAGCATCACGCCAAAGCAGGCGGCGCTGTTGTACTCGATACCCAAACGGGTGAGATTCTGGCATTGGCAAATTACCCAAGCTACAACCCAAATGATCGTAGGTATTTAACGGGTGAGCAATTACGTAATCGCGTATTGACCGATACCTTTGAGCCTGGTTCAACTATCAAGCCGTTAACGATTTCAATTGCTTTGGAAAAAGGCGCTATCAGGCCGGATACCAATATGGTGATTGGTGCGAGTTATTTAGTTGGACCAAAGCCAATTACCGATACGCATCCATATGGGAATCTAACGGTTGCACAAATTATTCAAAAATCTAGCAACATTGGTACTGCAAAGATTGCGATGAATAATCTTTCCCCCGAAGAAATGTGGGACTTATATACCGCAGTTGGCCTTGGTCAAGCGCCAAAAATTGGTTTTCCTGGTGCCGTTGCTGGCACAGTACATCCTTTCAAAAAATGGATGCCTACCGATCAAGCCCGTATTGCATTTGGCTATGGTATTTCTGCTTCTCTCTTTCAGGTGGCGCGCGCGTACACAGTCTTCGCGCGTGATGGTGAATTGGTACCCCTGACAATTGAGCGTAGCCCTGAGTTCAAGCCAGGCGTTAAAGTGCTGTCACCAAAAACGGCTATTGAAATGCGTAACATGATGGAAGCAGTTACTGAGCCTGGTGGCACTGCAGTCAAAGCGCAGGCTGAAGGTTATCGTGTTGGCGGAAAAACAGGTACTGCCCATAAATTAGTTGGCAAAGGATATGGCAATTCTTATCGCGCTTACTTTGCTGGACTTGCCCCCATTAGCGCCCCACGGATTGTTGTAGCGGTAATGATTGATGAGCCTACTGGTGGAAGTCACTACGGTGGCGATGTTGCAGCACCCGTATTCTCAACAATTGTTGGGGAGACATTGCGCTCATTGAATGTTTTGCCAGACAACAAAGTTAAGCAAATGGTATTGGAAGATAAGGCTCCAGAAGAAATTCGGCCGGCGGCTGTACAGGCACAACATGTGGTTTTGAAACGATGAGGGTGGATTTGAATATAGACACCAATCATTTGATTGACCACCTACATACGCTAGCGAATTCCTCAGCAAAAGTATGTGCGGATAGTCGCCAGATTCAGTCTGGCGATATCTTTTTTGCCTATCCGGTAGGTCATAGCAACGCCTCACGCGATGGCCGTCAATTTATTGATGCCGCATTAGATAGGGGAGCAGCCGCAGTAGTATTCGATCCTGCAGGTATGGATAAGCAATTTTTAGATCATCCACAATGTTTTGCTGTTGAAAGACTTGCTGTAAAAGCAGGAGAGTTATGCGCGCAATGGTATGGCTATCCGAGTAAAGAATTAAACATCATTGGTGTTACCGGTACCAATGGTAAGACTAGTATCACGCAGTGGTTAGCTCAAGCTTTAGATGCTAGCAACCATCGGGCTGCAGTTTTGGGAACTTTAGGTTCTGGATTCCCTGGCGCATTAATTCAAACTGGCTATACGACTCCAGACGCTCCTAAGTTACAAACTCAGCTTGCAGACTTACGCAATGCTGGGGCGAAACATGTCGCGATGGAAGTATCTTCACATGCTTTGCATCAAGAAAGAATCTCTGGTACAGAAATTCACTGTGCAGTATTTACGAATCTGACGCAGGATCATTTGGATTACCACGGCAGCATGGCCGATTACGCTGAAGCAAAGGCCAAATTATTTCAGCAAACTGGCCTTGAGCACGCAGTGATTAATTTAGACGATGCTTTTGGTCGTGAGCTTGCCATGAACCTGCTGGCAAAAGAGGGTTTGAAGGTCTGGGCCTATGCACTATCGCAATCCGCTTTCCAAGGCTTTGAAAAATTTGGCGATCGTTTAAGTCGTATCTATGCAAAAGACATTTTATTGAGTGGGGCGGGTTACAACGCATGTTTCATTTGTGATGGAGTGGGAAGTGCTCAATTGCATATTCCTTTGTTAGGTGAATTTAATGTAAGTAATGCGCTTGCGGTATGGACAGTTTTACTTTCGCAGGGTATGAGCTGTGAAGTGGCCGCTCAAAAAGTGAGCCAATTAAATCCAGTGCTTGGTCGCATGGAGTTAATTCCTTTGGGTAAATCTCAAAAGACAGAGGGCTTATTAGCGGTTGTAGATTACGCGCATACCCCAGATGCTTTGGAAAAAACCTTACAAGCATTGCGCCCTATTGCTGAGCAGCGCGGTGGAAAAATTTGGTGTGTATTTGGTTGTGGTGGTGATCGCGATGCTGGTAAACGTTCGCTAATGGGTGCTGTCGCAGAGCGTAATGCCGACCAAATTCTGATTACAAGTGATAACCCTCGCTCTGAAGATCCGAAAGCTATCATGCAGATGGTGCGCAGTGGTATTAGTAAGGACGCGCAGAACATTCAATTGATTGTTGATCGTGCATCTGCCATCATGGCCGCAATTCGTCATGCGGCTGTTTGCGATATTGTCTTGGTTGCTGGCAAGGGTCATGAAACTACTCAAGAAATCAATGGCAAGAAATTTGATTTTTCTGATCAAGAGCATATTCGCCTAGCCGCTGGAGGTGGAGTCTGATGTCTATCATGACCACCCTTGCCCAAGCACAGACAATGTTGCCCGGCAGCAAGTTACTGAATACTTCTGCGGAGGCTGCTCAGAATATATCTATTTCTCGAGTGGGTACCGATAGTCGCCAGGTCGATCGTAACGAATTATTTGTTGCTTTAGTTGGCGAGCGCTTTGATGCACATGACTTTTTATCCGATGTTGCTAAGGCAGGTGCTGGTGCAGCCCTAATTAGCACAGAGGATAAATGCCCGCCGGATTTACCTGCGATTTGCGTTTCAAACACGCGGGTTGGTTTAGGAAATTTAGCAAAAGCATGGCGAGCTAATCACCCCATTCCTTTGGCCTTAGTTACTGGTAGCAATGGTAAAACTACTGTTAAAGAGATGATCGCCTCCATTTTTAAAGCTGCAGTTGGCGAACAACATACCTTAGTTACCAAGGGAAATCTAAATAACGATATTGGCTTGCCATTAACTTTATTGAAATTACGTGCGACGGATCGCCTTGCTGTGATTGAGCTTGGGATGAACCATCCCGGTGAAACGGCGCAGTTAGCTGCAATTGCGCAAGCGAATATTGCATTAATTAATAATGCTCAGCGCGAGCATCAAGAGTTCATGGCTACGGTAGCGGCAGTAGCAGAAGAGCACTCTGATGCCATTCGTGCTTTGCCAAGTGATGGCATCGCTGTATTTCCAGCAGATTCAGAATTTTCAAGTGTTTGGCGCCATACTGCTGCAGGCCGTAAGGTTGTCGATTTTGTGTTGTCATCTGCGCAGGTCAAGCTATCGGCTGCAGTGACTGGAACTCTATTGAGTAATGGGCTTGTGCAGATAGATACTGAACAAGGGACTATTGAAGTTCAGTTAAATACTTTGGGTAGTCACAATGTTCGCAATGCTTTGGCAGCAAGTGCAGTTGGTATCGCGGCAGGTGTCAGTCTTGAAAAGATTAAGCAGGGTCTCGAATCATTCTCGCCTGTCAATGGGCGTATGCAAGCAAAAGTGATTGATTCAAATCACACCTTAATTGATGATAGCTATAACGCCAACCCAGATTCCGTAAGAGCTGCTATTGATGCTTTAAAGCAATCAGGTAATTTATCTTGGTTAATTTTGGGTGATATGGGTGAGGTTGGCAATCAAGGCCCTGAGTTCCATCGAGAGGTGGGCGCTTATGCTGCTGAGCAGGGAGTTTCAAAGCTATTTGTATTGGGAGAGCAGTGCCAATTTGCTCTTCAGGGATTTAATGAGACTGCTGGTAATGGCGCGACTACATCTAGTGCGACGCATTTTGCCGATATGGATAGCCTCATCATGCAATTGAGAGATGCTTTGCATGTCCAGTCTAGTGAAGGCAATCAACACTTAAATATTTTGGTTAAAGGTTCACGATTTATGCGCATGGAGCGTGTAGTGCAGGCCCTGTTAGAGGAGGCTAAAACATGCTCTTAATGTTAGCGCAATGGTTACAAGATGATTTCGGATTCTTCCGGGTATTTAACTACATCACTTTCAGAGCCGTGATGGCAACGGTGACTGCATTATTAATTGGTTTAGCTGCTGGACCTTGGGTGATTCGTAAATTAAGCGCCCTGAAGATCGGTCAGGCAGTACGCACAGATGGGCCACAAACCCATTTAGTGAAATCAGGCACCCCAACTATGGGCGGTGTTTTGATTTTGATTGGTATCTTTATCTCATGCATGTTGTGGGCCGATCTCAGCAACCGATTTATTTGGATTGTGATGATTGTGACCTTTGGGTTTGGTTTGGTGGGCTGGGTAGATGACTACCGTAAAGTGGTCTACAAAGACCCTAAAGGTATGGCCTCAAGAGAAAAGTTCTTCTGGCAAACCTTAATTGGCTTATTTGCCGCCATCTATCTTGCGTTCTCCGTTTCCGAGGTGAACAACCTCAAGGTGTTGCAATTATTTTATGACTGGCTAAGAAGCGGATTTGCTTTAGATCTGCCTGCAAAAACCAATTTGCTGTTGCCTTTCATGAAAGAAGTGAGCTATCCATTGGGCGTGATGGGCTTCATTATTTTGAGCTACCTAGTGATCGTCGGTAGTAGTAATGCTGTGAACTTGACCGACGGCCTAGATGGCCTTGTCATCATGCCGGTGATCTTAGTAGGCGCTGCATTGGGTGCTTTTGCCTATGTGATGGGCAATGCCATTTATGCAAAGTACCTTCTCTTCCCCTATATTCCAGGCGCTGGTGAACTAATGATTTTCTGTGGGGCTATGGGTGGCGCTGGTTTGGCCTTCCTTTGGTTCAACACACATCCAGCACAAGTTTTTATGGGTGATGTCGGTGCGCTTGCTTTGGGCGGAGCTCTCGGCACTATCGCCGTGATTGTGCGTCAAGAAATTGTGTTGTTTGTGATGGGTGGCATTTTTGTTGCCGAGACTGTTTCGGTAATGCTGCAAGTGTTTTGGTTCAAGCTCACTAAAAAGCATTTTGGAGAGGGCCGTCGCATTTTCCGGATGGCGCCATTGCATCATCATTTTGAATTGGGTGGTTGGAAGGAGACGCAAGTGGTTGTGCGTTTCTGGATTATTACCATTCTTCTGGTCTTAATTGGCTTATCTAGCTTGAAGTTACGGTGATCCAAAAGTAAATATGTTGATTCTAGAAAATTCCTTTGCAAATGCCGCCTTCATGAGCGATGAAGGTTATCAAGCTCCAAGCCGATTCCTTATTTTGGGATTGGGTGAGTCTGGTGTAGCTATGGCGAAGTGGTGTCTACGAAATGGTGCAGAAGTCCGCTTGGCCGATACGCGTGAGCAAGCATCTTTTACTCAGCGTCAAAACGCCTGGCTCGAAGAGCTTCGGATTGCGGGCCTCAAAGATATTTGTTTTGGTCCTTTAGATGAGAACTTGCTCAACCATATTGATGTGATTGGTATTAGCCCGGGACTTTCTCCGGTGCAAGACCCAACCTATGCTTTCTTGGTTAAGGCAGAGCAGGCTGAAATCGATGTGTGGAGTGAGGTTGAATTTTTTGCTCGCGCAATTTCTGCTTTAAGTCGTATGGCGCAAGCGCAAGAATTGAATTATGCGGCTGCAGTTCTGGCTGTGACTGGAACAAATGGCAAAACAACTACCACAGCATTAACCGGACAACTCTGTGAGCGTGCTGGTAAGAAGGTTGCTGTTGCAGGAAATATTAGTCCTGCAGCATTAGATAAGCTCATGAGCTGTTTGGATATTGCCGATCAAATTGTAGATATGCCGGATGTTTGGGTCTTGGAGTTATCTAGTTTTCAGTTGGTCTACACCCATACCTTAAATGCTACAGCAGCAACAGTATTGAATATTACTCAAGATCATTTGGATTGGCATGGCGATATGCAAGCCTATGCGCAAGCTAAGTCACGGATATTTGGCCTTGATACGGTTTGCATTCTGAATCGTGATGATTCCCTAGTGATGGGCCTGCTATCTGAAGAGCAAAAAGCAGAGAGAGCTATTGTGACTTTTGGCTCTAATCGCCCAGATGAGCAAGGTACTTTTGGAATTGAGCACGATTTACGTGCTGGCGGAATTGATTGGTTGGTGTGGGCTGAAGTAGATGAAGATGTTGAGCCTAAGCCTAAGCGTCGTCGCAAATCTGCAGTAGTAGAAGAAGATGAGCCATTGCGACTGAAGCGTTTAATTCCAGCAGATGCCTTAAGAATACGTGGTCGTCACAATGCTTTAAATGCGCTAGCAGCTCTAGCCTTGGCGCGTGCTGCTAATTTACCTATGAACGTGCTCTTACATGGCTTGCGTGATTACCATGGTGAGCCACATCGTGTACAAAGTATTGCGATTGTTAAAGACGTTGAGTATGTAGATGACAGCAAGGGCACTAATGTAGGCGCGACTGTCGCTGCATTGAATGGCCTAGGTAGTAACGAGTCTGGTAAACGCATTTGGTTGATTGCTGGTGGCGATGGCAAAGGTCAAGATTTCAGTCCGCTACGGGAACCCGCTTTACGTTTTGTGAAGGGCGCTTTCCTGATTGGTAAAGACGGTGCTGCAATTGGTGAGGCTCTTGGCTCTGGAATTCAAAGTACAAATTGTGGCAATTTAATTTCTGCAGTTCAAGCTGCCGCAACTCATGCAGTATCTGGAGATTTGGTGTTGTTATCCCCAGCCTGTGCAAGCTTAGATCAGTTCCGTGACTATGTTGAGCGTGCCCAAGTATTTGCTGCAGAGGTTGAAGAGTTAGGCATGCACTTTGAGGGGGTTCAGGTATGAATTTAAAAGAAAAATTCTTTCCCGAAAATCGGCTTGGACTGAATCGCTTTTGGAATTTTTCAAGAGGTGGAATTGATAACTTCCGCACTGGCTTGCGTGATGCTGTCTCAGGTGTAGAGCAAACCCGTTCGCGCATGATGGACTATGACCAGTTACTTGTGTGGGCGGTCTTATCCTTGACCTTGATTGGCTTAGTCATGGTGTACTCGGCCTCCATTACCTTGGCAGATGGACCAAAGTACGCAAATTACAGCAGTAATTTTTTCCTTATTCGTCATGTGATTTCTTTGGTGATTGCTATTGGCGTCGGCATTTGGGCTTTTAAGATTCCAACTAAGGTATGGGATCGTTACTCACCAGTGATTTTTGGCTTTACCGTTTTATTGTTGATCGCCGTTCTAATTCCTGGTGTGGGCAAGGGTGTAAATGGTGCGAAGCGCTGGATTCCCTTGGGCTTGATGAACTTTCAGCCTTCCGAGTTGATGAAATTTGCTGCCGTGATCTTTGCGGCAAGCTATACCGTTCAGCGCCAGGAGTATCTGCATTCCTTTGTGAAGGGCATGCTACCAATGGGTATTGCAGTTGCTCTGGTGGGTGGTTTGTTAATGGCTGAGCCTGACATGGGTGCATTTGTAGTGGTTGCCTTGATTGCATTTGGCATTCTATTTTTGGGTGGTATCAACGCTAAATTATTTGGCGGCTTAATTCTGGTTGGATTGATGAGTGGCGCAACTATGATTGCACTCTCGCCATTCCGTCGCGGACGCATGTTGGCCTTTATGGATCCATGGCAAGTAGATAATGCTGCCAATAAGGGGTATCAATTAACCCATTCATTGATGGCATTTGGTCGTGGCGAATGGTTTGGTACAGGTCTTGGTGGTAGCGTAGAAAAATTGCACTACTTACCAGAGGCACATACCGATTTCATCATGGCTGTGATTGGCGAAGAATTAGGATTTGTTGGTGTAGTCGTAATGATCTTCTTGTTTTATTGGATCGTTCGTCGCGCCTTCTTAATTGGCCGTACCGCCTTGCAGTTAGATCGCAGCTTTGCAGGGCTTGCTGCTAAAGGCGTTGCAATATGGATTGGTTGGCAAGCCTTCATTAATATGGGTGTGAACCTTGGTCTGCTTCCAACGAAAGGCCTGACCTTGCCATTAGTAAGTTACGGCGGGTCTGGAATTTTGATGAATGCTGTCGCTGTAGCAATGCTATTGCGAATTGATTTTGAAAACCGCATCCTCATGCGCGGAGGGAAGCTTTGACTAAACCCTCAATCTTGGTAATGGCTGGTGGTACTGGTGGACATATTTTTCCAGGCCTCGCTGTGGCTGAATATTTGCGGATTTGTGGTTGGAAGGTCTCTTGGTTGGGCAATCAAGCCGGTATGGAGTATCGCCTCGTGAAGTCTTGTGATTTTCCATTTGAGGCGGTTCAGTTCGGCGGCCTACGTGGCAAGGGATTAAAAGCAAAATTGATGCTGCCTATTAACCTCATGCGCGCGTGCTACCAAAGCTGGAAGATCATGCGTCGCTTAAAACCAAATGTTGTTTTAGGTATGGGCGGTTACATAACTTTCCCTGGTGGTTTGGTATCTACATTATTGAAGCGCCCATTAGTTCTACATGAATCTAATTCAGTAGCTGGAAGTGCCAATCGTGCGCTGAGTAAAATTGCAATGCGGACCTTAACTGGGTTTCCAGATACGATGGCGCACGCAGAGTGGGTAGGCAATCCGATTCGTGAAGAATTTGATCAAATGCTAGCGCCTGCAGCACGCTATGACCAGCGCCAAGGACCTTTATCTATCTTGGTAGTAGGTGGTAGCTTGGGTGCTGCTGCCCTTAATGAAAATATTCCGGCTGCTCTGGCATTAATTCCAGTGGAGTCACGTCCCAAGGTGATTCATCAAGCGGGCGATAAGCATTTAGCGGATTTACAGAAGCGCTATGCTGACTTGGGTGTAACGGCAGAGATTCACCCTTTTATTAATGACATGCCCGCTGCATATGCACAGGCTGATGTGGTGATTTGTCGTTCAGGCGCCATGACAGTTTCTGAGATAGCTGCTTCTGGCGTCGCCTCTTGCCTTATTCCTTTCCCATTTGCCATTGATGACCATCAAACTGCGAATGCGCAGTTTTTATCAAATGCCAACGCAGCAGTTTTATTGCCGCAGCCATTGCTCAATCCACAAGATTTGGCAATGATGATGCAAAACTTCACTCGTACGGAATTAAAAGAGATGGCATTACGTGCGCATGCTTTAGCGAAGCCACATGCAACCCAGCGAGTAGCCGAGGTATGTGCGGATTGTGCGGGGGTAGGTAAATGAAGCATATTGTTCAGCAAATTCACTTTATCGGCATTGGTGGTGCTGGCATGAGCGGCATCGCTGAAGTACTTTTGAACTTGGGTTACCAGGTATCAGGATCGGATTTGGCTGATGGCGCCGTTACCAAGCGCCTTAGAGAATTGGGCGCAGTTATTCATATTGGGCATGACCCTAAAAATATTGGTACGGCAGAGGCTGTAGTTATTTCTACCGCAGTTGCAGGAAACAATCCAGAAGTATTGGCTGCACGCGCAGCGAAGGTTCCTGTAATTCAGCGCGCAGTAATGTTGGGTGAGTTGATGCGCCTAAAGCAGGGTATTGCAATTGCTGGCACGCACGGTAAAACAACCACTACCAGTTTGGTTGCATCTGTCTTGGCTGAAGGCGGCCTAGATCCTACATTTGTGATTGGCGGCAAACTCAATTCCGCGGGCGCTAATGCGCGCTTGGGGCGTGGAGATTTTATAGTGGTTGAGGCGGATGAATCAGATGCCTCGTTCTTGCAATTATTTCCAGCTATGGAAGTGGTGACCAATATTGATGCTGATCATATGGATACTTATCAGCACGATATGGCTAGATTGAAACAGGCATTTGTTCAGTTTATTCAGCGCATGCCTTTTTATGGTGTTGCAGTACTTTGCATTGATGACGCTAATGTGCGCGACATTATTCCGTTTGTATCTCAGCCAGTACTTCGCTATGGTTTGTCAGAAGATGCAGATATTCGTGCAAGTAATGTTCGTGCGGATGGTACTCAGATGCACTTCACGGTTGACCGTCGTACTGTGCGTAGGCATGGCAATAAGCCAGGTCCACTACATATCACCCTGAATTTACCGGGCTTACATAATGTTTGCAATGCCTTGGCTGCTATTGGTATAGCGACAGAGTTGGGCGTAGGTGATGAAGCAATAATCAAGGCCCTTTCCGAGTTTGGTGGTGTTGGTCGTCGCTTCCAGCGCTATGGTGATATTCCTTTGGTATCTGGCGGTAGCTTTACCTTGATCGATGATTACGGCCATCACCCAGTAGAAATGGCTGCAACCTTAGCTGCCGCGAGAGGTGCTTACCCAGATCGTCGCTTGGTCTTGGCATTCCAGCCACACCGCTTTACTAGAACACGTGATTGCTTTGGAGAGTTTGTTCAAGTTCTCAAAAATTTTGATGCTCTAGTGCTCACTGATGTGTATCCAGCGGGCGAAGCAAAAATTCCAGGGGCTGACAGCAAGAGCTTGATAAAGGCTGCTATTGCTGAAGATAAGAATTCTAAAGCCCTATTGAATTCGAGCGCAGTGGCATATGCTGCAAGCATTGTAGAGATGCCAGAAAAATTGAGTCAAGTTTTAAAAGATGGAGATGTATTAATCACGATGGGTGCAGGATCAATTTCTGCTTTGCCACACATGTTGTCGGAGGCAAAGCATGTCTAGAGTAGGTGTTAATTTGAGCTCCTGGGGCGAGCGTGTGCAGACTAGCTTGGCTGGCTTAGAGCCGAAGTCTTTTGGTCGCGTTGGCGTGTTGTTGGGTGGTAAATCAGGTGAAAGAGAAATCTCTCTCATGTCTGGTAATGGTGTATTGGAGGCTTTGCGCTCAAAAGGAGTTGATGCCCACGCTTTTGATACCGGTTTGCGTTGCCCTACTGAATTGGCAAAAGAAAACTTCGATCGCGTATTTATTTCTTTACATGGTCGTTTTGGTGAAGATGGAACCATCCAAGGATTACTGGAGTTGTTGGGCTTGCCTTACACAGGCAGCGGCGTTTTGGCCTCCGCTCTAGCAATTGACAAAATTGTCACCAAGCAAGTATGGATCAGTAATGGACTCGCTACTCCTGAGTATCAGGAATTAACTGCTGATAGCGATTGGAATGCGGTCGTAGAACATCTAGGTTTGCCTTTGATTGTGAAGCCGGCTCATGAAGGATCTTCATTAGGCTTAACAAAAGTGAAGTCAGTAGACGAGTTGCCAGCCGCTTATAAACTTGCCGCTGGATTGGACAAGAAAGTGATTGCAGAGACTTGCATCATTGGGGATGAGCTAACCTGCCCATTAGTTGGTCAGGGTAAAACGGCTGAAGCATTGCCCGTGATCAAAATTATTCCACCGCAAGCAAACTACGATTTTCATAATAAGTATTTCTCTGACGAAACTCAGTACTTATGCCCTACTGGTCTGGCGCCTGAAGTGAATGCCGCTGTTCAGGAATTGGCCTTGGCTGCATATAAGGCACTGGGATGTCGTACTTGGGGGCGTGCTGATGTGATGCTGGATCAAAAGACCGGCAAGCCTTACTTGTTGGAAATGAATACCTCCCCCGGGATGACTTCTCACTCTTTGGTGCCAATGGCTGCCAAGGCTGCTGGTGTTGAGTATGCAGATCTGGTGCTTTGGCTGCTCAGTCAAACATTACGGCAAAAAGAGGGTGCTGTTGCATGAGTAACTTCATGGACCGTTTCGGTGAAATTTTCTCTATGTTGATGTCTCCGCTTTGGAATCATTCAGAGCGGATGGAGAAGCTGAGTCGTTTCTTGTTGCGTTGCTTTGTTGTGATGCTCGTGATCGGCATCTTAGTTTGGCTAAGTCAACGACCGGTCTTTGCTTTGAAGCAGATTCAAATTGAGCCAGTTGCTGGCCAAACCTTGAAACACATTAATAAGCCTATTGTTAAACAGCAAGTTCTAGAAACCGTACAAGGTAATTTCTTTAGCGTTCGCTTAGAAGATGTGAAGAGAGGCTTTGAAAGTATGCCTTGGGTTCGACATGCCAATGTCCGTCGTGTTTGGCCAAATGGTCTAGTGGTGAGCATTGAAGAGCAGAAGCCTTTTGGGACCTGGGGAGGTGTCGATAGCCACACCCTGATGAATACCCATGGCGAGCTCTTTACTGGACGTGTTTCTGAGGTGAGCGAGGATGTGCGTTTAGTTGACGTCTCTGGTCCTGAAGATGCAGGCAAAGAAGTAATGAGTCTTTATGAAAAAGCCAATAACTGGTTTAAACCATGGGGTGCAGAAGTCACGAGTCTTGCACTGACTGAACGTTATGCATGGCACGTCAAGCTCTCAAACGGAATGAAAGTAGAGTTTGGCCGCGACGAGGAAAGCTCGGATAAAAATTTAACGGAAGAACGTGTGGCACGTTTATTTAAATATTGGCCACAAGTACAAGAGAAATGGTCGAATCGAGTAGATGCAGTCGATTTGCGATATGCAAATGGTTTTGCAGTTCATCTTGCTTCTGTAAGTTTGAAAAAGAATGAAGTAGATGGCAAAAAAAGTGAGCTGAAGCAATGAGGAATGTTAATGAGTAAAGACAATCGCGATATTTTGGTTGGTTTAGATATTGGAACTTCTAAGGTGGTTGCCTTGGTTGCTGAATTAGCTCCGGATGGTCAATTCAACGTAGTTGGTGTTGGTCAAACCGCATCCAAAGGTTTAAAGAAGGGTGTTGTAGTCAATATTGAGGCAACCGTTCAGTCTATTCAGAAGGCGCTTGAAGAAGCCGAGGTGATGGCCGATCGTCAGATCGTGCAGGTCTTTACTGGCATTGCTGGTAACCACATTGTCAGTTTTAACTCTAGTGGCATGGTTGCGATACGAGATAAAGAGGTTGGTTCAGGCGATGTTGAGCGCGTGCTTGAGACTGCCAAGGCAATTAATATCCCAACCGATCAACAGATCCTTCATATCCTAGTTCAGGAATTCATTATTGATGGACAGGAAGATGTGCGCGAACCAATCGGCATGAGCGGTCTTCGTTTAGAGGTAAAGGTGCATATTGTTACTGGTGCTGTCAGTGCTGCACAAAATATTGTGAAATGTGTGCGTCGTTGTGGGCTCGAAGTGAACGACCTGATCTTGCAGCCTTTGGCCTCAAGCTTGGCGGTCTTGACCGAAGATGAGAAAGAACTTGGAGTGGTCCTAGTTGATATTGGTGGTGGCACAACCGATATTGCAATTTATTGCCAAGGCTCGATTCGTCACACAGCAGTAATTCCGATTGCAGGTGATCAGATTACGAATGACATTGCGATGGCATTGCGCACGCCAACGATTGATGCTGAAGATTTAAAAATTGCACATGGTATCGCCCGTCAAGAGATGGCTGATCCAACTGCGATGATTGATGTTCCTGGTGTGGGTGACCGTGAGCCACGCCCAATGTCTAAACAAGCCCTAGCAGCGGTAATTGAACCTCGTGTCGAAGAGCTATTTACGTTGGTAAGAGGTGTAGTGCGTGACTCTGGTTACGAAGACATGGTTTCTTCTGGAATTGTTTTAACCGGTGGCACTGCATTAATGCCTGGCATGGTGGAGTTAGCCGAACAAGTTTTTTTGAGGCCTGCTCGTATTGGAACACCTGAGTACCGTGGGCATCTTCATGAAGTTTTACGTAGTCCCAGATATGCCACCAGCATTGGTTTGCTGATGGAAGGTCAGGCGCAGTTATTGCGCGGCCGTCGTGTTTCTCAATCGGGCGCGTTGCAAGGTGTTCTGTCGCGCATGAAGGAATGGTTTGCAGGAAATTTTTAAGTTTTTTTCGTCGTCGTCAACGTAGTATGTATTTACCTAGGAGGGTATATGGAATTTGAAATGTTAGATCAAGAAACAGCTGGCAAAACCATTATTAAAGTGGTTGGAGTTGGTGGCGCTGGTGGTAATGCTGTCCAGCACATGATCCGTCGCGGTGTTAACGGCGTAGAGTTCATTTGCATGAATACCGATGCAGGCGCTTTACAGCGTTCTGAAGCATCTGTGAATTTGCAACTGGGTTCTAGCGGATTGGGTGCAGGCGCTAAGCCAGAAATCGGCGCAGCCTCTGCTGAAGAAGCACGTGCTCGCATTGCAGATACATTGCAAGGCGCACATATGGTGTTTATCACTGCTGGTATGGGTGGTGGCACAGGAACTGGTGCAGCGCCTATCGTTGCACAAGTAGCCAAGGAAATGGGAATCTTGACTGTTGGCGTTATTAGCAAGCCATTTGACTTCGAGGGTGTAAAGCGCTTAAAGGTTGCTGAGAATGGTGCCGCAGAGCTGGAGTCATATGTAGATTCATTGATTGTTGTGCTCAATGAAAAACTCTTTGAGGTCATGGGTGAAGATGCTGAGTTCGATAAGGCATTTGCTTGTGCTGATGATGTGTTGCATAACGCAGTATCTGGCATCGCAGAAATCATCAATGTTCAAGGTTTGATCAACGTTGACTTTGAAGACGTGAAAACAGTGATGGGTGAACAAGGTAAAGCCATGATGGGAACAGCAACCGTTTCCGGTATGGATCGTGCGCGCTTAGCAGCCGAAGCTGCAGTAGCATCACCATTGTTAGAGGGCGTAGATTTGTCAGGCGCACGCGGTGTGTTGGTAAACATTACTGCCAGCCGTTCACTGAAGTTGTCTGAGACTCGTGAAGTTATGGCAGCAATTCGTGGCTATGCCGCTGATGATGCAACTGTAATCTTTGGTACTGTTTATGACGAGAGCTTAGGTGATGCTTTGCGCGTGACTGTGGTTGCTACTGGTTTGAATAATCCTCAAGCTCGTAAAAACAATCAGCCTGAAGTGGTATGGAGGCAGGCAACTGGTACTCATGATGCAATGCCAACAATGGCAGACCTCAACAGCTTTGCCCCTGCTAGCGCATCAGCAGCAATCAGCAAAGTCAGCGTAGATTCTGCTTTAAGTACTAGCGCAGGGTTGGCTCTTACTGGGACCAGTAGCGCTCCAGCAATGGCTGCTCAATCAGCAAGTACTGGCGTTGACTATAGTAAATACGACTTGCCACGTGTTTTTCGTAGCTCTCGTGAAGCGACTCCTGCGCCTACATTAGGTGCAGACAGCTCTCCTCAGGCGAAATCCATGTTGGATAAAGGGGCTGATTACTATGAAATCCCAGCCTTTTTACGTAAACAAGCAGATTAATTGACTGCTTAATACAATAGGTAATTGCGAAATGCCAGCGCGGCGCCCCTCCGGACGACGAATCCCGCGCTTGCGTTGGCATGCTTACTAACAATTATTTATTGGAGATGTCATGATTGCTGTTGGACAAAAATTACCGAACGC
>CAITHY010000001.1 GCA_903892315.1 uncultured beta proteobacterium | reverse complement strand
GCCATTGAGTGGCCATTGCCTCCAGGTGTATCGCCGAATGTGAATGCTAAGGATGCAGCAGGGCTATCTTGGGATGCTGTTCCCAAGTTTTAGTTGGGCCTCAAACAGGCGATAATGCGTCCATGAGCATTTCTTCGCCCTTATCTCCAAATCTAGCTCGTCCAAAAGTATTGTTGGTCAAGCTTTCTTCATTAGGAGATGTGCTGCACAATCTGCCCATTGTTTGGGATTTGCGAGCACGTTTACCTGATGCTCAAATTGATTGGGTGGTCGAAGAGGGGTATGTTCACTTACTCGAACCTTTGCTCACAAAGCCTGGCTTTCGCGGCATTGATCGAGTTATTCCATTTGGTTTACGTCGCTGGAAAAAGGAGTTATTGAGTCTCAGTGCTTGGCGAGAATTTTTTGCATTCAAATCACAGCTACAAGAAGTCTCATACGATGTTGTGATTGAAACCCAAGGCCTTTTAAAGTCTGCCTTAGTTTGCGCTCTTGCAAAAAAGAGTCCTGATGCCGTGGTGGCTGGTCTTGCCAATGCCACCCAGTTTTCAGGCTATGAACCTCTAGCGAGATTGTTTTATAACCAATCAGTTCAGGTTCCAATTCAATGTCATGCGGTAGATCGTTCTCGTTGGGTGACATGTTCTGCTATGGATTGGCCTTTATTGAACAGGTCTGAAGTGCCTCATTTTTATTCACCTGAGTTTGTTAGCAATATTCGGGCTTGCAGTATTTTGGAATTGATAAATCCATACGTTCTTTTTTTTCACTCCACTGCAAGAGCCGCAAAACGTTGGCCCAATAGTGATTGGGTTGCTTTAGGGAAAGCGCTTTCTAACAAAGGCTATCAAGTGGTATTACCCTGGGGTAATGAGTTTGAAAAAGCAATCAGTCAAGAGTTGGCTGAGCAAATTCCAGGTGCTTTTGTGCCACCCCGTTTTTCAATAGAGGAAGCTTTTTCAGTAATTTCTTCTGCTGCTTTAACGGTTGGGGTGGATACTGGTCTAACCCATTTGGCTGCGGTATTGGGCAAACCTACTATCGAAATCTATTGCGACTCTCCGCTCTGGAAGACCGAAGGCTACTGGTCAAATCGGATCGTGAATTTAGGGGATATTCAAACCCCACCAAGTGAAGATGAGGTTTTAGCTGCGGCTTTAAATCTTTTGAACTCTTAACGCAATAGTGAGTTAATGGCCAATAAGTCTTCGTCCGAAAGAGATGAGGCGCTCGCTTTCAGTCTAAGTGCGTTCAAAATAGTGCTGTAACGTGCTTGCTGCAATTGTGAGCGTGTAGTAAACAGCGTATCGAGTGCAATCAGTACATCAATGTTAATTAAAGTACCTACTTGGAAGCCCAATTTGCTCGAGTCCAAAGCGGATTGTGATGAACGTTCAGCCGCCTCATAAGCTTTCACGCTAGCTAGACCACCGTAGAATCCAGTAAAGGCGGCGCGGGTATTTTGAGCGGCGGTGCGGCGTGCATTGTCATAGTTCGCTTTTGCAGCATCTACTAACGCTGCATTTTGGCGTATCACGGAGCTATTGAATCCACCGGATACCAAGGGGATGGACAATTGCAGGGCAACAGTGTTGTTATAAACATTCGTTTGGGCTGGTTGATAGCTATTTGGGGTGCCGTTGGCGGTGTTGTAACCACTTGTGCCTACCAAGTTCAGCGAAGGGTAATTTAGTGCTTGCGCAGCGCGATAGGTGCTCTCTGCAAGCGATACCGATAGTTGACCAGCTAGCACCTTAAAGTTAGCCGCTTCTGTTTGATTGACCCAATCATTGAGTGTTTGTCCGGGAGGTAATTGCGGGTTAACACTTTCAGCAATGATGTTGCCTTTGGCATCCTTAGATATTGTGCGAGGATCTTTGAGCACGCCATCGATCTTGGCATCTTTTACCAAAGGCTTAAGCAGTCCGACAGGATGGCCAACCAATTGCTCAAGGATGCCACGCTTTACTACAAGATCTGCTTGTGCGCCAATCTCTTGCGAGTTTGCCAAGTCATAACTGGCTTGCGCAGTATTCACATCCACAATAGTTGCTAAGCCAGCATCGAATTTCGCCTGAGCAACCTCTAGTTGCTGTTTGATGAGGCTTTTCTTATTGCGATATAGCTCAACATTATCCTGACTGGTAAGCGCATCAAAATAAGCCTGTGAGACCCGCAAAATGAGGTCTTGCTGGGCCTGAAAGAAATTCATATCAGCAATTTTGGTATTCAGGTCGCCTTGTTTAAACGCCTCAAGTGCCGCCATATTGAATACGGGTTGAGTCAAAGTCACCGTGTAGTTCTTCTGATCAAATACCCGTGAATTACCCGGTCCCGCTTGTACCACTGTAGAGCCTACGCCATGCTGGTAATAACGTGTGCCCCCAGGCGATGCACTCGCTTGAGGAAGTAGGAGCGCTAAGCCCTGCCAAAAGAGTTCTTTGCTGGCCTGGTAATTAAAGCGTGCAGCATTGAGAACTGGATCACTAAAAGCAGCATCTTGATAAAGACGAATCAAATCCGCCATTTGACCTACGTTAGCTGCGGAGTTCGGATTGTTGCTTAGGCTAGAAGGTGCTGCATCACTTGGAAGTGCAGATTTTGGTGCTGCCACAAATTGGGGTGGCATCTCTAATCCGGTCAGTGATTGCGGGCTAATGGTGGTAGGAAGGGCTGGGCGACCGCCTACTGCAACCTGTGCATAAGCCGAATTTATAGGGGCGCCAAATCCAAGCGCTTGGATCAGGAATACGCTAAAAAAGGTTTGTCTCGAAAGTCTAAAGCGTGCTTCAGTCATGTAATTTCAGCTACTTTTAATTTGTGCAGTGAAGTTTAAGGCTTATTTCAGATAAAGGCTTTAATTTGGATCACTCATTTTGCCAAATTTATGGCTTTGGGTGGCTTGCCTATAAAATTCAACCATGGAACTAATATTGCTAGCAAAGGCCTTAATTTTAGGGGTGGTTGAGGGCTTAACCGAGTTTTTACCCATCTCGAGTACCGGTCACCTGATTTTGGTGGGGGATTTACTCGACTTTAATGATGAGCGGGGCAAAGCTTTTGAGGTCATCATTCAGTTTGGTGCCATTTTGGCGGTTTGCTGGGAGTTTCGTGCCAAGCTTTGGAGTGTGTTGGGTTCAATCAGAACTAGCGCTCTCTCACGACGTTTTGTGCTTAATCTATTGATTGCCTCAGCCCCTGCTATGGCATTGGCTTTTGTATTTGGTAAACATATTAAGGCCGTTCTCTTTGCTCCCATTCCGGTTGCTACTGCTTTCATTGTCGGGGCCTTGATTATTTTTTGGGCTGAGAGGCGACAAGCGTCCGGCCAAGCCAATCAAAAATCATATATTCAATCTGTAGATGATTTGACTTCTTTGGATGCACTAAAGGTCGGCCTTGCTCAATGCGCTGCGTTAATTCCGGGAACCTCTCGTTCGGGCGCAACGATTATTGGCGGCATGTTGTTTGGTTTGCCGCGAACAGTTGCAACGGAGTTTTCTTTTTTCTTAGCTATTCCGGTCATTGGAGCTGCAACCCTTTATGAATCACTCAAGTTGTGGAAGTCACCAGTTGCTATCTCCGGAGATTTTGGAATTGCAATAGCTATCGGCTTTGTAGCGGCATTTATCTCAGCATTTATTTGTGTGCGCTGGCTCTTGCATTATGTGGCGCATCACAATTTCAAACCCTTTGCTTGGTATCGCATAGCATTTGGTTTGGTAATCTTATTCACGTCCTATACCGGCTTAATTGCCTGGTCTCATTAATCGTATTAACAATCAAGATTGATAGGTTTGACATGGATGTATCAATTGACGCTATAACAAATAATATTCAATTAGCGCTTGCCCCCGTTTTTCTGCTGACTGCAGTTGCTACTTTGCTCAATGCTATATCTGCGCGTTTAGCGAGATCGGTAGATCGGATGCGTGCAATTCAAAAAATTATTCACTCTGGTGAAGTGATATCGGATGGATCGCGACAGCATTTCATTGTTGAGGCAAATGAGGCAAAGATGCGGGGAAGATTGTGTACTGCTGCAATTTTCTTTGATGTTTTGAGCGGAATTTTTATCTCACTGACTGTATTGGAACTATTCTTCTTTCAGGCAGGCGCAGTGCGTTCTCTCCAGACTGCCTATGTCATTTGGACCTTTGTTCTGGGTCTCATGT